>JBGFRR010000074.1:0-107791 GCA_041695045.1 Bacteroidota bacterium
GCCGTCGGAAGAAGGAGTATTACCGTCAACCCGCCTAACAGGCCCTGTGTAATGACCGCGGCAAGGGCAACGAACCCTAGCACCTTCATCCACCTTCGTTCATCTTTTTTCCAGAGCCAGAAGGCAAGTATAACCGTGAGGAGTCCCACAAACGTGGCGACCATGCGGTGGCCATGCTCATAGAAAATCCCGCCAACCATAGGCGGCATCAGCTTCCCGTACGAAAGCGGCCAATCCGGCACCGCCAAACCGGAGCCGGTGCTGGTAACAAGTCCACCGGCAATAATCAAAACAAACGTGCTGGCTGCTGTAAAAACCGCAAAACGGTAAAGAGCTTTGTTGTACCTCAACGAATCTTCTCCTTCATAAAGAACACAGTGCCCCTTACGGCGGGCGTAAAAGGCACAGTGAATGAGAGTGCACGTTGTGTCTACCCTTCATCGTCCGTCTGAAGGTAGGATGCCTCTTCTTCCAGCCAGGCCTGATATTCTTCGGGCGTCATGATCGTAAGAGAGCCACGCATGCGGAAATGTCCTAAGCCGCACAACTGTGCACACGAGATTTCGGTCGGTTGGTCCTGAGAGACGAAAATCCTCCGTAAGCCTGCAGCTCTGAGAGTTTCAAGCAGCTCGGAATCGAGGTACTGATACTTCTCTGCTATCACCTCTCCCTCGCGATTCGTGTATTCCTGCATGACAACCAGGTCCGCTCCGCGCAGCGTTGCATCGGTCGACATGTACCAAGCCATTTCTTCTTTCAGTTGCGTTGTTGTCTTCGTCGGAACAAACCAAATCGGTATGCGCTCGCCGGGGATTGCATCTTGCTTCACCCGATACAGAGGGAGCGCGAAGCTGTGGATTACATCCTTGCTCGTTAGATAGATAATGACCGGTTTCCCGACCGGCAGGTTCAGATTGTTGACCGTAACGATATCGTCTTTCGCATTCGGGTCGCTTCGATCCAGGCCAACCGGATTGATGCCCGTGACCAGTTTGATGTCGGTCTTACCGAACACACCATCTGCGCCAGCGTAATGCGTGTTCCATGCGAATTGTTCCGCCACGACTCGAACGACCGTCGATTGTTCCTCCGGCGGAAAATCATCGACACGCTGAGACCAAAGCGGAACAGCATAGCCGACAATTAGGACAACTTCGACAACGGCAACGCCAACCTCAACATACGTCGAGAGACGTGTCTTTGTTCCATGATAGTTCGCAGTGGGGTTTTTCTTTTGCCGGAATTTGAACAAAACGTAGACGAAGTATGCACTCCATCCCACAAACAACAGCAGCATGAGCCAATGCACGATGGCAAGCATGCTGTCGATTTCTGGCCCATGGGCGGAGCCGTCCAGGGAGAGACCCAATCGGTGCAGAAGCTCTATCATGGAGCGAAATACTCCTTTCTAATTTAAGCTCGGAGCGTCGACGCTTCCGTGTAATGTCAATTTCGAGCGCTTGTGCATATAGATAAAGAATGCCACAATGCCCGAAAGAACACCGCCCGTGATGCCGATCAGCACACCGATTGCGTACGTTAATCCGTCCGCGGTCGGCGACTCTGCATCAACATAACAGACCGGGCATGCGAACGCTTGTGACGAGGTCAGCACAAGCAACACAACAACGAACGCCATCCATCGCAAACGAACCATCACTCGTCCCTCCTTCTTCTACATATAACTCACGTGCCGGAATTTTCGCAGGAACCGAATTCCATACGCGACCAATCCCGCCGCTGCTACAAACGACAACCCACTTCCAACAAGCTCAAGCACTCCGACACCGTTGTGAGGCGGAATCAGCAGCCACACCCCAACGCCCAGGCAGGTCAGAATCGAGACGCCAATAAAGACAATGTGAAACGCTTTGAGCGACATCCTTACTTCACCACCTTATCCAAATACCCCGACGTCGGTAGAATCATGAGTGCGATAAAGAAGACGAACGTCAGGATGAGCGTTGCATAGATGAGTTTCTTTTCAGAAATCAAGTGCATGAAAAACCCGGCGACCAACGAACCCTTGATCGTCGCGATGAAGAGAGCGACCGCAATTGCCCAACCGACGCTAAGATGCAAGTACGACACTGCAACGGTTACAATCGTCAGCGCCATGAGCGCGACGAACACGAGGATGTACGTCCGCACATGTTTCTTGATTTCTTCAACCGATGTTCCGCTCATTGTTTCTCCTTACAAAAGGTACAGGACGGGAAACAGAAAGATCCAAACAAGATCTACAAAGTGCCAGTAGAGACCGGCTACTTCGACACGGTTGGTGAAGCGCTCCGGCTCTCTTTTCCACATTTTGCTGCCTGGGCCCCAGAAGTATGTATTCACGATGATTCCGCCCACGACGTGCAACCCGTGAAGGCCTGTCAACGTGAAGTAGATAGCCATAAAGGTGCTGTCTGCCGGCGTGATACCTACCGCGAACTTCTCCCCATACTCAAACGCCTTGACGACGAGGAATATCAGACCGCAGAGTATCGTCAGTCCCATATAGCGCTTGTATTTCACGAAATCCTTCATCATCAGCGACGCCCATGACATCACCATCGTCACGCTGGAGGAGATGAGAACAATCGTGTTGAGGAGTGCCAGCGGGACGTTGAGCAAGTCGTATCCATGAGGCCATTCCGGCGCAGCGACGCGCAGGAAAACATAACTGGAAAACAAGGCGCCAAAGAGCATGACCTCGGAAGCTAAGAATAACCAGACGCCCAACTTCGCATTGAAGAGTCCGGTATCAGGACGAAGTGAAACGGTATAGGGAATTTGCATAGCTGCTATGCCTTCTCTGGTTCGAATTGCGGAGTGAAGTCGGATGAATGACCCTGCACGCTGTACTCATATGGACTGCGGTAAACTTCCGGAATTTTTGTGAAGTTCCCGTGTGGTGGCGGCGTCGGCGTTGCCCACTCGAGCGTTGTCGCGCTCCACGGATTGTCGGAGGTTTCCTTCCCCCGCTTCATGCTCCGGAACAAATTGATGATAAAGAACACCTGAAAGATCGCCAGCACCCATGCCGCCACCGACATCACCTCGTTGAGGTACAGGACACCTTGGGCGTGGGCGTACTGTTCGCCGCCATCATAGAGACGTCGAGAGACTCCAGCCAGGCCTTGGATGAACATCGGCATGAAAATAAAATTCATACAGACGAACGAGCCCCAGAAGTGAATCTTACCGAGCGTTTCGTTCATCGTTCTTCCTGTCAACTTCGGGAACCAGTAATAGATGCCGGCGAAGAGAGCAAAGATCGTTCCCGGAGCAACGACATAGTGGAAATGCCCGATGACGTAGTATGTGTCATGCAGATGAATATTGGTTGGAGCAAGTCCCAGTGGCAAACCGGTAAGACCGCCAATGCCGAACATCGGTAGGAATGCGAGGGCAAACAGCATCGGCGTGTTGAAGCGGATCGATCCGCCCCACAACGATAAGAACAGCGCGGTCAGGATGATAACCGACGGAATTGAAATAATCATCGTCGTCGTCTGGAAGAAGGCGCTGATGACGGTTCCCATGCCTGTCAGAAACATGTGGTGTGCCCAGACGATAAACGACATGAACCCGAGAAAAATCACCGAGTACACGAGCGCTCGATATCCCCAGATCGGTTTGCGGGTGTTGTTGGCAATAATCTCAGCGACAATGCCAAGGGCAGGTAGAATGAGCACGTACACTTCCGGATGGGCAAGGAACCAGAACAGATGCTGCCACAACAGGGGACTCCCACCGCCGCTGATGTCGAGAATCTGCCCGCTTACCACCAACCCGCTGGGCATGAAGAAGCTCGTTCCCGCGAGTCGATCCATCAACTGCATGATGCCAGCCGCTTCGAGCGGTGGAAAGGCGAGCAGCAGAAGGAAGGATGTCACAAACTGTGCCCACACGAAAAACGGCAGACGGAAAAATGTTAAGCCGTTTGTTCGGAGTTGGATGATCGTAACAATAAAGTTCACCGAACCGAGCAGCGACGAGGTTATTAACATCACCATACCGAGCAGCCAGTAGGTTTGGCCCACTGTTGCCGTGACGGAAAGCGGAGCGTAGGATGTCCATCCTGAATTCGCCGCCCCACCCGGAAGGAAGAAACTTACCAGCATGATGACGCCGCCTGCGAAGTAGCACCAGTAGCTAGCCATGTTGAGCTTCGGGAAGGCCATATCCGGCGCGCCGATTTGCAGAGGGACGATGTAATTCCCGAATGCGCCCACGGCAAGCGGGACGACACCGAGGAAGACCATAATTGTCCCGTGCATAGCTCCGAAGGAGTTGTAGAGCTCAGGCAGCATGATGCCGCCCGGCATCAGCGTTTCATCGGAAACGAGGTACCACACCAGCGCTGCCGTTCCGAGGAACAAGACGCCAACTAATGTCGTGAGAGAGGGCTTGAACCGGCCAACCAGCAGTGTGATGACGCCAATCGCCGCCGGGAAAAGAATAAACCCTTCGGAGGGCAACGGTTGACCGGGGTAGGCAAGCTGCCATCGCATCATCAGCATCAAGCTGAAGCCGATGAACAGGAAGAGAAGTGCTGTAACGCCGTATTGAATCCCGATCACTTTGTGGTCTTGCGAAAAGACATACTTCCGCCAGAACCCCAACTCCTCTTCGTGATGTGCGGCAGCGTGGACGTCATGTCCTGCGGTGACGACGTGGTCCACTGATTGACTCCTTTCAAGAAATGATAATACCGGGTCCTACTTTCCCGCGAACGTAAATTCGACTGTCGCAGCGCCAGTAGCCGGCACGGTTACTTTCATCGTCTGTGTGCCGTACTTCTCATGCCACGCTTCAACGGTGTATTCTCCTGCCGGAACCCCCTTCAGCGTAAAGCTGCCGTCGTCGCCCGTTACAGCAAAGTACGAATGGTTGAACACACCAATGTACGCGCCCATCCACGGGTGAACATCACACTTCACCTTGAAGGTTTCGACTTTGTCGAACTTCTTTGTTAACTTCATGCCTTTCATCGGCATCGCCTGGTTGAATGGTTTGTTTGCCTTGGAGAGTGTATGGACGTTGTGCAGTGTGGGATCGCTGTTCAGAATTTCAAGCTCCTGTCCAACCATCACTCCCAACACACGAGGAGTGTAGATGCACCCGATCTGGTCAAGAATCGCTTTCGACTTCGGCGCGTCAACCTTCTTGCCGGCGAGGCCATCCTTTACGTAAACCAGAACGTTCTTCAGCGTTCCATTCTTGTTGACGATAACTTCCTCGCTGAGCACAGCCTGTTTATGCGCTCGTGCACAGACTTTATCCGCATCCATCCGCAATCGTTGCGCTGCCGGAGCAGTTCCGGAGAAGGATACCTTCCCCGTTACATCACCAGCCATGAGCACTGCTGTTGTGCCAATGATGAACAATCCCGTTGTAATGCTTCGCTTGATGGTCATTCCAGACTCCTCTCGATGAACAAGTGATTCAGTGGTTTACCTACCGACTCTCTACCGTTGTGCCGTTTGTTGCCGGCGACCCAAACTCCATACGTACGTTTTCAACGCTTGAATTTGTTCGTCCGCCTTTCCGTCAAAGATCGTTCGGTCGGGCCCCTGACCGTCGAAGAAGTACGTTGGCATACGCGTCCCCGGCTGCAACGCCTGGGGGTCTTCAAGCCAATCGATGATCCACTCCGGCTTCAAACGATTCGCGGCCATCGTCAAGTCGGGCGCCAATTCTGCGGCGGTAAGCTCTCCGGCACGAACGGGGCCGGACGGATGGCACCTTGCACACTGATAGGTCTCAAAGAGTCTCCGTCCCGGATCAAAATACTTCTGGTCAATGGGTGTTGCCGAGTAGTCACGAAGTTTGAGGTCTTGGTTCGACAACCCGAGGAAGTACTTCGTCACGATGGTTACCTCGTCATCGGTCAGCGGGAAGGTCGGCATGTGGATGTCGAGCCACGGTCGAATGGTGCTGGGCGACTTCATGAATGAATACAACCACGGTTCCTGCACTTTCGCACCCTGACTTGCTGTGAGGATTGGCGGACCCATTGCCTCTTCTTCATAGATGGGCACAACATAGCCACCGCGGTCTTCGATGTTATGACATTGCATGCAGTTGTAGCGCATCGTTAACCGACGACCCGTCTCAATCTCCTGCTGTCGTTTGTCAAACGTACGCTGATACGTTGGAAGCGGAACATCCCTCGTCATGCTCAAGAGGAACATTCGGATCAGTTTGATTTCCTCCTCGGAAAAATTATACACCGGCATCTTCTGATCGATGCGGTCGGTTTTGTAGAGACGAGAGTTCTTCAGCTTTCCATAGACCCATGCAGACCACGTGCGCAGGAGCGAGACCGTGCCGTCCGGGTTCTCCTGGTACTCGACATCCGAGCCTTTCCGCAATTCACGGGTGTTACCGAAGTCCATCTGCTCAACCTTCTTGCGCCCAAAGTCGGAAAGATCGACACTCACTTTCCCTTCGTTCTCCATCCCTTTGATTGTGTGACAACCGGCGCAACCGTATTCACGGATGATTCTATCGCCCTGAGCGATCTTTTCAGGGTTAGCAAGATCAAGGGTGCGGCGATCCGGTGCGTTGGTATCGTTCAAACTCATCAAGTACGCAACAATGTGGCGTGCTTCAGCGTCGGTGAGACGAAGACTCGGCATCCGCGCTTCGGGATTATGGTTACGCGGGTTTTTGACCCAATCGAAAAGCCAATCCGGATTGACCTTGCTTCCCAGGCGTGTCAGCTCTGGCGCGATGTCGTAGCTGGTACCGCGTGCATCGCGCACAGTCGTGTTCCCACCAACGACATGGCATGCAACGCAGCCCACGGTCTCGAAGATTCTTTTCCCGGCCGCCCCGCTCCCTCCTGCGTACGTTCCGCGTGCACGCATGGGTCTATACGTTGACTCTTGGGAGATGCTGACCAAGTATGCCGTAACTGCTTCAGCCTGTTCGTCGGTAAACTCAAAGCTCGGCATTCGGCTGTTGGGATTGTAGTCGTGCGGCTCTTTCACCCAGCTGTAAATCCATTCGGGCGTCGTTTTGGCCAGGAGCTCGTTGAGCGGTGGGCCAATCTTCGGCATATCGTCATAGCCCTTCACACCATGGCACCCGTAGCATCCGTTCTCCATGATGAGCTGCTTGGCTTTCGTAAAGGGTGTTGCGTGCTTCAAGACTGATTCACTGGAGTGGCATGTGTTGCACGTTGCGTAGACGTCGACACCTTTGAGAAGCGGCGTTTCCCAGAACTTATCCTCATAGCCATGCGCGAAGCCGACCGTGAGCGCCGGACCTTGACCGCGATGACATGGTGTGCAGCCGAATGTTTCGGGATTGTGGGCGGAAAGGAGTTCAGGAAGCGGATGCTGGGCGAAAGGATGCGGCGCGTCTTCCATCAACGGCTCTGCCCAACCGGCATGACATGTCTGACAGCGGTCGACGCGGGCCTTGATCTCCTGGAACGGCGTGAACTCAAAATCGTTCAGCACGACCTGCCGAATCTGCACCGGTGCACGCCGGGCACGTTCGAGCTTCAAATCGAGCGCCGAGACTTCCGAAAACAACGCAGCATGCTCCACCTCAAGTCGCATCACTTCATCTCGATAGCGGTTAATCGTCTCATCAAGCGCTGCAATCTGCTTGTTGAGATCCTCCATTTCCTTGAAGTATTGTTCGATGTCCGCGTCATGCTTGTCGACAACAGCCTTCTCACGAGCTGCGTCGCGTCCCTCCTTGATGGCTTTCTGGTATGTATAGTACGCTGCATCGGAACGGCTGCGCGCAAAACGCCATTCGCGCGTAGCGATATCGAGGTCACGTAGGAGCGTATCTTTCTTGTCCACAGCTTCACGATACTCGACGGATTCCTTCGCTGCACGCGCTGCTGCAAGCTCGTTTCCAAGTCGCACAACCTCAGAACTATCAATAGTATTGAGCGCTTCCAGGCGCTTCTCTGTAAGCTTCGCAACGAGAAGACGGTTGTATTCGTTCTGGTAGTCTTTCCATGGACGTCGCGTAATCACTTCATCCCACACCGACCAGACGGTTGCAAGAAAGAGAATGCCGCTGAAGATCAGGTAGTACGTGCTGTAGTTGCGGAGTTCGACAGGCGTTTGAGCTCGTTTTTCGAACATCGACGTTTTTCTCTTAGGAGTGCAAATCAGTGGTGGAATGAAACATTAGACGTTGAACCACGGAGCCACCCACACATACTTCACCGGATTGAGGCCAAAGATGGGGGGGCCGAGCCGCAGCAAAATTTTGACCACCAACCCCATCATCGTCAAAAACAGAAACGCGACAATGCTGTACCGAAGCAGGCCAAGGCGCTGGAAAAAATCCTTCTTCCGCTTCTTCAACCAGTAGAACACACCGATGGAATAGAACCCGCCGACACAGACTGCACCGAACATGAACGCGACCGGGTTCAGCGAATTGTCTGGAAAGTATGTCGGAATTCCGAAATACTCTGAGAAGTCCACGTTCGTTAACACGGCAACGTAGTGCGGATCCCATTTCTCCCACGGCCAGAAGAAATTCCACCCGGGCCCGCGCAGAAACGTGCCGAGAACGATAAGCATAACCCACAGGATAATGAACCCGAAGCAGAACGTCAGCACGGCAAACTTTCTCTCTTTGAAGGTGTAGTAACCGTTCCCCTTCTCGTTAATATCGATATACGGAATCGCCATAAGTCCGATGATGATGAGCGTCGGGAGGACAACGCCGGCTATCCACGGGTCAAAGTACACCAACATCTCCTGCAAGCCGAGGAAGTACCACGGCGCCTTGGAGGGATTCGGCGTAAGCGCGGGGTTCGCGGGTTCCTCAAGCGGCGCATCGATCGTGATGGACCAGACCACCATAATCACCATTACCGCAATCGTCGCGAGGAACTCGACGCGCACCAGATACGGCCAAACCTGCACCTTATCGTCCATCTTGGCTTCTTCGGGGATCTCCTGCGAGTCGTTCTTCCTCGCCTTCACCCCATAGAGCCATGTGAAGTAGATGACCGACAGGAGCAGCAGAACAATGGGGATATTGTCCGGCTTGGAGATGATTTCGAGAAATTGTTCCATAGCGATCGTGGTGAAGAATTAGCCAGCGTGACTCATGCGATGCTCATGTTAAAACTTTTTTCCTGTTTCAGGTCCGGAGATGCCCCCATCCTTCCTTATGCGCCAGAAATGGACGGCCATGAAGATGGCAGCAATGAGCGGGAGGAAAATACAGTGGCCGACGTAGAAGCGCAGCAGCGTCGGCGGCCCGACTTCTGTTCCGCCAAGCAACACAAAGCGAACATCGTTGTCGATGCGCATACCGAGTTCTGGACCGAACGGCCCTTCATGTCCAAGCAACGGCGTCGCGCGTGCCATGTTTGTTCCCACTGTTACCGCCCAAATGGAAAGCTGATCCCACGGAAGCAGGTAGCCGGAGAAACTGAGCAGCAGCGTCAAAACGAGAAGGATCACGCCGACGACCCAGTTAAATTGCCGCGGAGGTTTATAGGAGCCGGTGAGAAATACACGGAACATGTGCAGCATGACCGTCAGCACCATCGCGTGGGCTGCCCATCGGTGCATGTTGCGAATCAGCGGGCCGAAGGGAACGTCGTTCATCAGATACTTCATATCCTCATACGCATACTGCGCCGTAGGGCGATAGTAGAACATGAGGATGACGCCGGTGATGGTCAGGATAATGAAGAGCAGGAAGGTGATGCCTCCCATGCCCCATGTGTAGCCGATGTTGGTGGCATGACGAGGAACGCGAACCGGATGGAGATGAAGAAAAACGTTATCGACAATCTGGAGCGCCCGGTTGCGCTGCGTATCCTGATACGAGTGGCGAAAGATCGATTTGTAGATTTCGGTTTTCTTGAGTTGCTCAAACATGCAAACGCTCCTTCGTTAGCCTGTATATTGGAGGAATGATCCCGCACGTCCCCACTCCCCCTTCTCGTACAAGAATTTGATGCTGCGGTCAATCTCAATCTGTCCATCATCAGCAAGGTGGATGGCTGCGCGCTCTAACGGCCGTGGTGCCGGGCCTTCGAAGTTGACGCCCGTACGGTAGAAACCGCTTCCATGGCATGGGCACTTGAATTTGTTGTCGGAAGGAAGCCACCGGGGTGTACAACCGAGATGCGTGCAGATGGCAATCAACGCATAGAAGCCCTCCTTCTCTCGCACGATCCATACGCGCTTTTCGTCCTTGAAACGCTCGCTTACCTCGCCAATGACATAGTCCCGAGGAAATCCAGCCTTAAACTTTGCTGAGGGTTCAAATAAAACTCTTGGAAACATGAAGCGGAGAGCGCCAACAGTCGAGGTGATGATAAATCCGAAAAAACCGAGCCACCCCGCCAGCGTGAGAAGGTTGCGGCGGCTCAACCGCCAGATGCCCGGGTCGTCTTCAGGAGCTTTGTCTTGTTTGGGTTTTCGAGGGAGGGGTGCTGCGGAGATCTGGGGCTCGGAAGGTGTGGCGGGAGCTTTCTCTCTCTCAACTGTTCCGCCTTCTGCCGAGATTTTTCCGACTTCGTTTGTAACCTGATCTGCCATCGTGGTCTTTCGTGTGGTCTTCAGGATGCCAGATTGACTGTCAAGCTGCTACTCCAACTTCCTCCACTCGCTTCACCATGTCAATCGTTTCCCACGGACAATACTTTGCACAGAGCTTACAACCGATACAGACCTCTTCATCAACGACAACAATGCCGTTGACGCTGATGAAGCCGTGCTCTTCGGGATGTTCGGGACCGGGAACTTTGTAGAGACAGTCGACGGGGCAAAACTCGATGCACACCTCACAACCGGTGCAGCCTTCCGGATGGACGATAGCGACAAGCGGGGATTTCTTTTTCTTCTTCGGTGCCTCAGCAGTGGGGCGCTGGGCTTGCTGAACCTCGCTCATGAAATAGGGGTGCCTCTCACAATCAATGAGCAAAAACAGCCTGTAAATGCGGGGTCAATATAGCAAAGACTCCCCCTTTTGTCAAGAAGAATTCCGATTATGATTACGACTTTATCATGCATGAAGACAAACTCCGATGCTTCCGCTTATTCCCTGGCTCAGTGAGTACAGGTTTGGACATGGAAAACTGTGCTTGTCTCGCGCAAAGAAAGAAATCCTGCGACGCGACTTCTCATCGACAACACAAGGAAGTAGAACGCAGACACTTTGACCAACCGTTCATCACTGATCGATTCGATCCAAGAGTCAGATTGACGAATGCTCATCATGCAAGCTTGTGAATTCCTACCGTGTTTGGCGGAAAGCGAACGCTTCCTTGCACGTTCATCGGCAAAGTGCTATATTGGCAGTGCATTCTCCCGTCATCTCGACTATGGCCTTTATCGACTTTTCCGACCTCCCGACGACTGAATCCGCCTTCTCCAGCCTCTTTGTCGATTACATCCGTGATTTTCGTAATGTGAGTGAGTACTATAACGGAAACTATCGCGAAGACCGGGCATGGCGGGAGTGTCTCGAACGCATATGTCGCAGACAACTTGACCGCTCGACGATTGCCCACATCCTCAGCGTCCAGAACAGAAACTTCCACTGCGGTGTTAAGACCCTCGCGAACATTGACTCACTCATCAATGATAACACCGTCGCAATCGTTACCGGCCAGCAAGTAGGAATCTTCACCGGTCCCCTCTACACGATCTACAAAACGCTCACCACCCTCAAGCTCGTTGAAAAACTCCGCGCTACCTATCCCGATTACAACTTCGCTCCGGTGTTCTGGCTCGAGGGGGAAGACCACGACTACGAAGAGGTGAATTCCATCAAGCTCATCAACGCAAACAACGACCTCGTACAGCTTGTATACGAATTGAAGGGCAAGGTACCGGGGAAGAACGTCGGGGCGGTGGGAATACTGGAGTTCGACGACAACCTCACGCCCTTCTTCGAATCTGCCGCTTCATCGCTCCTCACGACAGAGTTCACTCCAAAGGTTCTCGCTCTCTTTCGTGATGCGTACCAAAAAGGCATGACGTTCAATCGCGCCTTCGTGCACCTGATGAACGTCCTCCTTGAAGACTCCGGCCTCATTTTCCTTGACCCAAACGACGTAGAGATCAAGAAGCTTCTCGCGCCGGTTTTCCGCCGCGACCTCAACGAATCACCTCGCCTCTGTCAGCTCGTCATCGAGCAGAGTGCCGAACTCGAGCGCCGCTACCACGCGCAAGTCAAACCCAAGCCGATTAACCTCTTCCTCTTTCACGAAGGCGGCCGCTACCTCCTTGAGCCTCGCGAAAACGGCTACGGACTCAAAGGAACTCGCAAACACCTCCCCCGTGAGCAGGTTCAATCGATACTTGAGAACAATCCCGAATTGCTCAGTCCCAATGTTGTGTTACGCCCCATCTGCCAGGACTCCCTGCTGCCTACGGCAGCTTATGTTGCGGGCCCTGCGGAGATTGCCTACTTCGCACAATTGAAGCCGCTGTATGAGGAGTTCAACATACCGGAACCGATGATCTACCCGCGTGCGAGCATGACAATCCTAGAAGAGAAAGTGGAAAAAGTCCTGACGAAATTTTCGATGGAGGTGAGCGATCTCTTTCAAGATCCCGAGATCTTTAAGCAGCGTGTCGCTGAGGATATCTCTGACGTGAAGGTGGATGATTTGTTTGCGCAAACGTGGGAATCGATTCAAGCGTCGCTCGGAGGGATGACGGAAGGGATTCAGTCTATCGACCCCACGCTGCTCGGCGCGTTAGAGAACATCAAAGGAAAGATGAAAGGAGCCCTCGATAGCCTGAAGGAAAAAACCGCCGCCGCACAAAAGAAAAAGCATGAGGTGTCGCTCAGACAAATCGACAAGGCTTCGCTCCACTTCATGCCGCGGGGCAGCATGCAGGAGCGGGAGATGAACATCCTCTATTTCCTGAATAAATACGGGCTAGAGTTCGTGCGCTGGCTGTACGGAGAGATGGTGATCGATAGGTTCAAGCATCAAATCATCAAGGTGTAGCGACATTAGCTTTGTGCGCGGCTAACAAACTCCCAGAACCCCGGGAACGAAATCGCAGCCGACTCTCCCCCCTCGATTGCAACACCCGCCGACGACGCCAACCCTGCAATCGCAAAGGCCATCGCGATACGATGGTCTCCCTCTGAGGTAACATTGCCGCCGCGCACCGATGGCGTCCCCTGAACCCGGAAGCCATCAGCCGACTCTTCCGCTTCAACGCCAATCGCCTTGAGGTTTGTGACGATGGTCTGAATACGGTCCGATTCTTTGTGTCGCAATTCCCCTGCCCCTCTAACAGTGAATTCCCCCTCAGCGAACGCCGCAGCAACGGAAAGAATAGGAAACTCATCAATCAACGCTGGAACATTCTCGGCACCAATTTCCATGTTCGTTCGTAAGGAGGATGTGCGGGCACGTACATCGCCCATCACTTCACCCGCCGCAGTTCGTTGATCGAGGATAGTAACATCAGCTCCCATGCTCTTCAAGATTTCCAGCGCAGCGGTACGTGTGGGGTTCAAACCAACATTGCGGACAACGATGCCTGAATGCGGCACAATCAATCCCGCAACTAGCAGAAACATCGCGGAGGAAAAATCGCCGGGCACAACATACGCACGCGGCTCGATGGACATCCCTCCTTCGATCGCGACGACGTGCTTACCGTTTTGCTTTCTGGTATCAAGTCCAAGCATCCGCTCGGTGTGATCACGCGTCGGGAGAGTTTCGACCACCGTCGTTGTGCCATCGGCATACAAGCCGGCAAAGAGAATCGCCGACTTCACCTGCGCCGAGGCAACAGGCATTTCATAGGTGATGGCGTGAAGGCGGTCGACCGGCTCGATGCGAAGCGGCGCCGTTCCCTCGGGTGTCCCGGTGATCCTCGCGCCCATGCGTGCCAGCGGGTCGAGAACACGGCGCATGGGCCGCTTGCGTAAGGAACCATCGCCGGTGATTTCAGACGAGAATTGCTGGCCGGAAAGAATTCCCGCGAGCAGGCGCATCGTCGTTCCTGAGTTGCCCGCATCGAGGACTCCGGAGGCATGTCGGAAACCACGGAGGCCGTTGCCCCGAACCCGAATCCTTTCTTCTTCCGCTTCAAGACGAACGCCCAAGGCTTCAAGACACCGCAAGGTACTTTTAGTGTCTTCTGCAAACGCGAGTCCTTCGATGCTGCTCTCGCCCTGCGCAAGAGCGGCAATCATGAGTGCACGGTGGGAGATGGACTTATCTCCCGGTACGGTGAATTCACCGCGAATGCCTCGTGACCGTTCAACTCGTTGGATCATCGTATGTGTTTCCTGGCAAACGAAAAATCCTCACACGATTGTCGGCATACGTGTGAGGATTCGTTGAATCTTCGCTCGTCTGTTAGTGGCGACGACGCTGATGCGGCCTTCCCTTATCGCCGGCTGGATGCCTGTCGCGCTTGGGGCGCGGTTTGCTCATCTCCTCCAGAGCTTTCTCACCTCCGGGGAGTAGCGCCTTCCGGCTGAGATTCAACCGTCCTTCTTCGTCAATGCGCATCAGCTTCACCTCGATCGTGTCGCCCACCTTCACAATGTCTTCCACCTTGCCGACACGCTGGACATCCAGTTGCGAGATGTGGACGAGTCCTTCTTTTCCCGGCAGGATTTCCACGAACGCACCGAACTCCATAATCTTCTTCACCGTCGCCTGATACACCTTACCGACCTCCGGAACCTCCGCCATTCGCCGTATTGCCGCAAGGGCTTTGTCGGCAGATTCCTTTTCAACTGCGGCGATCGTTACGGTGCCGTCATCTTCGATGTTGATCTCGGCACCCGAATCCTTCACAAGCTGACGAATATTTTTTCCACCCGGACCAATGAGCGCGCCGATCATATCGATCGGAATTTTGATGGTTTGCAAACGCGGTGCATAGCGGGAAATATCGGGCCGCGGTGCATCAATGGCCTTGTTCATCTCGTTCAGGATGAGCATGCGTCCCTGCTTTGCCTGCTCGATTGCACGCTCCATGATCTCAAATGAAATACCTTTGATCTTGATGTCCATCTGGAAAGCCGTGATGCCCTCGCGTGTTCCGGCAACTTTGAAGTCCATGTCTCCGAGGTGGTCTTCGTTGCCCAGGATGTCGCTGAGGATTGCCACGTTCTCCCCTTCCTTGACCAATCCCATAGCAATCCCGGCGACAGCGCGTTTAAGCGGAACGCCTGCATCGAAGAGCGAGAGACTTCCCGCGCACACCGTGGCCATCGACGATGAGCCGTTCGACTCTAAGATATCCGACACGATGCGGATCGTATACGGAAATTCTTGTTCGCTGGGGATGAGATTCTTGAGCGCGCGCTCGGCAAGATTGCCGTGGCCGATTTCGCGTCGGCCGACAAACAATCGCTTAACTTCTCCTACACTAAACGGCGGAAAGTTGTAGTGCAGCATAAACCGCTTTGTCATCTCCGGCAAGAGGCCGTCGATAATCTGCTCGTCTAGCTTCGTTCCGAGCGTTGTCGTGGTAAGGCTTTGCGTTTCACCGCGCGTAAACAGTGCGGACCCGTGCGTGCGGGGGAGCAGCCCGACTTCAATCGTGATCGGCCGGATATCGGTCAACCCGCGGCCATCGAGCCGTTTCGACTCTTCGAGAATCGTCGACCGCATAGCTTTGCTCTCGAGGTCGTGCAGCAACTCGGCGATGCTGGCCTCTTTCTCGGGATATTTTTCCGCTAACGCTTGCTGTATTTCTTCATAGACCTTCTTTGTGGCTTCCGACCGTTGTTCCTTCGTCATCACCGTCCGGCTTAATTCTTTCAATCGCTCCCAGCTGAGAATCCGCACGTCATCAGCGAGGGTTGGCTCAACCTCGGGCACCACAACAGGCCGCTTGGTTCGATTGACCGCCGCGCCCAACTCAATCTGCGCCTGGCAGAGTGTACGAATTGCTTCGTGGCCAAACTTCAACGCGGCAAGCATATCGGCTTCCGAGCTCTCGCGCGATTCTCCTTCCACCATCACAATAGAATCCGTTGTACCCGCGAGCACGACGTCCATATCGCTGTGTTCCAGCTCGTTGAACGTGGGGTTGATGATGAACTGCCCGTTCACGCGGCCGACACGTACTTCTGCAATCGGGCCATCGAACGGCACATCCGACACCATCAATGCCGCAGACGCAGCGCACGCCCCTAATACATCGCCGTCGTGCTGCTGGTCGGACGAATACACGGTGACGAGCACCTGCGTTTCATTGCGCCACTTCTTCGGCATCAGGGGGCGGATGGGGCGGTCGATGAGGCGCGAGGAAAGCACTTCTTTTTCCGTCGGCCGTCCTTCGCGCTTGAAGAATCCACCCGGAATTTTTCCCGCCGCAGATGTTTTTTCACGATACTCCACCTCGAGTGGAAGAAAATCAATACCCTCCCGCGATTCTCGCTCACTCACCACAGTTGCTAATACCATGGTATCGGCATAGCGTACCATTACAGCTCCGTCTGCCTGTTTGGCAAACCGGCCGGTTTCGAAGGTAACCGTTTTCCCTCCGAGCACAACGTCTTTCGTAATCATCATTCTCTGTCTTTAATGGTGTACTTCAGCGTCGCTCATGATGGAGCCAATGGTCGCTGACTTACTTTCGGATATTCAGTTCCTGGATAATGGTTCGGTAGCGATTGATGTCTTTCTTCATCAAGTAGTCGAGTAACCGGCGTCGCTTGCCGACGAGCTTCAGCAAACCAAGCCGACCGTGGTGGTCCTTCTTGTGCACGTCGAAGTGTGGGCTCAGGCTGTTGATGTGCGCAGTTAAGATGGCGATCTGCACCTCAGTCCGTCCGCTGTCGTTCGACCCCTTGCCGTACTTCTTGATGATCTCCTGCTTTTGTTCCCTTGTTACTGACATGGATGCTCCTTCGATGAAAATGAACATGGATTACAAACCGATGTTGAATGATAAGTCGTCTGCCTGTGAATCGATGCACAAAGGTGTATGAGAAGTCGGACCACACATTCACCGATGATGCCGTTCACAAACAACATGGATTTCCTCCTTACGCTCAGTCCTGATGCGATTCGTCAGGGTTGTGTGAAACAATAAACCTTGAAACGAAAACGTCTGATTCATGCCAAAGGCCAATCCGTGAATCCCTGCCCGCCGAACAAAAAGCTGTTCTTTGGCAGGCGGGTGTGGTTGTTCACATCTCTGAGTAATGACGCTTATTGAAAGATTGAGACAAACTCTTGTTGCAAACGGATGCTTTCTTCGCGGTCGCGATGCATTTGTTCAACAAGTGCTTCCGCTGAGTCGAACTGCATTTCGTCCCGCAATCGCTTCAAAAACTGGATCTGGAGGTGTTGACCATACACATCGCCATCGAAGTCGAGGATGTTGACCTCGACCGTCCGTGTGCCGTTTGTCTCAAACGTCGGTCGCACACCGATGCTCGCCATACCGGCGTGGATGGAAGATTGCAGGACAACCTTCACAAAATAAATTCCGTCTTTTGGAATCAACTTCGCGCGCGACGAAGGCTGAATGTTCGCCGTCGGATAGCCTAATGCTTTGCCTCGACCGTCGCCCCGCACGACCGCACCCCCAAGCCCATACGGACGCCCGAGCAGCAATGCGGCTCGCTCGACGCGGCCTTCGATGAGATGCTTACGGATCAGCGTACTGCTCACCGTCTCCCCCTCAATGACGACAGGCTTGATGGCAACCACGGAGAAGCTATACTCCTTTCCCAATCGCACGAGTTCTTCCACGCTTCCTTCGCGGTCGCGTCCGAAGTGATGGTCATACCCCTCAACGACTTCGCTCAAACCGGTGCCATACACCAGGTATTGCTCATAGAACTCTCGCGAACTCTGTCTCGAAAACTCATACGTGAACGGCACAACAAGCATCACGTCGATGCCCAACGCTTCGACCAATGCCTGACGCTCTTCGAGCGATGTCAGCAAGGAGACCGGCGTACCGGAAAGCACTTCTTTCGGATGGGGGTCGAAGGTGACTACCAGACTTCGTCCTTCTCCGCCGAATACGGACGTTCGCCGAACCACTTCCGTCAGAATCCGGCGATGGGCCTCGTGAACGCCGTCGAACGTACCGACCGTGACGACGGTATTCTTGTTGAACGGAATCTCATCAAGACGATGAACGACTTTCATGCCGTGCGTGCCGCTGTTCGAGCAGCCGTGTTCTCCAATGCTTCGATAGTCATCGCCTGGTCGACGCCGAACTCTCCGATCCGTGTTCGCCGAAGCTCGGTCAATGTTGCGCCGCATCCTAAGCGTTGGCCGAGGTCATGCACAAGCGAGCGGATGTACGTTCCCTTCGAGCACACGATACGAAAACGGACGTGAGGAATCTTGACCTCGACGATATCGAATGTCGTAACAACGATCTCTTTCTGAGGCCGCTCAACCGTTCTCCCCCTGCGCGCATAGCGATACAGCGGCTTGCCTCGAAGTTTGGTAGCCGCATACATCGGTGGCTTCTGGAGTTGCTTGCCGACGAACGCTCGAACGGCCACGTCGAGTTGCCGGCGTGTAACGTAGCCGCATGGCCGACGTTCGATCACCTCGGTTTCCAGGTCGAAGCTCGGTGTGACGATCCCCAACTCGAGCTCTCCCGTGTACTCTTTCTCCATCCCGATGAACCGATGCATAGTCTTCGTCTTCTTTCCGGTGCAGACAATCAGTAAACCTGTGGCGCGCGGGTCGAGTGTTCCTGCGTGGCCTGCCTTTGCAACACCGAATGTCCATCGAATGCGCTTGACGACGTCGAACGAGGTCCAATCCACTGGCTTATCGATCAGTAAGACGGCACCCTCGTCGCTCGCAACCGACCGAACATCTGCCGCTCTCATCATCAACCCTCGTCGTTATCTCCTTTCGCCGCGTCGTTGTGGATTTTGTTGAGAATATTCTCAATGTTCATCGCGCGGTCGAGCGATTCATCAAGGAAGAAGAGCAACGTCGGCGTGAACTTCAACCGAACGGCGTGCCCAAGCTCGGCACGGATGAATCCCTTTTGTCCTTCGAGCAGTTCCATACTTGCACGCTTCTGCTCGGCATTCCCAAACACGCTGACGTACACCTTGGCAATCTTAAGGTCCGGGCTCATACGGACTTCCGTCACGGTCAGGAATCCATACTCCGCCATGCTGAAGTTTCGTTGAAAGATGGAGCCGATCTCCTGCTTCACGAGCGAGGCAACTTTATCCGTTCGCACCGACATCGGTTATTCACTCCCCAATGTTCGCTTTGTCTCTACCACTTTGAACGCCTCAATGATGTCGCCGACTTTGATGTCGTTGAAGCCGTCGAGGCTGATACCACACTCGAAGTTCTGGTCGACCTCACGCACATCTTCCTTGAATCGCTTGAGCGACGCGATACCGCTTTCGAACACCACAATTCCGTCCCGCACCAAGCGCACGCGATTGTTGCGCGCGATCGTTCCATCCTTCACATAACAGCCGGCTACCGTTCCGACTTTAGGAATCTTGAAGGTCTCTCGCACTTCGACTGTCGCCGTCACTTCCTCTGTAACGGTCGGAGCGAGCATGCCTTCGAGTGCATTCCGGACATCATTGATGGCGTCATAGATGATGCTGTAGAGGCGGATTTCGACATCTTCCTGCTCGGCCAAACGTCGTGCGTTGAGGTGCGGATGAACATGGAAGCCAATGATGATGGCATGAGAAGCTGCCGCTAAGAGGACGTCGGTTTCCGAAATTGCTCCGACACCTTTGTGGATGACCTGCACCTTGACCTCGTTTGTGGAGAGCTTCATCAATGCATCGGAGAGCGCTTCGACGGAGCCGTCCACATCGCCTTTGACGATGATTGGCAGGTCTTGCACCCGACCGTGCTGAATCTGCTGGGAGATATCATCGAGGGTTACGACATGGCGTTGGCGGAAATCCTGTTCGCGCTTGAGCTGCTGGCGCTTGGTGCTGATCTCGCGTGCCTCGCGGTCGCTCAGCAGCGCAACGAGCACGTCTCCAGCCTGCGGAATGCCGTCGAAACCGACAACCTGAACAGGTTGTGATGGCTTGGCCGCTTCAACACGATTGCCTCGCTCGTCGAACATGGCGCGCACGCGTCCACTCCAAATGCCGCAGACGAACGAATCGCCAATCCGGAGTGTCCCCTTCTGAACAAGAATCGTTGCAACCGTCCCCCTGCCTCGGTCAAGCTGTGCTTCGATGACCACTCCGCGCGCGCGGCGATGGGGATTGGCCTTCAGATCCAGGACTTCCGCTTCAAGCAGTATCTTCTCAAGAAGAAGGTTGACGTTGAAGCCCGTCTTTGCGGATAACTCAACAACCTGATACTTACCTCCCCACTCTTCCACGAGCACGCCTTTTTCGGAAAGCTGTTGCTTGATGCGGTCTGGGTTTGCGCTGGGTTTGTCAGTCTTATTAATGGCGATAACGATCGGAACGCTCGCTGCTTGCGCGTGGCTGATGGCTTCGACCGTTTGCGGCATGACGTTGTCGTCTGCGGCGACGACGAGCACCACGATATCCGTTACCTGTGCACCGCGGGCCCGCATGGCCGTGAAAGCTTCGTGGCCGGGAGTATCGAGAAAGGTGATGTGCTTGCCGCCGTCGAGCGAGACTTCGTATGCTCCGATATGCTGCGTAATGCCGCCGGCCTCGCCTGCAACGACGTTGGATGTGCGGATGAAATCGAGAAGCGACGTCTTGCCGTGGTCAACGTGTCCCATAATGGTAACGACCGGAGGACGCGGTTCGAGCGAAGGTGGGTCGTCTTCTTCGTCGAGGAGTATCTCTGGCTCAAACTCTTCTTCAAAATCAACCTGAAAACCGAACTCATCCGCCAGAATTTGGATGGTATCCTTCTCCAAGCGCTGATTGATCGAGGCCATCATGCCGAGGCTCATGCATTTCTGGATAACCTCCGCCACCGAGATACGTATGAGATTAGCAAGCTCGCCCACAGTCACAAACTCGGTTACACGGATGCGCGTCTTCAAACGCTCTTGCTCTTCGAGCAAGCGCTGCTCTTCTTCTTCGCGTTCGCGCTTCTTGCGTTTCCGGAGTACCGCCCGCGCGCTGACCGACGTATCTTCCATCTCTGCCAACGTCTCGCGTATCGCCTTCTCCACCTCCTCTTCGTCGACGGCAGCGTGCCGGACTTTCTTCTTCTTCCGTCCTTTCCCTTTTACCTCCGCCTCATCAATGCCAACGGCTGCGGCTTTTCCGCGTTTCACTTCCTCCCTGATCTTTTTCTTTTTCTTCTTTTTCTTCTTCTCTGCTTCGCTTGTTTCATCGGCCGGCCGAGCAATGTCCATCTTGCCCTTAATCATAAGTCCACGCGGAGCGCGAGCCATGGCGGCTTCTAACGGACTCGTCGGGCTTCCCTTCCGTACCGGCTTTTCTTCCTTCTTCGCCTTGCCTTTTGTGGCTTTCGCTTTCGGAATCTCAACGGGCGCTTCCTCGACCGGTGGCTCTTCCGCAACCGCCGGCACTTCCGTTCTTGCTGGCTCTGTCTTCGCCGGCTCTTTTTCTTTCTCGACTGTCCGCGCGGGCGGAAGCTCTGGCTCTTCAACGGCAACTTCTTCTTCAGTCACAACGGGAAGCTTCTTGTCGACCTTCTCGCCGACCTCTTTCTTGCGCGAGGAACGGAACTCCTGAATCTTCCGCTGATGCCGCTCCGCCACATCCTTCTCCTTCTTGAAGTGCGCCATGATCACCCTCATCATGTCGTCGGAGACAGTGGACATGTGGCTCTTGACCTCGAATCCTTTCTTCTTTAGGAATTCGATAATCGTGTCGCTGGCAAGATTCAGCTCCGTCGCGAGCTTGTAGATTTTGATCTTTTTCTGTGCTTGGTCAGCCATTCAGGTTCTTTCGTTCAGTCCCGGCCAGTTTTACGCAGAGCGCTCGGGATTCTTCTCTTCTTCCTCAGTCGGTTCCGATGTCTCCTCGGAAATCACCTCCGAAGCCTCCGCGCTCGACTCCGCCGGCTGAGGTGCGGGTTCTTCCGAGGTCAGCCCGGCATCTTTATCAGCTGTTTCGATTTCCTCATCCTCAACTTCCGCTTCCTCAAGGCCGCGCTTGAGCATCGCGACGATCTCGTCGAGCTTCTCGCCCTCGATGCCGATTGCATTCATAATTTCTTCGCGAGGTGCCTCGATGATATCGCGGGCGGTCGTATAGTCATCGTCAAAGAATTTATGAAAAAGGACGTCTCCCAACTCCTCGCGGAATTCGGAGAGCTCCATGTCGTATTCTTCCTCGCCCCCCTCTTTTACGACTTCGATCTCGTAGCCGGTAAGTTTCGACGCAAGGCGCACATTTTGCCCGCCTCTTCCGATTGCGAGCGACGCCTGGTCGGGCGCGACAACGACGGCGGCCTTCTTCTGCTCGATGTCCACTTGAACTTCTTTCAACTTCGCAGGCGAAAGAGACTTGGTGATAAACGTAACGGGGTCTTCAGAATAATTGATGACGTCAATGTTCTCGTTGTTGAGCTCACGCACGATGGCGTGAATGCGGACGCCCTTCATGCCGACGCACGCACCAACGGCGTCGATACGGTCGTCGTGCGAAAGGACCGCAACCTTCGCGCGGTCGCCGGGCTCGCGAGCGATTCGTTTGATTTCGATAATGCCGTCGTAGATTTCTGGAATTTCAATCTCGAAGAGGCGCATTAAGAATTGCGGGTCGGTGCGAGAGATGATGACAACCGGATTGCCGCCGACCTTACGGACTTCTTTCACAACGGCGCGTATGGTGTCTCCCTTGCGATAGCGTTCCTTGTAAATCTGCTCGCTGCGTGGAAGGATCAGCTCATTCTTGTTATGAAGGACGAGAATTTCTCCGCGTCCTTTCCGGATCTGATAGATCTCGCCGACCACGATTTCGCCGAGCGCGTTACTATACTCGTTGTAAATCGATTCCCGCTCAATCTCTTTAATTCGCTGGTTCAGGTTCTGCTTCGCGCTGATCACCAACCGCCGGCCGAAGCTCTGGAGCGGGATAATCTCCACGTACTCATCGCGCACTTCCATCTCCTCACCTGTCCGACGCGAAGCTTCTTTCACATCAATCTGTGTTACGGGGTCGACGACCGTTTCGACGATTTCCTTCTCGAGGTAAATCTCGATATCCCCTTTATCCATGTTGACGACGACGTCGAATTTGGCATTCGGGCCGTACTTCTTCCGCACCATCATGCCGAAGATGTCTTCAACAATGCCGACGAGGATATCTTTGTCGATCCCCTTTTCTCGAACCATCTGTGCAAATGATTCGGTTATCTCGTGATTCATTGCATCCTCCAAACAAAAGAGCACACGCTGCCGCTCATCGTCACCACGGTAATTCCTCCTTCGATTCCATAAGTTCGTTGAACGTAAGGGTAAACGCCTCACCGCCATCGGGCATGAAGGTCAGTCGGTCTTCATCCACCGCTATGAGGGTAACCGGCGCCGGACGAGGGCCGGATTCCCCGACGACGCGAATCCGGAATCGCCGCCCGACATTTTTCCGGTACTGTCGCAGGAGACGCAGGGGTTTCTCTAAGCCCGGCGAAGACACTTCCAGTCGATACGGAGAATCGAGCACACGCTCAACTTCCAACTGTCTGGCAAGGTCGCGGCCGATCTCCGCACACCGGTCGATGGTGATACCCGTATCGGTATCCACAAAGACCTGAATCAACAGCTCTCCCCGATCGCGCCGCACCTGCAGTTCGACATAGAACGCTCCGTGTCGATCCACAATGCGCGTGGCCACTTCCTCAAGTTTCTGCTTGATTTGCTCGACGTTCATACCTCTTCAAAAAAAATAGCCCGAACACCCGGGCTATTCTCGACAACGGTTCTAATATAGGCATTCGTCAGACGAGATGCAAGCCGTTTTCAGTACGAGTTTACCTGCTTCACCTGAGAAAGAATTTTTCAACAGATTAAGGGATGAAACTATCGCCCTCTATGGGGCTATGTATTTTTTTATCCGATGGGTCTACCAAAAGTCCGCTCCTACGGAGCTTTTGCACTCTTCACGAAGCGCCCGCGAAGTCCCCTAGAGGTGCGGCCGAAAACCCCGACTTTCACCACAAAGTCACCAGGGCACGAAGTCCCGCTTTACGGGATCCCGCCTTTCGTAGTTTTGAAAGCGGGAAGGCACAAAGGTAAGGCTTTGGTTTTTATACTTCTTCGTGCCTGCACGCCGAAGTGCGGCGTTTCGGCACGCAGGCGTGTCGCTTTGAGTCTTTGTGTCTTGGTGGTTCAGCTTTTCGGCCGGGTCTCTAGAGACGCGGCCGAAAACCCAACTTCTTACCACAAAGACTCGAAGACACAAAGAAAAACGATTTGATTTTGTGGCACTTTGTGCCGTAGTGACTTTGTGGTAACACTTTTCGGCCGGATCTCTAGAGACGAGATGTTGGTAACACAAATCTCAAAAACTGTAAAAGCTCCGTTAGGAGCGACATTATCAAGATAGGAAGCGATGGAAGATTAACGCTTGGTGTAGGCGAGAAAGTTCTTCAGCAGCTGTTTCCCGTGTTGCGTTGCAATCGATTCGGGATGAAATTGGAGGCCAAACACGGGATACTCCCGATGTTGTAAGCCCATGATCGTGCCGTCTGCGGTCCAAGCCGTTTCTTCTAACTCTGGCGGGAGCGACTCTTTCTCGACAATGAGCGAATGATATCGTGTTGCGGTGAACGGCGACGGAATGGATTTGAAAATTCCCTCGCCGCGGTGCTCCACCGAGGATGTTTTGCCATGCATGATTGTCGGCGCCTTGACCACCTTTCCGCCGAACGCCGCACTAATCGCTTGATGACCGAGACAAACACCGAGGATCGGTACCTCGCGATGCAGTTCGCGAATCACATCGACCGAGATGCCCGCCTCAGCCGGCGTGCAGGGACCCGGGGAAATCACGATGGCGTCCGGGCCAAGGCGCCGGATACCCTCGACCATCGCCTGATCATTTCGCACGACGGTCTGCTTGGCCCCCAACTCTCCGAGGTATTGTACGAGGTTGTAGGTAAACGAATCGTAGTTGTCGAGAACGAGAATCATCGTGTGGAAATGGGTTGAGTCAAAAGCTGCAGCGCTTTCAAATTTGCGCTTAATTTTTCCATCGTCTCCTCATACTCACGCTCCGGAACAGAATCTGCGACGATACCCGCCCCGGCCTGAAAATAGAGCACATCGTCTTTCGCAATGATGGTACGGATGGCGATGCAGGAGTCGATGTTGCCTGAGAAATCAATATACGCGATTGCTCCTCCGTAAACTCCGCGGGTGACCGGCTCCAATTCGGCAATGATTTGCATGGCGCGAATTTTTGGCGCGCCGGTCAGCGTTCCGGCAGGAAAACAGGAGAAGAGCGCGTCGATGGGCGAGAGGCCCCGCTGAAGCTTTCCCCGCACGCTCGATACGATGTGCATCACATGCGAGTAGCGCTCGATGACCATAAATTCCGGAATCCTCACCGAGCCGTACTCGCTGATCCGGCCGATGTCGTTCCTCCCAAGGTCAACGAGCATGAGATGTTCGGCACGCTCCTTGGGGTCATTCAGCAATTCTTCCTGCAGGGTGCGGTCTTCTTCCTCGTTCGATCCGCGTCGGCGTGTCCCTGCGATGGGACGCGTTTCAACGACTCCTCCCTCGACACGAACAAGCATCTCCGGCGATGAGCCGATGACGGAAAAGTCCTTCATCCGCAGATAATACATGTACGGCGACGGATTGACGAGACGAAGTGAACGGTAAAGGTCAAAGTGGTCGACGACTGCCTTTTGTCTCAATCGTTGGGAGAGCACAACTTGAAAAATATCCCCCTCCACAATGTAGTGTTTCGAACGCTCTACCTTCTTGCAAAAGGCTTCCTTGCTGAGAACATATTCCAGCGCACCGTTGGTTTGCGCGCGTCCGACTTCCGGCGCCTTCTGGTGTACGAGAAGGTCTTTCATGCGTTCAATCTCTGAAGCTGCTTTCTCATACTCTTTGCGAAGGTCGGCTTCACAAAGTTCCGGACTGGAGCAATAGGCGTTGGAGATGAGAGAGACCTCGTGCTTCAGGTTGTCGAAGACAAGCACAACATCGAAGAACATCAAGATGGCGTCTGGAATCGCAAGCTCGTCGACGTCAGCCTTGGAGATGTCCTCGATGAGTCGCACTGATTCGTAGCCAAAATACCCCACCGCGCCTCCAGTGAGACGCGGCAAACCGGCAATGCGCACAGGACGCAGATGGTTGAAGAGCTTCTTCAGCGCGTCGAGTGGACGGTCGTCGGGATGTACCTGCTTCGGCAGTGCTACAACATCGTCATGAAACGTGTCGATGAAAAAAGAATGCTCGCGAATGGTAAACGTCATAAACGGATTGTAGCCGATGAAGGAATACCGGCCGATGCGTTCTCCTCCTTCGACGCTTTCAAGCAGGAAGGAATACGGACTGGTGTCTCGAACTTTGAGATACACGGAGACGGGCGTCTCCGTATCGACGAGCAGTTGTTCGAACAGAGGGACGACATTCCCTTCGCGCGCGAGCGCACGGAATTCTTCAAACGTCATCATACGTCGTACGTCGGCCAGGAAATCTGGCAGGCGCTTCCTTCAAATTCCTGAATCAGCTTCCGGTAATCATCGCTCACGGTCTTGGGACGGTTGGTATGAGGATCAAGCCACACATGCACGGCTACATTCTCGGCAATGATCGCGCCGTCCGAACGCCGCTCCAGTATGCCTTCCATTGCGAAACTCGTATTCCTGATGGCTGCAGTTCTTGTGTAGACGCGCAACACGTCGTCAAAGTGAGCGGGGACTTTGTAGTCGATTTCGTTTCGCACAAGGACGATCTTGTTCTTGCTCTGGATGACGTCGTGGTTCAGCTCAACCTTTAAGTGTTTGAGATACTCGATGCGGCCGACTTCAAAGTATTGGAGGTAGACCGCGTTGTGAACGATCCCCTGCCAGTCCACCTCGTAATTCCTGACACGTATCTCTGTGGTATGTCGAAACAGTTTTTTATCCATGTGTTTGAGCGAAGTGCTTTCTTATTCATTCCGCGGCAACATGGACATCATCTATCGATACGTCCATATGCATCACTGCTCGGATTGAGCTTGGTCCCGCTTCAGTCACGAGGATTCCCAGTCCGCGTAATTGAGCAATGACCGCTGCGGGTGGTTTTCCCGTTTCCGCAATGTCAATCACCACAATGTTGGTCTCAACCGTTTTCATGTCGATGTGGATGCCGGGAGTGTCTGCGAGGAGGTGTGCGAACGCGCGCGCCTTCTGATGGTCCTCTGCCAACCGCTCGACGTGATGCTCGAGAGCGTAAAGAGCACCTGCGGCAATGATGCCGGCTTGTCGCATCCCGCCGCCGAAGATTTTCCGGAACTTCCTTGCCCGTTCAATATTCCCCCTCGTGCTCACAAGCGCTGACCCGACAGGCGCGCCTAAGCCTTTCGAGAAACAGACCGCAACAGTGTCGGCGTGGACTGCATAGTCGCCCGGATGAACGCCGGACGCGACCCACGCATTCCAGATGCGTGCGCCGTCAAGATGCACTCTCAGCCCATGGGATGTCGCAAACGAGCGAACGGCTGCCATCGTCTCGAGCGGGTAGACTGTCCCTCCCGCCCTGTTGTGCGTGTTCTCAACGCAGACCAGCGACGTCCGCGGCATGTAGTAGACGTCCGGGCGGATTGCCGCTTCGATGTCCGACGGCTGAATGAATCCCCGCCTCCCCTCGACGGGATGAAGCTGCACATTCGAAAGCAGTGAGGGGGGCAGCCGTTTCATAGTTGAAGATATGCGACCCCCGCTCAACGATGATCTCGTCCCCCGGCTGTGTAAGGACTTTCATAGCGAGCTGGTTCGCCATCACGCCGGATGGCACGAACAACGCCGCCTCTTTCCTCAGGAGTTCCGCAACTCGCTCTTCGAGCTTCGTAACCGTTGGATCCTCTCCGAACACATCGTCGCCAACCTCCGCTTCTGCGATCGCTTTGCGCATTCCTGCTGTCGGGCGTGTGACGGTGTCGCTGCGAAGGTCAATGAGGGGATTCGGCTCCATCGTGCTTTCGTCTTCGCTTAAGAAATGCAATGATAAGAGTTCCCCCCGCCAATACCGCACAGAGTTGTGCGAGTGCATCGCCGACCCGCACATACACTGTTTCATCCGAGCGGGCCTCAATCTCGCCCGAAAGAATTACGGCAGAATACAGGTCTGTCGTTTGATGCATCCGCCCCGTCGGGTCAACGAAGCCGGAGATGCCTCCGTTTGCGCAGCGCACAATCCAGCGTCGTGTCTCAATCGCTCGGAACGAAGCATACGCCGCGTGCTGGTAGGCGCCCGATGTGTTCCCCCACCAGCTATCGTTGGTGATGGTCACAAGGAACTCTGCTCCGCTGCGCACAAAGTCCCGTACGTAATGCGGATACACCGACTCATAGCAGATCATACCGGAGAAGCCGACGTTGCCTGTTTTCGTCTCGAGCTGATAGACGGTTTGCTCTGTCCCCTTCCCCCATCCGCTGATTCCTACCGACCACTTGAGCGGCTCGATGAGAAATGAGAACGTCTCAGCGTACGGCACACGCTCTGCGAATGGAACAAGGATGTTCTTTTTGTACGTCTCTCCAACCAGCTTCGACGGCTGGATGAGTGTAGCGGCATTGTAGTAATCGACAAACACATCGGAGTCGCGCATTCGCACAGCCGTGACGGGCGCACTCAGCGAATCAAAATACTCCACAGCGGAAAAACCGGTAAAGACTGCTACGTTCATCGCGTCGATGGCGGCTTTATAGTTCCCCCAATAATGCGAGAAGCGCGGCGAGAGGACTTCAAACGGAATCGCCGTCTCAGGCCAAACAACAAGGTCGTGCGGCTCCTGCAAAAGCTTCTGCGTTTCCAACAAGAGCGTCCGCACCTGTTGCTGATACGAATCCCACTTCGCCATACGCCCTTCGCCCCACTTTTCCCACGGATCGACATTCGGCTGGATGATACCCACGCGGAGTTTCTGCCCTCCGGAGGGAATCTCGTATCGCTGTACCACACTACGTCCGTACAAGAGAGGAACGAGATAGAGCAGAACCAATCCACTGAACGTTACGACGGCCGGGCGCGAACTCCATCGCCACGAACGCGTTGTAAGCTGAATCAGCAGAACAAATGCAAGAACGTTAAACGCAACAAGCAAGAGCGTGAGCGCATACACGGAACCAAACTCGACGATCTGACTCCGATACAGATCGTAAACCTGACTGTTGCCTAATGTTATCCACGGGAATGAAAACTCCGTTGACGCGTGTGAGTAGTCATACGCTACCCAGACCAGGGGGAATGCCATCAGTGCCCACGCAATGCCGGCATGGCTCCTGATGAACCAGTACGGTACTGTGACGAGCCAGTAAAACGCCGGATGAATCAGCAGCAGCGCGGCTCCTGAGATCATCATGTAGGTATCACGCCCATGCACAAACCCGCCTACCCAGTAGAGCGTGATCGTATGGAATACGAACATCATGAGGTAGGTGTAACGCAACACCTGCGTGTATGAACGGAGGCGCTCCAGAAGCACGAGGAATGGTACGAGTCCCACATACGCCGTCGAATAGAGCGGAGACGGAGGGAACGAGACTCCGAGCATCACACCGGAAAGGACTGCGAGCAGAATGTTTGACCCGATGCCGGAATTGCCTACGGCGCTGCGCTCTATCATTGTGACACCTCTTCAGTCTGTGCTGACGAGGTGCGGCGCGTCCGCCATACTTCTCCATAGCGAAACAGCATGAGAATAAAAAAACCGCAGCCGACTCCCACCACTGCGCCGCCAAGCACATCGAACGGATAATGTACGCCCACATAGACACGCGAAAATGAAACAGCAACGGCAAACGCCATGAACCACCACATCCCTTTGGGGATGAGGGATGAGAGCACGACTGCAGCGGCAAAGTTATTCACCGCATGCGACGACGGGAATGATAGGCCGCTGCCACACGGTACGAGCAGATGGACATCCGCTAAAACATGACACGGGCGTACACGCCCGAAGATGGACTTGAGCAACGAACTGTTCAACTGGTCGCTCAGCGCAATTGTTGGGACGAGAAGCAACGCCGCAATGCGGCCCGTCCTGCCACCCTTCCAGAGCAGCAGCACCCAGAGCAAGCCCGCCACAACGAGAGCGGGGTTGTTTTTGTTTAAGTCCGTGAGGAACGGCATCAACCAATCAAAGAGGGGGTTCTGGAGTGAATGGTTGATGAAGTAAAACACCGCACGGTCTATCGAATAGAAAAATTCAGCCACGAGGTTCCGTTGCATCCTTTGTCATGTGTTGAGGGGACTGACGTTGTGCACCTGCACGTTTCCTCCGCACAATTGCGCGGACGATTGCACCAAGCACAATGAGGCCGATGAGAATGGTAATGACCGTGCTGTATGTTTCGATATGTGGAATGATCGCCCGCCAGTTCTTCCCGAGGGCACGTCCCCCGGAAAGAAGCAAACTATTCCACGCCAGCGCACTCACGCAAGAGAGAAAGACAGTCAAGCCGAACTTGAGGCTGGAGAAACCTGCAAAGAACGATATAACAGCCCGCGTACCTGCAAGGAAACGGTTGGCAACGATCAGACCGTAACCGTACTTTCGGAACCAGCCTTCCGCTTTATGAATTCCTTCTCGCGGAAGAAATTTCAGCCGACCAGTCTCGACGATTGCGTTACCGAACCAATGACCCACAGAATACATCGTCATGAAGCCGAGTGTGCTGCCTGCTGTTGCGAGGAACAACGCGAGCGCAAAATCGATCGTCCCCAAACCGATGAGGGCGCCGGCTGCAACCACGATGACATCGCTCGGGAACGGAGGAAAAATGTTTTCGATGTACGCAATGCCCGCAACGGCAATGTACACCCAGAGCGGGTCGAGGTTCATCAGATGTTGGACGAAGTCTTCCACGTTTCGTTATTGACTTCCCTCGATGCTGGCGACGGCAAATGCGGCACATCCCTCGCCGCGGCCGAGGAAGCCAAGCCCTTCATTCGTTGTGGCTTTGATGGAGATTTGATTCCGCTTGAGCTTCAGCGCTGCAGAAATCTTTTTCACCATCGTGGGGATATATTTGGCAATCTTCGGGGTTTCGAGGATCACCATCGCATCCACATTCACGACGGTGTATCCACGGAAGGCAAGCTTCTTCGCCACGCGCTTGAGCAGCTCAAGACTGGCAATGTTCTTGTATGTACGGCTCGTGTTGGGGAAATGCGTTCCGATATCCCCAAGTGCCGCAGCACCCAGGAGTGCATCGCAAATGGCGTGAAGCACCACATCTGCATCCGAATGTCCCTCAAGTCCACGGGGATGGGGAATCCGAACTCCGCCTAACATCAGCTTGCGATTCGCGCTGAACCGATGCACATCATATCCAATCCCAAACCGCCGATGGGTTTGTGCGTTCATAGGTTTGTCAAGAACAATCGGGAAAGCCGCACGGGAAATGGGAGGTCAACGGATGTCGAACCTGGGGTACGAGTGGTCTGGTGATTTCCATTCGAGCTTCAGGTCGGCAACACGAGCCGAGCGAGGCCCAATCTTCACCGCGGTAATCAGCTCTTCAAGCATCGAGCGATCTCCTTCGGCCTCAATTTCCACATCGCCATTGTAGAGGTTGCGGACAAACCCACGAAGCCCCAACTTCGTAGCTTCTCGATGTACAAAGTATCGAAACCCCACGCCCTGGACGAGGCCTTTGACAACGATGTGCACCGCTGCTTCTGCCATAACGAAAGCAAGTTACGCGTTCAGTGAGTGAAAATCAACGAACCTGCTGTCGCTGGTGTTTGTGCTCAACCTCGTTGAACAACCCATGTGCACACGTCGTGCGAACGCCAAACTCTCTCTGTAATCGTTGGAGCATGCCCCGTATCGCCGACGCCGAAATGCCCAATCTCATACAACCCCTCAAATCGTAATACTGTGAGACCACGGCGATGCACTTCCGCTGCCGGGCGTCGCTGTTTTTTCCCTGTCTGCGAAGCAGGAAAAACGCGATCAACCAGCTCCATGCCCTCCAACATTGAAGGCACTCCAGCAAGCAGAGAAAGGTGAAAGAAGAATTCGGATGCTCTGAGCCGTGTTATCTCCGCCTTGTCCGTTTTGCTCATGATGGATTTTGCGCGACGAAACTTGCCGAGCATCCAGCATGCCGTTAAGCGGCAATAGACTACTTCACGGTTCGAGAGGCTCTGACGTCTCATTGCATCCCGGAATATCAAACCGAATGTCAGTCAATAAAAAAGGGACGAATGAGTCGTTCGTCCCTTTTGATTTCGAGTCTCGATTATGACAATGGCTTATCGCCCTCTGATCCCATCCAGTTCGTACTGGGCATTCCGGCTGTACGCAGGATCCTTTTTGGCTTCATTGAACGCCGCTCGCGCCTTCGCGAAGTCTCCCAATTTTTTATAGGCAATACCGATTTCGAAATACTCAGCTCCAGTCGAGCCTCGCTTCCTCAGCTTCAGAGCTGTCTCAGCGGCGGCAATGACTTTTTCGGGCTGCTCTAACCGATTGTAAACGCGCGCAGCGAGCAGATACAGTTTGGGATTATCCTGGGTTTCCTCGAGCGCCTCGTTGATGAGCTCGTTCGCTTCGTTAAACTTGCCGCTGTCATAGAGCTGCTGTGCCTTCCCAGCATATGCTTCGCTAATGCCGCGTTTCGACGGCTCCAATTGCGGATTGTATCTGAGCGCCTGCTTGAACGATTCAATCGCCCGATCAAAATCACCACTCACAAGATAGAGTCCGCCCAACGCATTGTATCCAGGAGCGAAGTCGGTCTTGAGATTAACCGATTCTCTCAACGAAGCTATGGCATTGTCATTTTGGCGGGAATTTTTGTATGAGAGACCAAGCTGGTAGTAGTACTTGTAATCCTTGTTTAGATTCAACGCCGCCTTGTATTTCTCAATCGCCGCGGCGAAGTTCCCTGCGCGGAAAAGACCGTTCCCTTCGTTGTACAACTTGTCCGCTTCGATCTTCTGTGGATCAGGAGTGCCGGCACTCGCCGCCCCCTGTCCAAACGCCAGCGCCGCAACGCTGAAAATGAGAATTGCCAACACTGTGATTCGCATGCTCACGTACTCCTTACTGTTATGGATAAAGTGGTGGTGCCCGGAGCGAGACTTGAACTCGCATGCCCTAACGGGCGCCGCCCCCTCAAGACGGTGTGTCTACCAGTTCCACCATCCGGGCTGAGGTATTGATTAAGAACAACCGCAAGCGATGAGAGTTCCCGCTGCTTGCAACGTGTGAGCGTGGATGGATTCGAACCATCGACCCTCTGCTTAAAAGGCAGATGCTCTACCCCTGAGCTACACGCCCGCCTACACAAACAGCGTTTCAGCCTGTCTACCGGACAGGCCCGCCTTTTGAGCAAGCGATGTCAATTGACACACTCCCGTGCAACACACAACCTTCATTGAACAGGCCGCCGGTAATATCAATGGTCTCATTCGTGGCTGGCGCGCACTTCAAGAAGTGACCATATCGTCCCGGCAAACAACGCCGTGCCGACCGCCGCCTACAAACAAATCCGTTCTTTCAGCGGCGGGCGGCATGGAACGAGCACATCTATGTTTTTGTCCGAGCTTCACCACAGCCATATCAAATGAGCGAGTGTCGTTGTTTGCCGCGTTATGCGCCGCGCTTAACTGTGCAAGAGCAAATAGGACCGTTGGCTGTCCCGACCGCCCTTTTCATTAGAGTCAAAATCTCTTCGAGAGCCCGCCCCGCAAGGTTATGCCGTTATACCCGATATAGAAACCTACGGGAACATAGAAGTCGTACCAAAGAGGAATATCGTACTTGATGCCGACAACGAATATGGGCTTCAATCCTCTGATGGCACGCAACGTATCGTAGGGTGGGTTAGGACGTAAAGACCAGTGTATCTCTTGATATAACATATCCTCGTGGAATTGGGCTACAGCACCAACCCCGTATTGAAAGAAACCAAAGACAGTAAGAGAAAGATAAGCAGCCACATCCGTCCTCGGATAACTGCGCACGAAGATCGTTTTCCAATGGTCTCCCAAGATGGTGTAGGAGTCGTACCTTCGATATTCCCAGTATACATGCCCCCAGATAGAGTGGTGAATCTCATAACTAATTCCGGCTCGGATCGAATAACGCTCTTTCCACAACCCAAATGGCACCCCCCCTCCCCCTCCTTCGATGCTTATTTCCCACTTACGGTTGTGAGCTGCGCTATCAGACTGGAAATTGGTATAAGAAAGAAGAGGAGAAGCAAGAAGTCCCAAGAGGGCAAAGGTCGTCAAGCTTCTTTGCAAATGTTCATGAGCCCAGTACTTTTTTATGGATTACCCTTTCTTTTAATCAGCTCATCAGCTAATTGGAGCGATGAAATCAAATCCATCGGAATTCATTAAAATATTGAATCTCGAACAACTCACAAAACTCAGGGGTTGGTTCAACTACTGGTTGGGTGCAGCAGTAAACGGCCTGTGTCTTTTGCTGTTCCATCTCGACCCAACCTCCGGCTCGATACGTAGCTAAGAGGGCATTGTCAAGCACATGCGGGGCATAATCACCACCAGGAACTTCAACGTAAATAAAGATAGTGTTGGCGCCGACGTTATTAGCATGGCCAAAAATTAATTGCATATCTTCAACCGATGCCTGGTAGTGTCCCCAGCCAATAATATGATATGCTGTGTGAAGCGTCGGCACCCAACCGTGTTCGAACTTACCTTGACCGGCAAGATGGTCACGAAGCTGAGTCCACTGAGGCCGTGGATCTGTGATAACGCCGTAGCCGTCAAGATATTCCCATTTTGAGTGCGTTCCAAGCTTCGTTTTTAACGAGACAGATGGTGAGTACATGGTAATGAGGTTGTCAACGGCATTGTGCGCTCCTCCTGCATGCCAGCCCTGCCTGCAAGACCAATAATTATATTCTGCTATGAAAATACTTCTACCTATAGACAACCGAAAGTTTATTTTCATCCGGCGTGGTGAAGCCCGGATTCATGACCGCTGATGTGTAGAGTTTGCCGTCAGCTGGCAATTGAGCGTCAACCTGAGCAACGAAATCAGGAAAAAACTGTTTGTGCCACGGTTCGTCAATATTGAACCGCTTCAAGCCTGCTTGCAACAATGGGGTCAAATTCTCGATAGGTGGACACATATTGGCGATCATTCGATCCTTTCCTGATACGCCCGACGGAACAGAACTACCAACACAGCGCACGAACAAGATAGAGATTTCGGAATGGAATTTCAAGCCTTCAAGCGGACTCACTCTGAAGATCCGACGGAGGTGCAGATTCCTTTTTCCGATAAAGAATTCCGAGTGGAATGAGCACACAGTAGCCCACCGCGAAAAGGATTGGTGCAACATACAGTGGAAGGAAGCCATCCCATGGTTCTTGCACTAACGCAATGTACCCAAGAACGATGGACACGAGACCTGCACCCATGATCTGATAGTTCTCTTTGGTGAACGGCAAACGGTCAGCTTTCGTGCTGCGTCGTGTTTGCTGTTTGCGTTGTGCTCGTGCCATTGTTGCTCCTTGTCCGATATCAACAAAAAGCCCAGCGCTGGGGGGAACGCCGGGCTCGACCGTTTTGGTTGACAACAGTCAGGGGAATAACTGTTGTCAGGGTCTGAGAGTAATTTAGTCCAATTCTATTCAAAGTCAAGTCCAATTTCTTGAACCAACGTCAGCGGGAGGGAACAACCTTCCCCTCTGCCATCCTGAGGATCCGTGTTGCTCGCTTGGCAAGGTCGGGATTATGAGTCGCAATAACAAACGTAAGTCCGAGCTTCTCTGATAGCCCCACGAGAAGACCATGAAGCAGACGCCCATTTTCTTCATCAAGATTGCCGGATGGTTCATCCGCGAGGACAATCCGGGGCGTATTCATTAAGGCACGAGCAACAGCAACTCGCTGTTGCTCACCTCCCGACAGCTCGCTCGGCCGATGATTGGCTCGATCAGCCAGGCCAACTTCACGCAGAAGTTCCTCTGTCCTTGCTTGAACATCACGAAGGGATCGGCCTTGGATCATCGCAGGCATGGCTACGTTCTCCAGCGCCGAGAATTCCGGCAAGAGATGATGGAACTGAAACACGAACCCGATTGACCGATTGCGGAACGCTGCAAGGTCCTCCTCATTGAACTGAGAAATATCCTGTTCATCAAAAAACACGGCGCCATTCGTTGGGCGATCCAGACCTCCGAGGATGTGCAGTAATGTGCTCTTTCCGGAACCGGAAGGACCGACAACAACGACGATCTCCCTCTCCTTCACTTCCATGTTCACTCCCTTCAGCACCTGGAGCGACATTTCTTTTCCCGTCTGGTATTCTTTCCACACATCTACCGCTTTCAGTATGGACGGTTTGCGCGTCACTCCCATCGAATTGCCTCCGCGGGAATCAGGTGTGCGGCGCGGCGGGCAGGATAGAGCGATGCGACGGTCGAGAACACGATTGCTGTTACACCAACGAGCACAACATCAAGAAGCTGCAGATTGGTGGGGATGGCGGGAATGATGTACACCGTAGGGTCGAGCGGGAAAAGGTGGAAGCGCTCTTGCAGAGCGACGACGGCGTACCCAAGTCCAAGCCCAATGAGCGTCCCCACGATTCCGACAGCAAGTCCCTGCATAACAAAGATACGCACGATCTGTTTTGCGGTTGTCCCCATCGACGTGAGGATGCCAATATCACGTGTTTTCTCGATGACCGTCATCGTTAATGAGCCGAGAAGATGGAACGACGCAACGCCGATGATCAGGCAGAGGATGATGTACGCCATCCAGCGTTCCACTCGCATCATAGAGTACAGATTGCGGTGGAGGTCATACCACGTGAGGATTCTCATGCTCGTGCCGAAGGGACGCTTGAGTTCGTCTTTCAGCTTCGCTGCACGATCGATGTGTGTCAGACGAAGTTCCACGCCGCTGATATCGTCTCCCATCTGAAACAACCGCTGCGCCGCCGACAAGCCGATGTAGGCGTAATAGGCGTCGTACTCTTTGTTATTCGATTCATAGATGCCGGCAACGCGAAAACGCTGGACAAGAGGCTGGCCGAGCTGCATCAGTGCAAGCTCAGCTCCTGCAGGACTCACGACCGCAATCGTATCCCCTACGACGGCACCAATCCGATCCGCGAGCGACAAACCAAGCACAATCCCCTGTGCGTACTCGCCGCTCAAGTCAAGTCGACCTAGCACGATGCGATCCTTCAGTCCCGAAACCGCTCCGATTCGCTCATCGTCAATGCCTCGAATATTGACAACGCGCATGTCGTTGCGAGAGATGAGCATTGCCTTCCCTGAAACAAACGGCGCAAACCCGACGACGTCCGGATGCGATGAGAGAACGGCAGCCAGCGAATCATACGCTGAAGGAGTAGCCCGGGTGTAGCTCTCCACGCGAACGTGAGGGTCGAAATTGACGAGAATGGACGTGACCAAACCGTTAAAGCCATTAAAGACCGAAAGTACGACGACCAAGGCAGCGACGCCAACGACGACACCAACAACGGAGATGACCGAAATAAACGTCACAAACGTGTAGCGTTTCGTCGAAAACAGATACCGGCGTGCTATGAGTTGTTCAAGCCGCATCAGGCAAAACGGATGGTTTGAATGGGGTTGAGCTTTGCTGCGACGCGTGACGGAAGCGCCGACGATAGAAAACAGAGTGTCAACGCCACTATGCTGACGAGCAGAAAGTTCAGCAGGTTAAGGTCCATCGGCACATTACTCATGTAGTAAATCTCCGAAGGGAGCGAAATGAACCGGTAGCGTTGCTCGAGAAGACAGAGCATCAGAGCAAGTGCATTGCCGAGGAGCGTGCCGACGATTCCGATGAACATTCCCTGATAGAGGAAAATGCGGACGATCGTTTTCGTGTCTGTACCGAGTGCACGGAGTATTCCCACCTCATTCGTTTTTTCCATCACCATCATCAGCACGGTGCCGATGATGTTCACCGTGGCAACAATGATGATCAACCCGAGGATGATTGGCACCGGTTTCTTCTGGAGCTCGATCCACGTAAAGAGGTTCCGATGAAGCTGGAACATGGAACGAGCGTAATACGGATAACCTAACTCGGCAGGAATCTCTGCTGTGAGCCGGTCGAGCTCCGTAACATCGCGCACCATGATATCGAATCCCGAAACGCTTGACCCCATCTGAAACAGACGCTGCGCACCTTGCAGGTTTGTGTAAATGTACGTCTCGTCGTATTCCTCCATGCCTGTTTCATATAAGCCGGCGACACGAAATTGCATCGCGCGCGCTTGAAGAAGCGATGCTCGCGACCCCGAGAACGCAAACAACACAAGAGGGTCGCCAACACGCAGCTCTAACTTGTCCGCCAGTCTCCTCCCGACGATCACCGGCTGCAGTCCTTTCTCCCGCTCCGACAGGTCGTACTCCCCCTCCGCGAGCCGACGGAATGCCGGAGAAATATCGTTTGCCGGGTCGATTCCCTTGACGAGCACGCCTTCGATCGACCGTGCAGATTGTGCCATGGCCTCGCGGGTTACATACGGCGCAATATGAAGAACTTCAGGATAGGTTTGCTGCACACGCTCAATGGTGGTTGCTGGGTCGGGTAACGGCGCATTCTGGAAGGCAAACAACTGCATGTGTGCGGTGAAGCTGACGACATTCTCACGGATTGTTCGTTCGAAGCCGTCGAGAATCGTCAGGGCAATAATGAGGGCGGCGACACCAAGTGTAACGCCGACGATGGCAATACCGGTGATAAATGAAACGAAACCGCGATTTCGGCGGGACTGCAAATAGCGCAATGCAACAAGACGGGGAAAGGACGTATGCGGTCGCTCGGAGGTCATGTGACGGAAAGTTATTTGCGCGTTCCGTATTCCAACAGGTATCCTTTGATGAACTCGTCAATCTCACCGTCCATGACGGAGTGGATATCACTCGTCTCAACGCCTGTGCGATGGTCTTTCACAAGCGTATAGGGTTGGAACACGTACGACCGGATTTGACTCCCCCATTCGATTTTCTTCTTCGTGCTTTCGATAGCGCTGAGACGCGCTTTTTCTTCTTCCTTCCTGATCTGGTACAACCGGGATTTCAGCATTCTCATCGCGCGCTCGCGGTTTTGAAACTGTGAACGCTCCTGTTGACATGCGACCACAACGCCGGTCGGAATGTGCGTGACCCGCACGGCAGTCTCAACCTTGTTGACGTTCTGCCCGCCTTTGCCTCCAGAGCGGTACGTATCGATTTTCAGGTCTGCGGGATTTATTTCGATTTCGATATCATCGGGTATCTCAGGATACACGAACACCGAAGCAAACGAGGTATGTCTGCGCGCGTTGGCGTCAAACGGTGAGATGCGTACCAAACGATGCACTCCGCTCTCTGCCTTCAGGTAACCGTAGGCAAACGTGCCGATGACTTCGACGGTTGCGCTTTTAATGCCAGCCCCCTCGCCTTCCATGAAGTCGGCAAGACTGACTTTGAACCCATGCTGCTCGGCCCATCGTGTGTACATGCGGAGAAGCATTTCGGCCCAATCCTGCGATTCCGTGCCGCCCGCACCCGAATGAATCGTGACAATGGCATTCTTCTCGTCATCTTCTCCCCCAAGCATATTCTTGAATTCCAACTCGCCTATCCCGGTCTCTAACTTGACGAGGTCGCTCTCGATCTCCTCCACGACCGCTTCTTCCTTGGCTTCTTCGGCGAGCTCGATGAGGGAACCCATGTCGTCGGCGAGGGACTTCAACTTCTTCCACGACTCGACCCATTCTTCGAGGTTGTTGAGTTCCTGAAGAACCTTTTGCGCGGATGCGTTATCGTTCCAAAACGACGGTTCGGTCGATTTCTGCTGCAGCTCTTCGATGCGCGCTTCCTTCGCATCCAAGTCAAAGATACCCCCGAAGAGCCTCAAGCCGCTGCTGCTGTTCTGTAAGTTTATCTTTCAGTTCTGAAAACATAGAAGCTATCTTGTTCTACATTCATCGTTCAATATTCGACATTGTTGTACCTACATCCACGATACTTCTTCATCCGGCACCTCGATCTCCATACGAAGCAACGCGGCGCTCAGCGTTTTTCCCTGCGCGTCGTATTTCAGAGACTTCGTTCCCCCGCCGCCGAGTGCATTGTAGAGCAGGAAATTCAACGCCCAGAGGTTCGGAAGCTCGTAGCGCTCAACCGGTCCGAGCGCAATGCCTTCGAAATGCCTCTTCACTCGTTCGGCTGTGACATGTTTCTGGATCATGGGATAGAACTCTTGTTTGAGAGCGATCAATCCCACATTGGCTGTATCGCCTTTGTCGCCGGATCGCGCATGGCACAATTCGATGAGCCGAATCCTCACGACGCCTCCTTGATGAGAACCTTCGGTTCGACAGCAGTCTTCGGCATCAACGCTGGCCAATAGGAGATGACCTCACTCGGCTTCGGACGGCCGCCGGCGAAGCCCGTCACCGCGGGCGGACCGGTGAGGATGAGCGAAGCGAGTTCTTTCCCGAATCTCTCCACCTCGCTGCGATCTTGACTCCGCACACCAACGCGCAGCACTACTTCGTTCGGATTGTCAACCGGATGCGCCAGCGGGCCATGACACGAGTTATAGCCTAAGAATTCCGTCCGTATTTCTTCAAACTGTAAGCCGAGGTCGGCAAGCCGTGTCCTCAAGACCTCATCCGCCGTACGCGCTTTCTCTCGTGCATCGGGCCAGGAGTACGTCAACGTGCCGAACGCCGTATAGCCGTCGAGGTATGACATCGAAACTTTGTAGAACTCTGTCGCAGGCCTCCCCTTCACGCCAAACATTTTCACGCGGTCCCGGCCCGCTTCCTCTAATTGAATCGTTGTGAAGTCCGCCACACAATCCGGCGTGATATACTCGCGCGGGTTGCCGATTTCGTAAAGCAACTGCTCCTTCACCGTCTGCATCGTTACCATGCCGCCGGTGTTCTCGTGCTTCGTGATGACGGCCTCGCCGCTTGGATGTGCTTCAGCGATGGGAAAGCCGATGCGCGCGAGGTCCGGCACCGAGCGCCAATCTCCCGAAAAATTCCCACCCGACGCCTGGCCGCCGCATTCGAGAATATGCCCTGCAACCGTTCCGGCCGCAAGCTTATCCCAATCATCCTGCTTCCATCCGAACTCATAGATCATCGGCGCAAGCGTCAAGCCAGTATCCGTCGTCCGACCGGTGATGACAAGCTGTGCCCCTTGCTGTAACGCTTCGACAATCGGGAACGCGCCGAAATAGACGTTCGCACTTTGCAGTCTGCTTCGCACGCGAGCTAACTTCTCCCCCGTTTCCATGTTGTCCAGCATAATCCCCTGCGCTGCCAACTCATCGATGCGGTCGAGAATATCGTCCCCAATCACTACGCCAACCTTCAGACCTCGGATGCCGAGCTTCTTTGCTACACCAAGGAGCGCCTCTGCACAGGCGACAGGATTCACGCCGCCGCCGTTTGTGATGACCTTGATATTCTTCTCAACGCACACGGGCAAGAGTTGCTCCATCAGGTCCACGAGATCACGGGCATAGCCTGCGTTCGGGTCGTTCCGTCTCTGCTTCTGCATGATGGACATGGTGACTTCGGCAAGATAGTCCATCATCATGTAATCGATAGGACCTTTCGTGACCTGATCGACCGGTGCCGTCAACCAATCGCCCCAGAACCCTTGTCCGGATGCTATGCGGATTGTGTCTTTCACCGTTTGATGCGAATGTGAAGCTCCTCGAGTTGGCGTTGGTCAACTTCGGATGGAGAGTCGTCCATGAGCGAAAGCCCGCTGCTCGTTTTCGGAAAAGCGATGACGTCGCGGATGGATTGTTGCCCGGTCATCAACATCACCATGCGGTCGAAGCCGTAGGCGATGCCCCCGTGCGGTGGCGCGCCGTAACGGAACGCATCCAACATGAAGCCGAACTTTTTCTTCGCTTCCACTTCACCGATACCGAGGAGCGAAAACATTTTGCTTTGCAAGGCCGAGTCGTAGATACGGATGCTGCCTCCTGCAATCTCGTTACCGTTCAGCACCAAGTCATACGCACGCGCACGAGCCTTCTCAGGAGAAGGATCCAATAACGCGACGTCCTCAAGCTTTGGCGATGTGAAGGGATGATGCACGGCAACGAAACGCTTTTCCTCTTCGTTGAATTCCAGCAAGGGAAAATCGGTAACCCAGAGAAAATTCCATTTGTTCACGGGGATGAGCTTCAACCGTTCGGCCATCTCGAGACGCAAGGAGCCGAGGATGCTCAACGCTTTCTGCCAGGTACCGGAAACGAGGAGGCACAAGTCGCCGGCCTTTGCCCCTAATCGTTCAGCCATTCTCTGTATTTCATCCTGCGTGACAAACTTCTCGACAGAACACTCGATTCTGCCGTTCTGGACCTTCATGTAAACGAGGCCGCCTGCACCAAGTTTTTTCACTAAGTCGGTGAGGCCGTCGAGCTGGTTGCGCGTATAATTGGCAAGGCCAGGAACTGCGAAGCCCGCGACGACTCCGCCATTCTGTACAGTCTCGCTGAACACGCGAAATCCACTGTTGGCCACGACAGTAGAGCAATCGGTTATTTCCAACCCGAAGCGCGTATCGGGTTTGTCCGTGCCGTAGGTTTCCATCGCTTCGTTGTATGTCATGCGCCGGAGAGGACGCTCAAGCTTGACGCCAAGAATCTCACGCCACAGTTCTTCAATCAAACCCTCCGTATTCTCCCGCACGTCAGCCTCATCCACGAACGACATCTCGACGTCAATCTGCGTGAACTCGAGCTGCCGGTCGGCGCGTTGGTCTTCGTCGCGGAAGCACTTGACAATTTGGAAGTAGCGGTCGTAGCCGGCGACCATCAGAATTTGCTTGTATGTTTGTGGCGATTGCGGCAGCGCGTAGAACTTTCCCGGATGGAATCGGCTGGGAACAAGAAAATCCCGCGCCCCTTCCGGGGTGCTCTTCATGAGGATGGGCGTCTCGACTTCGACAAAGCCATGACGGTCGAAGTAGGACCGCGTGACCTGATACGCTTTGTGTCGGACAAGAAAATTGCGCTGCAAAGACGGGCGGCGGAGATCTAAGTATCGATAGCGGAGTCGCGTCTCTTCACTCACCTCTGCCTCATCCTCGATTGGAAAAGGCGGTGTATCGGCTTTGTTGAGGATCGTCAGCTCATGGATGACGACGTCGACTTCGCCGGTTGGGATTTCGGGATTTTCCGTGCCCGCAGGCCGACGCTCAACCTTCCCCGTCGCAGCAATGACAAACTCCGACCGCAACGCCTTTGCCAGCTCGTACGTCGGCTCGCTGTGCTGGGGTGCGAAAACCACTTGGGTCTTTCCATAACGGTCGCGCAAATCCACAAAGATCACTCCACCTAAGTCACGGCGAACATCAACCCATCCCGTAAGCGTAACCGTCTTTCCGATATCAGAGGCGCGCAGCTCACCGCATGTATGTGTGCGCTTGTTGTAGTTGGTCAACCGTATCCTCCAGACTGAACGAGACCGGACAGGTCTACTACGTCGTTTCGTGGAAACAAAAATGCGAGAAGCGCGGTACAGCAGCGTTCTCGCACTGTCATCGATGCGTCGTCAATTGAGATGTTTCTGGACTCGCTCGTTCAACGCTCGTTTCGGAACTGCGCCAACAACCTGTTCGACCACACGGCCGTTCTTGAAGACCAAGAGCGTGGGGATGCTGCGAATGCCGAACTGCATCGGCGCGTTCGGGTTCGCATCCACATCAACCTTGCCTACCTTCAGCATGCCGTTGTACTCCGAGGCGAGCTCTTCGACAATCGGTGCAATCATCTTGCACGGACCGCACCATTCCGCCCAGAAATCCACAAGAACAGGTTTGTCGGATTTGAGCACTTCAGTTTCAAACGTTGCATCAGTCAGCTCGATAGGCTTCATTCGAATTCCTTTCTTATCCCGTTGCTTGCAGCCGAACCGTGGAAGCTCCGAACAACTGCCTCATCGCAGTAATCAGCTGGGGGCTCGGATCGACTGTGTAATTGCGGCTCAAATATACTGATTTGTCCGGTAATCCGCCACCCGATACACGAATGTAGCATTGGCATTTGCCGCGATGTCGCTCCATCAACAGGCGAAGCTCAACCACGGCCCGCTCGTCCACACGGTCGAGGTTGAGCGAGAGCAGAATACTCTTCGTGAAGCGCGCCCGTACGTCTTCCATCGGTACTACGTCATTCACGATAATCTTCAGTGCCTCGCCGTTGGTTTCCCCCTTACCGATAACCATCACCATCGCATCATCGGCCAGAAGTTTACCGTAGCGCTGGAACGAGTCGGAGAACACGATGCACTCCGCCTTGCCCGTGAAATCCTCTATCGTCACAAAAGCCATAAGGTTGCCACGTTTGTCGACCTTCTTCTTCACCGACGTGACGATACCGCACACACGCACCGTGGCGCCGTTCTGAAACTCTTCCACCTGTCCTAACCGAACGGTGGAAAATGCCTCAATTTCATCGCTGTATTTTGAAAGTGGATGCCCGGAAACATAGAAGCCTAACACGGCCTTTTCGCGGGATAACACCTCTGCCTCGCTCCAAGGCTGGACCTGCGGCAGCATCGGCTTCACCTGCACCTTCGCTCCACCGAGGTCAAAGAGGCTGTTCTGCCCCCGAATCAATTGCTCCTGCACATGCTGGCCGTAACCGATGGCTCGCTCAACGGCTGCAAAGACCTGAGCTCTGTTGTTGTGGAGAGAATCAAACGCCCCAGCCTGGATGAGACACTCGATCGTCTTTTTGTTCACTGAGCGCAAGTCTACCTTGGCGCAGAAATCGAAGATATCCGTGAAGCTCCCCTTTTCCTCGCGGGCGCGGACAAACTGTTCGACGGCGCTGACGCCTACATTCTTGATGGCACTCAAACCAAAGCGGATGCCCTGCTGTGTCGCGACAAACGTGACGCCGCTTTCGTTCACCTCCGGCGGCAGCACGTCGATACCGAGCTTGCGACATTCGTCGATCAGCAGCACGATCTTGTCGGTATCTCCCATTTCGCTCGAGAGCGTCGCTGCCATATACTCCGCGGGATAGTGTGCCTTCAAGTAACCAGTTTGGTACGCCAGCACGGAGTACGCGACACTGTGCGATTTGTTGAAACCGTACGATGCAAATTTTTCGATAAGGTCGAAGATGTCTCCAGCAATCTTCTTGTCGATGCCTTGCTGCGCGGCGCCGGCAACGAATTCTTTCTTCTGCTCAGCCATCAACGCTTTGTCCTTCTTCCCCATCGCGCGGCGCATCAAGTCGGCTTTCGCGAGACTAAAGCCGGCGATCTCACTCGCGATCTTCATCACCTGTTCCTGATACACGATGATGCCGTACGTTTCCTTCAAAATCGGTTCGAGGTTCGGATGGATGTGCTCGATGCGCTGTTTGCCGTGCTTGCGCGCGATGAACTCGTCGATCATCTGCATCGGACCCGGTCGATACAGTGCGTTCATCGCAACGAGGTCGTGAATGGAGGTCGGCTTCAGCTTGCGCAGATAATCCTGCATGCCGGAGCTTTCAAACTGGAAGAGTGCAACGGTTTGACCGCGCGAGAAAAGTTCAAGCGTCTTGGGGTCGTCCGGCGGCAGTCGGTCGAGGTCGACCTCGAGGCCGTGGTTTTGTTTGATGAGCGCAAGCGCGTTTTCCAACACTGTCAGCGTGCGAAGGCCGAGGAAGTCCATCTTGAGCAGCCCGGCATCTTCGAGATCCTTCATGTTGTACTGCGTCATGATCTCGGTCTGAGGCGTCTTGTACATCGGCACGTAGTCGCTGAGGTCGCCCGGTGCGATCACAACGCCCGCAGCGTGCGTGGACGCGTTGCGGTTCATCCCCTCGAGCACGAGTGCGGTTTCAATCATCAAGCGGATTTTGTCGTCCGTGCTTTCCTTCACCCATTTCAAATCTGGGATCGTTTCGAGCGCTTCGGCTAACGGCGTCACCTTCCCCTGCACTACGGGGATCTGCTTTGTGATGGAATCGATGGTGCTCAACGGTATACCGAGCACTCGACCGACATCTTTCAGCACTGCGCGTGATAAAAGCGTACCGAACGTGATGATTTGCGCGACCGACTCTGCGCCGTACTTGCTCCGGACGTATTCGATGACCTTCTCCCGCTTGTCGTCGGAAAAGTCCACGTCGATATCCGGCATCGAGACGCGGTCGGGATTAAGAAAGCGCTCAAACAGCAGGCCAAACTGCAGCGGGTCGACATCCGTAATCCCGACGGCGTACGAAACGAGGCTTCCCGCTGCGCTGCCTCGCCCCGGACCTACCCGCACTCCCATGCGGCGCGCTGCGTTAATGAAATCCTGCACAATTAAAAAATATCCCGCATACCCCATCCGATTGATGACGCTCAGCTCGTGGTCGAGCCGTGCCTGAATCTCCGGCGTGATAGCCTCATAGCGACGGCGCAGGCCTTCGTTCGCAAGCTTCGAAAGATATTCTTCAAGCGTAGCCACCCCTGCATCTGCGGGAATGGGGAAGTTCGGCATGAAATTCGTCTTGAGGTCGAGTTCAACATTGCACTTCTCGGCAATCTCTAACGTTGATGCAATGGCTTCCGGGTAGTCGGCAAACAAGCGGGACATCTCTGCCGTACTCTTGAAGTACAACTGATCGGTGCCGTAGCGAAGCGACTGGTAATCGGGCGCGTTGGTGCTGGTCGCCTCGGGAATGTGCAGCATGATGTTATGCGGCAGGGCGTGTTCGGGTTTGATGTAATGGCAGTCGTTGGTTGCAACGAGCTTGAGGCCAAGTTCTTTGGCGAGGCGTGGTGCGTGTGCGAGGATTGGCTGTTCGACCTGCATGCCGTGGTTCTGAATCTCAATGTAAAAATCCTCGCCGAAGATTTCTTTGTAGATTCCAGCAGCCGAGCGCGCCTCTTCGTAGTCGCCGTTGACAAGATGCGCGGAAACCACGCCGCCCGGACACGCGGACGTTGCAACGATACCCTTGCTGTACTGTGCCAACACCTCGGCGTCGATGCGCGGCTTGTAATAGAAGCCCTCGGTATGGCCGATCGTGCACAGCTTGATGAGGTTCTTGTAACCGGTGAGGTCTTTGGCCAGCAAAAGGATATGATGATAGATGCCGCGCCCTTGCCCTTTTGCCGACTTCTCCGACTGCATCGTTTTGTCGAAGCGGCTGCCTTTCGTGAGAATGTAAGCCTCGCACCCGATGATGGGCTTGATGCCGGCCTTCTTTGCTTTCTTGTAAAATTCAATGGCGCCGAACATCACACCGTGGTCGGTCAGTGCTACCGCGGGCATTGTATGCTCAACGGCGGCGTCGATGAGGCCTTCGATGGTCGCAGCGCCGTCGAGAAGACTGTAATGAGAATGATTGTGGAGATGGACAAACTGGGGCATGGGGAATCCAGAAAGACAGAGGCCAGACGTCAGAGGTCAGAGAAAAAACTTGTAAGAAGAGTACGGATTAAAGAGGAGAAATGAAAGAGGGAGGAAAAACGCGGAGCGATAGATTGATGAGGGTGGAAAGCGAACAGGGATGTTGATGCATGAGGACTGAACTGATGCGGCAATGAACCGCTATTTGATGAGGATAAGTTTTTTCGTTTCAACAAACGAACCGGCTTGAAGACGATAGAAATACACGCCAGCCGGTTGGTCGCCGGGCATCCATTGAATCCGGTGCGTTCCCGAATCGAAACGATCATCAACAAGACGTTCGATAAGTTGACCGAGTGCGTTATAGATATCCAAACGAACTGCGGATTGACTCGGAAGCGAGAATTCTCTTGTCGTCGAAGGGTTAAAAGGGTTGGGATAATTCTGGACCAAAATAGAGGCCACGACTTCGGGGAGAATAATGCACCGTAAACGATGATACTGCACAAGCGAACAGTAGTTCCCTTCAACGACGAGAGCGCATCTCCTCTTCAACTTTTTCGCTCAAGTAAATCTTCATCAGAGATTGGGTGGGAATGTCTTTCTTGTTAGCAATCCCTTTCAGTGCGCTCATTAGCCATGCCGGTAGGCGCAAGGAGGTGAGAACAGTCGAGGGCTTCAAATTGGGAAAGAGACTGCCCACAAGAACCGGGCCATGTTCGTAGTCAAGCGGTGAATGCTCTGCCCAGAACTCTCGCTCATGGTCTTCGTTCTTAAACCGAGGTACCTTTTTTAATTTCTTCTTCATAAAAGCGTGCTTCCTTTGTATTCATGGGTCGGGCAGAGATGGGTCTAATCAACTTTTTCCTTGTTGTAAAAACAACTACCAACAATCGCCCTTCGAACGTTTTGCCAAAGAGTTTCCATCGGCTCTCATGCGATGAATGCTTTATATCGGATAACAGCACTGAAGGAGGATTGAAAAATACCTGTTCGATCTCAAACTGCTCAACGCCGTGCTTCTGATTCTTTCCTGCGTTTCCCTCATCCCAGTCAAATCCCTCAAGAGACGAGAGAAAGGAGAGGAGTTGTTTCAAGTCCATTTGGTCGGCAGGTTCAGGGCTTGTAACGATAACAATATATGTAGGCCTTTGACGGAAATCAAGCGCTCAAGCATTGAGGATTCACCCCATCACCAGCATCTTCGGCTCCGTCATGGTTTCGATCGCATACTTCACCCCCTCGCGACCGAAGCCGGAATCCTTGATGCCGCCATACGGCATGTTGTCGACGCGGAAGATAGGGTTCTCGTTGACAATCACCGCGCCCACATCGAGATGCTCAAACGCATACATGATGTTATGGAAGTCGTTCGAAAAAATGCCCGCCTGTAGTCCAAACCGCGAATCGTTGATCCCCGCGAGGGCTTCTTCAAGGGACTTGAATCGATGGAGCGTGACAACGGGACCGAAAATTTCTTCGCGGAAAACCTTTGTCGTCCGGTCCACACGCTCGAGTACCGTCGGCTCAATCGCTTGCTCGCGTTTCGCTCCCCCACACAAGACAACCCCTCCGCGCTCGACTGCTTCGCGAATCCATGATGCAATTCTCTCCGTCGAACCGCTATCAATGAGCGGCCCGACAACCGTCGTTTCATCTGCCGGGTCGCCTACCCTCAGCGCTTTGGCCGCATTCACAAACGTATCAACATACCGGTCGTAGATCGAGTCTTCGACATAAATGCGCTGAATCTTGATGCAAACCTGCCCGGAGTAAACGAACGACCCGATGAGATTCTTTTTCACCGCTTCTTCAACGTTCGCTGTTCTGTCGACGATGATGCCAGCGTTTCCACCCAGTTCGAGAATGACCTTTTTCTTTCCGGCGATACTCTTGAGTTTCCATCCGATGTTCGGGCTTCCGGTGAAACTCAGCATCGCAATGCGTTCATCCCGCACAAGCGACTCCGCAACGGCGTTCGAGCACGGAAGCACGCTAAAGGCTTCAGCCGGCAAACCCGATTCCGAGATGATCTTCGCTAACTTCAGTGCCGTAAGTGGCGCCTGGGGAGGCGGCTTGAGAAGAAAGGCGTTCCCGGCAGCAAGAGCCGGTGCGAGCTTGTGGGCTGTGAGATTGAGCGGAAAGTTAAACGGAACGACACCCAACACAATACCGATCGGGAATCTCCTGACGATACCAAACCTTCCGATTCCATGCGGGGCCAAATCAAGCGGAACGACATCGCCGCCGATACGACGCGCTTCTTCGCCTGCAAGCTGAAAGGTCATGACCGCGCGGTCAACCTCGATGCGCGAAAACTGAATGCCCTTTCCCACCTCTGCCGTGATGAGCCGGGCAAACTCTTCTTTCTGTTCGCGGATCGTGTTGGAAATGAACGACAGGATTTCGTAACGCCGCGCACTCGGCAGCTTGCGTGTTTGCTGGAATCCCGCACGCGCGCGCTCCACAGCCTCTTGTGCCTCGGCCTCCGTTGCCAATGTAACAGTACCTACAGGCGAACGGCGATACGGATCGACGATGGTCAGGGTTTCCCCTCCATTGGTCTTCCACTCGCCGCCGAGGAGAAATGGATGGATGGTGGGCTCCATAGTTATCAACCCTGAAGCAACTTCTTCACCTCGCTCACAACGTCATCCACAGCGACCATGGTTCGCTCGCCGGTTGCGCGACGCTTGATCTCCACCTGCTTGTTGCGCAGGCCCTTTTCGCCAACGATGACCTGAAGCGGCATGCCGAGTACGTCGGCGTCCATAAACTTGAAGCCCGGCGATGCATTCGAGCGGTCGTCGAACAATGTCTCAACGCCCGCCTCCGTCAGTGCGCGATAGATTTGATTCGAGGCCAACACCGTTTCTTTGCTGTTCATGCTCACCGCAATTACATGCACGTGATACGGCGCCAGCGCGGTATTCCAGATAATGCCCTGATCGTCATGACTCTGCTCGATAAACGCCGCAACGATCCGCTCAATGCCAATCCCATAACTTCCCACGATGATCGGCAGCGATTGACCGTTCTCATCAAGAAAGCGTGCATTCAGCGCTTCAGAGTATTTGGTGCCGAGTTTGAAGATATGGCCAACCTCGATCGCGTTGGTCACGTTGAGCAGCTTCAAGCATTGCGGGCACGGCTCGCCCGCTTCAACGGTACGGAGGTCGAAGTATCCTTCGATTGTCGCATCTCGCTGCAGGTCGATGTTCCCAAGATGGTAGTCATTCTTGTTGGCACCGCTAATAAGATTGTTTGCACCTTCGAGCCGTTTATCCGCAATGACGCGGAAACCTTTCAGCCCAACCGGACCAATCGACCCGCCGTCGGCGCCCGTGAGCGCGCGCAACTGTTCCGCTCCCATCGGTTCTACTTCCCCGCCTCCAAGAGCCGCAGAGAGCTTCGTCTCATTCAATTGATCGTTACCAACCATCAACACTAAGAGCGGCTGACCGTTGTGGCGATAGACGAGGGATTTGGCCAAACGTCGATGGTCAACCTTGAGGAACTCCGCAAGCTGGTCGATAGTCTTGACGTTCGGCGTGTGGATTTCCTCGACCGCTTTGCCGTTCTCCGTTCGAGCGGCAGGCTCGACCTTTGAGGTTGCTACTTCGAGATTGGCCGCATACCCGCATGCATCACAGAGCGCCACTGTGTCCTCACCAAATTCGGATTCCACCATGAACTCCTGCGACCCCGAGCCCCCCATCGCTCCGCTCGATGCCCCGACGACAAAAAACTTCAGCCCTGCCCGCGTGAATGCGCGCCGGTATGCTTCCGCGTGTTTCTCATAACTCGCATCCAGTCCTTCGGGAGAAGCATCGAGACTGTACGAGTCCTTCATGATAAACTGCCGTCCGCGCAACACACCTGAGCGCGGCCGCGGTTCGTTCCGGAACTTCGTTTGGATTTGATACCAGATTTGCGGTAGGTCTTTGTACGACTGGATATGATTGGCCGCAATGGATGCGATCACTTCCTCATGCGTGGGCGCGAGGACGAGGTCGCGCTCTTCAATGCTCAAAATGAAATTCGGGACATCACGCCGGCCGGTTTGAATCCAGAGCGATTCCGGATTGAGCGCCGGCAAAAGGAATTCTTGTCCGCCTATAGCGTTCATCTCTTCCCGAACGATCTGCATCGCCTTCATCAGCGCCCGCAGACCAAGCGGCAAGAACGAATAGACGCCCGCAGTGAGCTGGCGCATGAGGCCCGCGCGGATCATCAGCTGATGGCTTGGAATCGTCGCGTCGGCAGGGACTTCTTTTTGCGTTGGGATGAATGCTTTCGAAAGACGCATTGAGCTGGAAACTGACTCCGAAAAGGATTGAACAATGAATCGTACCAGAGGCAATGTACAAAAGTTCGAGAGGGAAGGCAAGGGAGGAAACAGGCGTTGAAGCTCAACCGCCGTACAACAAACGAGGCAGACGCCGTCGCGACATCCGCCTCGTTGTTGAAACTCGAATACAGATTCAGGATGCGGTTTGAGTAAATTGAATCTCAACTTTTTTGGTCTCGCCCGGCTGCACAGCAACGCGTGTCTCCTGCGTGCCAAGCTGTTCATGCCACACGGCGATGACGTATTCGCCCGGAGGTAGGTCTTTCAACTCCACAATGCCATTCTCACCCGAGACGCCGAAGAACGGATGATTCAGTACACCGATATAGCTGCTCATCCACGGATGCACGTTGCACTTTCACATACACAAACGCGTTCTGCAACATTCCATCAGCACTCACACGAACCGGATATGAGAAGATATCGTGCTGGTGCATGGCCTGGCAGCGCGGGTCGGCGTTCATGCGGATTCGTTCGCCGCGTACGCCCGCTCCGGTAAAGCGTACCTCAACGGCCACCTGCGCCGGAGCCACATCTGCCGGATATTCCTGGTGCGCTACCCCAGCCGCCTCGTCGGCTACCTCCTGCTTCTTCTCCCCTCCACATCCGGCAAGTACCAACCAGGATGCCGCTCAGCAAAAAAATCTTGCTCATAGTCCTTCTCCTTTCGTGGTACACATTATATTTCAAGACAGCATCTGTTCCAACCACAATGCGGTACGAATTGTTCCCGAACTTTCGTTTGCAATGTCGCTTTTTTCCATCGCCCTCGACCGTCTTCGCCCCGACAAGTCGGGGTGAATCCCTGCCTGGGAAGAGGCGTAGTTCATCTTTTTCAAAGATTAAAATCTCCACGCCACGCCGACAAACGGCGTCCAGTTTTGCGTGCCATGCTCGATGTCATCCTTAAACCGCTCGCCTCCACGCTTATCGTAATAGCGCGAACGATATTCCATTCTCAATACAATGTCGAGTCGATCGATGAGTTCAACGTTTCCTCCGAAGTTGACCATCCACGCGATGCTTGGCAAGAAAGTGAACGCGTCGGTCGTATTGCCGCTCGCGGATGGGAGATCGGTGCGGGCATCGTCCGAGCGCGTGCCGAAGAGTCCATAGCCAAACTCAATGAAGACGGCGCGCCATCGTACCTGCAGATACGGTCCCACCCAAAGCTCCCGAAAGTCGCCACCGATCTTATCCTCCGTGACGGTTTGGCCGGTGGAGGGGTCAATCGTGTTGAACCGCGCCGCGTGACGATTCCCGCGGTCGAACTGGAGATACACTCCCGCACTGATTGGCCCCCACACCTCACGCGCGCTGAAGAGCATCATGCCAAACTCCGTCTCGTTGACTAATCGTTCTCCGCGCGGGTCTCCAACCTCTGCCTTCACCTGCTGTTGAAAGTGTCGATAGGTAAAGCCCGCTTCCACACGCCACGGTGTAGAACTGTTCTTCCGGCCGTCATCATCGACAGCAAGCGACGTTACAGGAAACACAAAAAGAACGACGAGGATGATGTGAATACGCATAGGAGTTCCCTCCCTTCCGGTCAGTCGAGTTTGAGCTTTTTGAGTTTCGGTCTGATGACAAACGCACAATACGGCGCGTTCGGATTGTTGCGGTAATAATCTTGATGATAGTTCTCAGCTTTATAAAACGCGGTGAGGGGCTGGATTTCCGTCACGATCGGATCCCTGAACTGTTTTTGTGCAGCACGCTTGGATTGTTCCGCGATCGTCTTTTGTTTCTCATCGTGATAGAAAATGACCGAGCGATATTGTGTTCCAACATCTGCCCCCTGCCGGTTGACCGTCGTTGGATCGTGCGCTTGCCAGAACATCTCGAGCAGCTGTTCGTAGGTGATCTTCGAGGGGTCGTAGGTGATGTGCGCAACCTCAGCGTGGCCGGTCGTGCCGGTGCAGACTTCTTCGTAGGTGGGGTTCGGCTTGTGGCCGCCGGCATATCCGGAAACGACGGAGATGACACCGGGAAGTCGTTCGAAGACTGCTTCGACACACCAGAAACATCCGCCGCCGAGCGTGGCTTGTTCGGTTTGAGCCATCGGTTTGTCCTTTTGGTATACCTGAAAAAGAATGGTCGCAAGAAAAACAACAATCATAACACTTCCTCGATGAATTGGGATGAGGGGAAAACGCTGTGCGCGCCCGACTTGTTCCCGGAAGGATATTTCGAGGGCAGAGTGGTAGAACACTCAGCGGGTAAAGAGATGCTTCACCACAAACGCAACATTTGCCGGACGCTCAGCCAAACGCCGCATATACCATGGGAACCAGTAGGAACCGTAGCTAATGAGCACGCGCACGCGATACCCCTCTCGAACAAGCCGCACCTGCTCTTCTGATTGAATCCCGTAGAGCATCTGAATTTCGTACACACAGCGGTCGATTCCAGCCTCTCGACTTTTCTCATCGATGCGTCGCAAAAGCGGGATGTCATGCGTCGCAATCCCAAGCCGCGCGCCATGTTCCTTCGCGGCCATCAGAAGTTCCATCGCGAGCATAAAAAAATTTTCATCAACATCACGCTTAGAAGGAAAAACCCTGTCGCTCGGCTCGGCGTACGCGCCCTTCACAAGCCGGATGGAGGGCGCGAGCGGCATGAGCATATGCAGGTCTGCCGCAGTACGATAGAGATACGCCTGCAAACACAACCCTACATTCGTGCGAGACGCCCTTGCTCTCATAAAGAGTGAGAGCGTCCGGTCAACATACTCGCTGCTCTCCATATCGACCCAAACCATGCTGTTTGACTTTGCCGCGCGGTCGAGAATTCTCAACAGCAAACGCTCACAAAGCTCCTCGCTGAGGTCGAGACCAAGCTGTGTCGGTTTGAGGGAGATCTCCGCGTCGAAGCCGCGCTGGCGGACGCGCTCCAGAACGTCAAGATAATGATTGCAGACCGCCACTGCTTCTTCTTCGTGTGTGAAATTCTCACCCAGCAGGGTGAGAAGCGTTGGAATTTGTTTCGACCGGAGCCCTTCAGCGGCGTTCAATGCGTCGTCAATTTCTTCGCCGGGCATGAACCGCTTGACCGCTCGCTTCACAAAGCCGAACTTCGGCAACGCGTTGTGGAGAGTCGGGTTGCGTGAAGCCCAAAGCAGTACGCTCCGCATGAGTCCCATAGCGTGCACCTTATGGTCTGAAAGTGAAATCGACCGACCAGCCAGCGAGATTCATCATTGAATATCTGGGGGAATTGAAAAGTCCGATGCGTCAAGAATCAGGTCTCGCATTCGCTCTCGCTTGACCCATACCTCAACCATGCCGAAGATTCCTTGCGTAAATCGTTTGATGGACACGTATCCTTTTCGATGCATGTCGTACACAACGGCATTAGGTGGCATACCAACCTGAGGCGGGAGGTCAGAGAGAATGACAACATCGGGATGACGCTTCATCACCGGACTTTCAGCCGGCCCTCCCGGTCTTCCATCACGCACCCATCGAGCCTGCTCGGCATCGGTCAGCCCTAACAAATCCCACACGACGAATCGGTTCATTGCATAGCTCATTCCCCCCAAACGGACGGCAGCGACTGTTGCACTGGGACGTATACGCTCGTCCAGCCATCGTCCTGCCTCCACCAAACTTTCTGCGCGCATCACGGGAGCGTACATATCGTTGCGGATGTACTCCAACACTGAAGGCCGCCATGCAAACACCGCAGAGGCAAGGAAGCCGATCACTGCCACAACGTGAATTCCACGCCGAAGGACCGGCGTTACGTGCTCACTCAGCACATCAAGCAGTTTGACAAGACGCATCCCGACCGCCAATGCAACGAGCGGTACCACCGGCACAACGAACCGGCCAAACATCATCCAATCCCCTTCGGTATAGACTACAAAGATCAAACACGCGATAACGACTGCCAGAACTTGCCGCTCAAGCAGCGTTCTATCGGACTTCAGTTTCAAAACAAGAAGCAGTGTGAGGAAAACCACTCCGCCAAATGCAAGAATCCACGGCATCAGATAACTGATTGTATCGGTAAGGTCGGGAAAGAGCCCTGGCGGTTTGGCAACCGCGGTATTTGGGAGCCAAGCTCCGTAGTAGGACAGCCTGAAGGCCTGCCATACCGTAAACGGAGTGACGACGATGAGTGCCGGCAAGAATTCTTCCTTCAGTACACGAGAGAGACCCTTCTACGACGGAATTGTCGCCAGAGACCAGAGCATCGCATAGAGCGCTCCTTCAGGACGCGTAACCGACACGAGTCCATGTCCATGAGAGAGATTCCACGCATACCGGAAACTAATGTAAGCGTCATCGGCCACATGCGGCCAGAGGTACAACTGAAGCAGCAGAACGACAAGCAGAGCAGCAAGAAGGCAAAGCGCTGTCTTCTTGCGTTCGGCAGTGTGCATCATGAGGTCGATGACGAAGCGGTGGTGAGCGATTGTTGGGGAAGGAATATAGAGCTTTCCTCAGTGAGTTTCCAGCATTCTTTCGATGACGCAATGCGTAGTGCTTTTGCATCTGAAATAAACTGTAGATTTCATTAGGAATTGATCCGAAGAAATCCTATCTTAACATCGTCAAACAACGGTACTCCCTCTATACTCCTTCAAGACGTTCCTGCTTCGGTAGGACCCTCTTACGATCAACTGCTGAACCGAACACCTTTCCAGGTTGCGCCGTCATCAGTGAGAAGAAGTGGGGCATCAGCCCGTAGATGTGGCGTACACCCTGCCCGACGGTTTGTTGGGTTCATCAATATCAAGAAAGGACGTGTTCCATGGAAAAAGGAACAGTCAAGTGGTTCAACGCAGCCAAAGGTTACGGATTCATTTCACGCTCGGGTGGTGAGGATGTGTTCGTGCACTACAAGGCCATCGCCGGTAACGGATATAAAAGTCTGAACGAAGGCGACAACGTGGAGTTCGAGGTCGAGCGAGGCCCGAAGGGCTTTCAGGCCAACAACGTTTCCGTCGTCTAAGACTGGACTCGAACCACAAAGAACCCCGCTCCCGATTCGTTCGGGGCGGGGTTTGTTATTCGGTGCTGTTACGAAGAACCATTTCTTTACGGTTATGGATGCAAAAAGTCTCCCACGCCCTTTCTCATTCCTTCCAGAATGGTCGGGTCTGGAGACCCGACCTACAAATGCTTGCACGCGAAAAAAATCGTAAGACGGAACTCAACTTCCCCTCATCCCGCTTGGAAAAAACAGCGGGACACAATAAACGTGGGGGAAGGAATGCTTCGCCCACACACATGTCGTCCCCCTCGTAGGGGGGACCTGCCTGCCGGCAGGCAGGCGGGGAGCGCTTTTCAGCGACGCAGGGGGTCTCACACCGTGCTGCAAAATACACCATCTCGTTGTTGACACGGCACTAACTTCATGACAAAGCCCCTTTAGGATTATATGAATCCTACCTGAACCCCTTTATCTGCTGAGCTATGCCGGCAACACGCCTCCCCAACGCCTCTCCCTTGCGCAGGAAATGTTCATCGACCGTATCGCTGCGAAACGGCTGTTCATCGGTGATTGCCGATGCCCCGAATGCACTACGCCAATCTTCTCCGCCAACAACAATCATCCCGAAGATTAACATCGAATGAAGGATGCTGAGCTGGACAAGCTCCTCACCCGCCGAAATTCCTCCGCCCGTTACAAACGCAGCGCCGATCTTGTTTTTCATCGGACTCCCCTTGAACGGCCACCGGTTGATGAACTCCTGAACCTGCGGTGCAACCGCGGCATTGTAGACCGGACTTCCAACGATGATCGCATCGGCGGCGTGGAGCTCGTCCATCGTCACATCGGACACCGACTTAAGGATAACGTGAGAACCCTCGACAGACCGTGCGCCGTTGGCAACGGCTTCAGCCATCGCGCGAGTGTTGCCGGTTACAGAATAGTAGCAGACAAGAATGCGGGGGGCTTGCTCTTTCTCAACAAACGAGCCCGGCTGTGAGAACAACAAGACAGGAACAAAAAGAAGCGCAACAACAAGTCGAGTAACCATGTATGTCCCAGAGGATTTTTCGAGAAGAAGTCCCAAGGTGGCACACGTTAACGAACGAAGTGAAGTTAACTTGTCTGCCACTTTGCGGATCCCGCCGCTTCATGGCAGGAGAAACCAATCATGCAGTGCCTCCGAGGGGATTCCCCGACAAAAAGCGTCGGGGACACGCGGTTTAGTCCCAAAGTGGCATGAGTTAACGAGCGTTGCAAAGTTAACTCATATGCCAATTTGCGGATCCCGTTCGTTTCGTGAACGGGAAAACCCGCTTCTCTGGTAGCCCCGAGAGGACTCGAACCTCCAACCAAAGGTTTAGGAAACCTCTGCTCTATCCATATTGAGCTACGGGGCCAAAGTTATGATCGATGCGTGCCGTAACACGCAAATGTACGAAACATTTCCCACAAGACAATCACCGCACCCTCTTCAGGTACAGGATTCCGAGTGGGGGGAGTACCAGGTTCAGCGAATGCTCACGCCCATGCGATACAATGGGCTCAGTCGTAAGCTCACCACCGTTGCCGACGTTGCTTCCCCAGTAGTACCACGAGTCGCTGTTTAACAGCTCCACGTATGTTCCCGGACTTGGAACGCCAACGCGATAGCCCATCCTCGGAACAGGAGTGAAGTTGCACACAACGAGAATCGAATTCCCAGCATCTAATCCCTTCCGAAGAAACGAGATAACACTACTGGCCTTATCCCGAAAATCGACCCATTCAAATCCGGTGTAGTGGAAATCAATTTCATACAGGCATGGCTCATTCTTGTAGACGGCATTGAGGTCGTCGACCCATTTGAGCAGTCCTTTGTGTGAGTTGTAGACAAGCACGTGCCAGTCGAGCGACGTTTCATGGTTCCACTCACGCCACTGACCGAACTCGTCTCCCATGAACAAGAGCTTCTTGCCGGGATACGCAAACATGAACCCGTAGAGAAGCCGAAGGTTTGCAAACTTCTGCCATTCATCGCCGGGCATCTTGCCAATCATCGAACCCTTACCGTGAACCACCTCATCATGCGAAAACGGCAACACAAACCGCTCACTGAACGCATAGAGCAGGCCGAACGTCAACTCGTTGTGATGATATTTGCGATGAATGGGATCATTGGAAAAATACTTCAGCGTGTCGTGCATCCAGCCCATGTTCCATTTCAGGTCGAAGCCTAATCCTCCATACTCCGGATTTCTTGTCACTCCCGGCCACGCAGTGGATTCCTCAGCAATCATCAGAACATCGGGATGATACTGATGAATGACGCTATCCAGATGACGCAAGAAGTCGATCGCCTCAAGGTTTTCACGACCGCCGTACTGATTGGGAATCCATTCGCCTTCCTTGCGAGAATAATCCAGATACAGCATCGATGCAACGGCGTCGATACGGAGTCCATCGATATGATACTTTGAGAGCCAAAACAGTGCATTGCTGATGAGAAAATTCTTAACCTCATTGCGTCCATAGTTGAAGATGTAGCTGCGCCAATCCGGATGAAACCCCTTGCGCGGGTCTGCGTGCTCGTAGAGATGCGTGCCGTCGAACTGTGCCAACCCATGCGAGTCCGTTGGAAAGTGCGCCGGTACCCAATCTAATATCACACCGATGCCGTGTTGATGACACTGATCGATCAGGTACATAAAGTCCGCAGGCGTGCCATACCGACTCGTCGGAGCAAAGTATCCTGTAACTTGATATCCCCACGAAGCATCATGCGGATGTTCCATGACCGGCATCAGCTCGATGTGCGTAAAACCATGCTGGAAAACATAGGGAATGAGTCGATCCGCAAGCTCCCGATAGGTGAGCCAGCGGTTGCCATCCTCCGGGACACGCGCCCACGAGCCGAGATGAACTTCATAGATGGATATCGGTCGCGCAAGATGGTCGGTTGTTGACCTTCGATGCAGCCACTCGGCATCGTTCCATGTATAGTGCGTCGATGCCGCAACACGAGAAGCCGTCCGCGGTCGATGTTCCATCTCAAAGCCATACGGATCGGATTTGTCTAACACCACCCCACTCTTCGTCTTCACCCGAAACTTATACAGCTCTCCCTCTTGTAATTCGGGGATGAACATTCCCCACACACCCGATTCACCCAACACGCGCATCGCATGACGACGCATATCCCATCCATTGAAGTCTCCGACAACGCTCACGCTTTTCGCGTTCGGTGCCCACACAGCAAATCGAACCCCCTGCACACCATCAACGACATCCAAATGCGCGCCCAACTTTTCATAAATCCGATGATGGTCGCCTGCGCGAAAGAGATAGAGGTCGAAATCAGTTAAGGTTGGGAGAAACGCATACGGGTCATAGAAAGTAACTTCCCCCCATGGGAAGCATGCCCTCACTCGATACCGAAGTGGAAACGAGGCATCGTGGAGGAGCGTTTCGAACAAGCCGGCATCATGCACACGGTGCATGGGAACTTCACTCTGCACTCCTGCGTCATTTCGCACAACGAATGCCTCGCTTGCATCGGGAAGATATGCTCGAACGGCAATGGCATCCTGCCCATTATGCGAAACACTATGACTCCCAAGCACCTGAAACGGGTCATGGTGTTCACCATGGATGATCTTCCGGATGTCTGTGGGTGATACGGTGGACATGATCATCTGCGCGTTGCTCTGTAGAGTCGTTTCTTCCTGATGTAACGAGCGACAGACTCTGGCACGAGATACCGAACCGATCGGGCGTTGCGAAGATAGCTTCGAATCATGGATGAAGATACACTTACCAGCGGGCCATCAAGCCAAATCACTGCCGTATGTCTGTTCACGCCCCTCTGCTTGTCTTCTCGTCGGTACACAACCAGCGACGCTAGATTTGCGATGTGCCGGTAGTCTTTCCATGTATCAAACGTCTTGTAGTTATCCTCGCCAATAATAAGAAAGAACCTGGCATCTGGGTACCGTTGGCGTAACTCTTTCAACGTATCAATCGTGTACGACACTCCTCCCCTCTTGACTTCACGATCTGAGACAGTGAGCGATGGATTTCCTCGTACTGCAAGCCGTGTCATGGCAAGGCGGTCTAAGCCGCTTGCGGAAGGGCTCCCACTCTTGTGCGGGGGAAGATATGCAGGAATGAACACCACCGTGTCGAGCTTGAGCTGGACGCATGCCTGCTCGGCGATAATGAGATGTCCGACGTGCGGTGGGTCAAACGTGCCGCCTAAAATGCCAATTCTCATTGCCTAAGTATTATCCAATGGTCTTAATTGTATCAGGACGAAGATTTAAGAGAGTTCTTACTTCTTCCAGTACGTCCGCCACTGTAATTTGCCCCATGCATTCATGAGTACCTGTCCAACATGTGAATTCATTTCCGCGGAACCGTGTTTTGTCCATCACTGTGAGAGGCGTATAGCATGGGCTGCATTCGACGCGTTTCCACATGTATCGAACTGCTCGCCCACGTGGAGCCACCAAGCGTGGATCGGACGGTCCAAACAACATGATCGTCGGTGTACCCACTGCGGCCGCAATGTGTGTCGGGCCAGAATCTCCGCCAATAAAAAGAGAACATTTTGATGCCAGGGCGATAAGACGTGGAAGTGTTGTCTTGCCTACAAGATTCAAAACTTGTTCAGGTTGCTTTACGTACGAGAGAATTTCATCATTCAACACTTTCTCCGATTCACTACCCAGAAGAACAACCCTGTAGTGAAATTCCTGTAACAACACGTTGATGAGTTGGCCGTAACATTCGGGGTACCAACGCTTAATAGGCATCCAAGTGCCGGGGTTGTTACCTCCTCCTGCAAAGATACCTACAACAATATCCCCGTTTGCTGTCTGATGAGTGTCCAGCAAATCATGCACGACTTGAAGATCCTCTGTGCGCGGACGTAACTCTGTTTCATTTCCTGCAGCCGAAATTCCCAGGGCATCTGCCATGCTTAGGTAACGGTCAACTTCGTGCCTGTTTTCATCGAAATGTACGGTCTTCGTCAACAAAACGGTCTTATGAAAACCGATTCGAGTCTTTGCGCCGGACAGGAAAGCAAGAAAACCGAAAAAATTCCTTCGATGACCAACAACAACCAGATCAAAATGCCTTCTTCTCAGTACAACAATCGTGGACAGTGTTTCTACAATCTTTTTTACCAAGCTTGTTCGAAACGGAGCGTCATACAGAATATAATCATCCACAAAAGGTATACAGTCTATCAGCTCTTTGACCCAGGATGAAACAAGCATTGTGATTTGAGCATCTGGATACGCTTTCCGCAGAGAGCGTAAGGTTGGGGTAAGAAAGAGGATATCCCCAAGACAGCAGAGTTTGATCACGAGTATTTTTTTTACTGGAAACTTCATTCCTTTGCGGATGTTTTTTTTGAAACTGAAGTATTTGCGTGCGTCTATCCCGATGAGTGCCATGAGGATTCTGGTTGGAATATACTCACCGCTCACGCGAAACTCAAGGAATGCCTTGAACGGCGGAGATTATTTTACTACAATAGTGTCGCATTTCCACACCAAGCACGAGCATCATTGACCGACACCGTCTCCCCCCTCCAGCCGATACCGGTGCGCTCTGTTGCGCGCAACACGGTTCTTCTGTTTGGCCTCCAAGTCTTTGCTCGGTTCCTCAATTTCATTGCAACGATTCTCCTTGCGAACTACCTCGGCACGGAGCTCTTCGGCACGTACAATTATGCTCTCGCGCTTACCACCCTCTTCGTCCCTCTTGCCGACCTCGGCATGGATACATTTTTCCTGCGTGAGATCCCACGGCGCGTCCGCGAAGAGACGTCTACGTTGCTCGGCTCCGTCTTGTTGTCTAAGGCTGGCATTACCTTCATCGTCCTCATCTTCATCACGATCGTCGCATCGTCGCTCGAACCGATCGGCTCGGAGCGCTTCGGCTACATCCTGCTTGCCGGTGGCGTCGTGTTGTTGCGGGCGTATTGGAACACGTTCAGTTCACTCTTACGCGGGCTGGATCGCGTGCGGGATGAAACATGGATGTTTTCTCTCACGCGCATTCTCGAATTCGCCGGTATCCTTGCCGCACTCCTCTCGAACGCAGACCTCTCCACCGTACTTGCCTTGATGCTCATGATGAACGGTGTGGCGGTCGCGCTCACGATCGCCGTTGTGCGAGGACGCTTCATCCCGATCGCCATCGACCGGCGTCGCACAACGCTTGTGGCCGTGATTCGCGGCGGACTTCCCTTTGCACTTGCCAGTATCTTCACGAACATCTATTTTCACTTTGACACGGTTCTTCTGGCGAAGATGATCGGCGATCATGCCGCAGGCACCTACCGCGCCGCCTATAATCTGGTTATTCCACTGTTGATGGTTTCCGGCGCGATTTCAGCGGCGGCGTTTCCTTTCCTCAGCCAGAATTTTCGCTCCCAACCCGAGGTCGTTGGCCGTGTCATCCAAACGAGCATACGCCTTCTCACGATGGTGTCCATCCCCACAGCCATCATCACGACGTTCGTTGCGCCGGACATTATCGCGTTCCTCTTTGCGCCCGAGTTCGCCGAAGCCGCGACGACGCTTGCCATCGTCATTTGGTTCCTCCCCATCGGTTTCCTGACAAACTTTTTCGGCCACGCGCTCGGAGCGATGGACGACCAACCGTTCGTCCTGCGTGTGAACACCGTGAATCTCAGCTTCAACGTCGTGGCGAACATTATCTTCATCCCCCTCTACGCGCAAACGGCAGCGGCTGTCATTACAGTCGCCACGGAGTTGATCGGACTTTCCTTGCTCTATCCACGCATCAGAAAACGTATGTCCGCCTCGCCGGAGATATCACGATTCTTCAAGATGGGCCTTGCCGGCATGTTGCTGGTCCCGTATCTGCTTTACCGACCTGAGATTCACGTCCTGTTGAACCTCGCGATCGGCCTCGTGATCTACGGTGTGTCGCTGGTAGTGCTTCGCGCAGTAACGCCAAAGGAATTTCTCAATCTGGTATTGCTGAGGATGATCCGACAACCGCAAGAGTCCGTCCAGCGTTGACGAAAACCCATGCGCATCGCAATCGACGGAAGAACGATCGTAGATCAACGCACCGGTGTAGGCACGTACGCCGAGCGCATTATCCGCAGTCTCACGCGCATCGACACACAGAACGAATACCTGCTCTTCCTGGTCGAGCCAAACCCTCAGCTCGCTGCGCCACAACTCCAGTCCATCCTGATTCCCGGCTACGACAAGATAGGGAGAAACCGATGGTGGGAGAATATGATGCTCCCTGCATTCCTTCGGAAGAACGCAGTTGATATCTTGTTTTCCCCTGCATACGCACTTCCTCTTTTCCGCAAGCCCTCAGCCACTCGTTATGTTGTGACCATTCACGACCTCATCGCATTCGTCCACCCCGAATCCTTCACGCCGAAAATGCGGCTGTGGCAAAAGCTCTTCGTCAGGAATGCAGCACGGATGGCGGACCGCGTGATTGCCGTTTCGCATCGTACGAAGGACGACTTGCTCCGTTTTACTTCACTCCAGAGTGAAAGGATTAGCGTCATCCACAATGCCGTCGACGATGTCTTTCACCCAATTCGAGATGCTGCCGCGCTCGAGAACGTGCGTCGACAATACAACCTTCCGGGCGAGTTCATTCTTCATGTTGGCACAATTGAACCTCGAAAGAATCTTGTTGCCCTCGTGCAATCGTACGCGCTGCTCCCCAATCATCTCAGAGACCGATACGCGCTGGTGCTTGCTGGTGGGAAAGGTTGGTACGACAAACACATTATCGCTGACATCGAGCGATCGGGCCTGCATGAGCGTGTCCACTTCACCGGATTTGTCGAGCATAACGATTTGCCTGCATTGTATGCTCTCGCAACGCTCTTCGTCTACCCATCATTGTACGAAGGATTCGGGTATCCGCCGTTAGAAGCCATGGCATGCGGTACCCCGGTCATCACGTCCAATCGCTCATCGTTGCCCGAAGTAACGGGAGAGGCGGCTCTGCTCGTCGACCCGAAAAACACTCACGAGATTGCGCAGGCAATGACATCGCTTCTTACCGACGAACAGCAGCGTGAGGACCTGCGTGAACGAGGATTGAAACGAGCGGCTGAATTTCGATGGGATCAGTGTGCGAGGAACACGCTGCGTGTGTTTGAGGAGGTCGTTCGAAGCTAAGGACGCTTACGGGCGGGACGCATTGATGGTGTTCAACGCCGTCGAAAGGTCTTTATCCCCGCGGCCTGAGAGGTTAACGACAGTAAGTGAATTCTTCGGACCGGGATTCTTCATCACATACGCAATCGCATGAGCCGACTCCAACGCAGGAATAATCCCCTCCTGTCGTGAAAGCAATTGAAATGCCTCCAGGGCCTCCGAATCCGTCGCCGACGTGTATTTCACAAGCTCCTTGTCCCTGAGGTACGAATGCTCGGGGCCAACTCCCGGGTAATCAAGACCCGCAGAGATTGAATGCGCCTGTTGCACCTGACCATGTTCATCCTGCAACACGTACTGCAGAGATCCATGCAGCACGCCGGGCTTACCGCGTGAGAGCGAAGCGGCATGACGACCGGTGTCAAGCCCCAACCCCGCAGCCTCAACCCCGATCAGCTTCACCGTGTCAGAATCCGGGAGAAAGGGATAGAATATTCCGATCGCGTTGCTTCCGCCCCCCACGCACGCCACAATCCGATCCGGCAAGCGGCCCGCGGCTGACAGAATCTGTTCACGCGTCTCCCTACCGATGATGCTCTGGAAATCCCGTACCATCATCGGATACGGGTGCATACCGACGACGGAGCCGATGATGTAGAACGTTGAATCGACGTTTGTCGCCCAATCGCGAATCGCCTCGCTGGTTGCGTCTTTCAGCGTTCGGCTTCCGCTCGTAACGCTGCGCACCTCGGCGCCGAGCAACTGCATGCGCGCCACATTCGGCGCCTGACGCTGCATGTCTTCTCCCCCCATGTACACAACACACTCGAGCCCGAACAACGCGCACACCGTTGCGACCGCAACGCCGTGTTGGCCGGCGCCCGTTTCCGCAATGATACGTTGTTTCCCCATTCGCCGCGCAAGCAGTATCTGGCCAATCGTATTGTTGATCTTATGCGCTCCGGTGTGGCAAAGGTCTTCACGCTTGAGATACATCGTTGCACCACTGAGATGCTCGGAAAGACGCGCTGCATGATACAGCGGCGTCGGCCTTCCGACGAAGTGCTGAAGGTAATACCGAAACTCCTGCTGAAATTCCTCATCATGCTTTAGCCGCTCGTATGCGCGAGTCAGTTCCTCCGACGCCGGCATCAGCGTTTCGGGAATGTAGCGACCACCATAGACGCCGAAGTGGCCGTGGTCATCAGGGACGGTTTCGACCGTTGGCTTGACGTTCATGGTTCCTCGCTGTCGCTTTGGAACGAAAGGGCTACGCTCTTCGCTCGTGCAATGAACAAACGAACTTTTTCGGGGTCCTTCTTACCCGGTTTCGCCTCCACCCCACTGCTCACATCGACTCCGTAGGGACGAACGAACCGTACGGCCACCTCGACATTCTCCGGCGTGAGTCCGCCGGCGAGGATGACACGCCCATACTCCTTCGCTCGCACGGCGATGTTCCAATCGAATGTCTTGCCGGTTCCGCCATAGCTGCCTTCCCGACGCGCATCGAGCAAGAACGCATCGACAATGTAGTTCCGCATCGCCTCAACGTCAAAATCGGGACCGACGCGAAACACCTTGATGGCACTGACTTCATAGTCCACGAGATCATCCGGCCCCTCATTGCCATGCAACTGCACGGCGCTTAGCCTGGCGGTACGAATCACCTGGCGGATATACGACCGCGGTGCATCGACAAACACTCCGATCTTGGAGACATGCTCAGGCATTGCAGCAATGATGGTCGCAGCATGTTCAGGCTCAATGTAGCGGGGACTTTGCGTGAAGAAATTAAAGCCAAGCGCATCGGCTCCACAGCGCACGGCAAGCTCGGCGTCCTCCACATTGGTGATGCCACATATTTTGACGAAAAGCTCCTGCATATCACTCACGAACAAGTTCTTGAAGATACTGCCGGGGGTTGACACTCGTGACAAGGCCTTCACCGATCAGCACGGCATCAAAACCCGCCGTGCGAAGGCGCTGCATGTCCTGACGCGTCCGGATGCCGCTCTCACTGACCGTCGTAATGCCCGACGGGACAAGCTGCCGCACAGTGAGCGAGCGGTCGAGCGAGACTTCAAACGTCTCAAGATCGCGGTTGTTGATGCCGATGATGCGTGGCGAGACATCGAGGGCGTGTTGGAGTTCCTTCTCCGTGTGAACTTCGATAAGCACATCGAGGCCGAGTTCACCGGCTTGTCGGTAAAGATCAGCAAGCTGGTCGCGAGACAGCGCCTTGACGATGAGCAAGATCGCATCAGCGCCAAGCATACGCGACTCATAAATCTGGTACTCATCGATGATGAAATCTTTCCTCAGGATGGGAAGCTCAACTGCTTGCTGAATGAGCGTAAGGAAATCGTTCCGGCCTTGAAAGAACTCCCGGTCTGTCAGCACCGAGAGCGCGTCGGCTCCGCCTGATTGGTAGTCCTTCGCAATCCCCACCGGATCGAATGATTCCCGAAACACGCCGCGGGAAGGAGATGCGTTCTTCACCTCTGCGATGACGGCCAGACGTTCTCTCATGAGCGCCGCACGGAACGGGCGTGCGTGCGGCATCTCCTCACAGCGCCGCTTGATGTCCACGAGCGGTGCTGAGGCGCTGGCCGCTCCAATCTCTTCTCGTTTCTTCTTCAGTATTGTGTGTAGAATGCTCATTCGTTGAGATGTTGCCGTTCGTGTTGACCCGGCGTTCGCCGAAACTTCACTTGCCGGATCCGACGAGCGCTTTTGTTGAGGATCGTAAAGATCATATTATCGTACCGAATCTCTTCGTGAACGTCCGGTAGTCTCCCCGTCACGGTTTGCAAGAAGCCAGCTACCGTTTCGTACTCGCTCGCATCCGGAATGGACGCGTTGAACTGCGCGTTGAAGTCATGAATGCTCATCCTCGCGTCCACCACAACAGAACCATCGCTAGCTTGTTCAACCTCCCGCGCAACTTCATCATACTCATCATGAATCTCGCCGACGATTTCTTCGATGATGTCCTCCATCGTCACTAATCCTTCCGTTCCGCCAAACTCATCAACGACAATCGCCATGTGAATTTTCTTCTGCTGGAACTCGCGCAGCAACGCGCTGATCTTCTTTGACTCCGGCACAACATACGCGGGACGAAGAATATCCTGGAGAACAATGACGTCCTTATGCTCCATCAAGCTTAAGAGATCTTTGCTGTAGATAATGCCAACGATGTGGTCAATGTCCCCCTTGTAGACGGGAAGGCGGGAATACCCTTGATCAAGAACTTTATCGATGATCGCATCTCGCGGCATGCTGATGTCGAGAGCAACGATGTCCGGCCGCGGCACCATGATTTCCTTCACGGTCGTGTCGGTGAACTCGAGGATGCTCTTGATCAGCTCGTGCTCGGTTGTATCGAGCGCGCCGCTTCGCGTGCCCGCTTCGAGAACCTGCTTCAGTTCATCCTCGGAAAGCTGTGCCTTCAGGAGTCCCCACCGAATCAGGAGGTTTTTCAGAAGTTCTTGTATTTTGACCATAACTGCTTTCATCTCCGCGCTGCCTCGATCCAACGATGGAGTTGCTCCTTGGCCGCTCCGCTCCCAACCGTCTCCCGAGCGCGCTGAACACCGTCTGCGAGCGAATCGACCTTGCCTGCCACATAGACGGCCGCGCCTGCATTAAGAATCGCTACATCCGTCGCAGGCCCATTCCTGCCGTCGAGCACGCCTTGCACGATACGAACATTGGCTTCGACGTCTCCACCCCGCAACGCATCGACAGACGCTCGACGTAACCCGACCTCCTCAACATTCACTCGGTATGATGTGATCGTGCCATCCTTCAACTCCGTTACCGTCGATACGCCGGCGGTCGAGAGCTCATCAAGCCCTCCTGCGCCGTGAACAACCAGCGCATGCTGTGAACCGAGCAGACACAACACCTGGGCGATCGGCTCCGTCAAGCTCGGGTCGAACACGCCGATAATTTGCCGGCGCGCTCCTGCCGGATTCGTCAGCGGGCCGAGAATGTTGAAGAGCGTGCGCACACCCAACTCTTTGCGTGCATTCATGGCATACTTCATCGCGCCGTGTAACAATGGAGCAAACAGAAAGGTAATGCCGATGTCGTTGAGAACTTCTTCTGCTCGCTGAGGCGGAAGCTCGATGTTTACTCCAAGACCCCGGAGTACGTCCGCGCTTCCGCAACGGCTCGACACCGCTCGATTGCCGTGTTTCGCTACGGGCGCGCCGGCAGCGCTCGCGATAATTGCAGCCGTCGTCGAAATGTTGAACGTCCCCGCCGCGTCCCCGCCCGTCCCGCATGTATCGATGATGTCGGCATACTTACTTGTAATGCGCGTTGCCTTCTCACGCATCGCTGCGGCACAGCCCGCGATCTCTTCCACCGTCTCACCTTTGACGTGCAACGCCATCAACAAGCCGGCAATCTGGCTGTCCGTTGCAGCCCCCCTCATAATATCGCTCATCGCCGCATGGGCTTCCTCGCGCGAGAGGTTCTCACGTGCGGCAAGTTTGGCAATGGCTTCTTTGATCATAGACAATGACTACTTGGACGGCGGAAGTTTCTTTTTCAGTTCTTGATACCGTGCAGTGAAGAGAGTTGCCTCAGTCGGCTCTGCAACTGCATGCTCCGTCAATAGTTTGTTCACATTCTCGATGCGATCCTGTGGTAATGGTTGCGTAGAAAGGAGTCGTTCGAAGGCACTCCCCTTTCCACCGCGCGATACCTTCTCGAAAAAATACCGGATCGCTCCGGGATAGACGTCGATATAGCCGCCGGGCGTGCAGAAGGCATTGACGGTGCTGTCGTCGTGAATCACTTCAAACTGGCAGGCAAAGATATTCTTCCGCTCGATAAGCGGCGAAGCGAGAATGCGCTTCCCGACCTCCTCGACAAACGCCTGAATCTCCGGGTGTCCCTGCAAAATGGGGTATTCTTGAGGATTCTTCCGGATCTCAGCATCGATGTGTTTGCCTAACTCAACGTCTCGAGTTACGGGAAAAATATTGACTCCGGTTGAGCCGACACAGCTGAGCGACGATGTCGCAAAGCCGAGCACAACCAGCACCGGAACAATGAACACGAACCAGCCGCGCAACAGTTTAATCATAGAACACCTCCTCCAGGAACAATCCTTTCGCCGGAGCCGCCATACCCGCCGCACGACGCTCCCGAGCGACGATAATACGTTCAAAGTCTTCGTACGGCGTATACCCTCGCCCAACGTCAACCATCGTTCCGACCAACGCCCTCACCATCCCGTGCAAGAACCGATTTGCAGTGATGTCGAAAACCACGAGACCATCCTTCTGTATCCATGACGCGTGCTTCACCATACATCGATAGTGATCCACTTCTGCCTCCACTTTGCAGAAGGATTGAAAGTCGTGTTCACCGACAATTCTCGCTGCACAGGAGTTCATCCACTTGAGACTGAGCGAATACTGCAGCGGCCACACAAAGCGCCGCATCACCGCAAGAGGTCGTTGCCCGATAAAATAGCGGTAGCGGCGCGCGACCGCGCTGTAGCGTGCGTGAAAGTGTTCGGGGACTTCCTCGACACTCAGTACGGCCACGTCGTCGGGAAGCAACGCGTTCATGCTCTTGTGTAGGGCTTCCGGAACAATGGCTTTTTGCGTCTTCACGTTCACTACTTGGCCGCGAGCGTGGACACCAGAGTCGGTTCTTCCCGCTGCGTATGTCGTTATCTCGTGCTGAAGAATCTGTGCCAGGGCTTTCTCCAGTTCCTCTTGTACGGACCGACCGTTGGGTTGGACCTGCCATCCTACAAAGTCGGTGCCATCGTACTCAAGCGTGAGTTTGATGTTCCTCATAACCATCTGGGGCAATAAAAAATCCCGCTCGGCTTTGGCGGGATCCTCGGTGTATGGTTCAACATCTTACAGCGTCGTTGATATCGTCACCACAATTCCGTGAGCATCCCGTGGGTCGGTGCCGGCGTTCATTCGCCAGCCTGCCTCCGCACGTACGCCCGCACGAGCTGCTGCGCGTCCCGCGTAGAAGGCAGAAGCCAGCCTGTTGATCACCAACCCTGCAACGACAAACTTTGCATTCTGGTACATCTGCTCGCTTCGAATTCGCATCGACCGATACTGCCGTCGATGTTCGTCAGAAATCCACCACCAGGCCTGCGACGCGTCCGTGTAGAGTTGATCGAATTGACGATTGCGCAGTCTGGCTTGATTGTAGTCATCCACGGTACGGTATTCTCCTATGTTGACAGCAAAGCGATCCTCTTTGCCGGAGAAATTCGCCTGTGCGTGTTGCGTTGCAAAGCTTCGGGAGTCGGAGCGCAGCCAGTCGCCGCGTGATTTGAACGTCGCATACGTAATCCACAGCGTTCCATCTGTAATCAGGAAATACTTGCCCGTCTCAAAATTGCCGACATACCACTCACCGAGTCCTGGGAGAGCAAGTGAGAGAAGAACAGCCAGCGGAACGGACTTCGATTCCCTTTCGCCCTGTGCTGTGAGGCTGAGATGTGTTTGCCGTCGAACATCTTGCTGTAGCAGGCCTTCCTCAAACGGTAACGTCACCTGTCCGTTTGCCGTTGGGATAAGAACCAAGAAGCATATTATAATGCCGGCGAAAGCTTTCACGCAAACACTCCTTCCACCACCCTCACCGGAGGAGGACGTACTGCCACGGATGCAGTTGGCAGACCATAGCAACAGTCCCCATCGACGCCAAAGATCGTCACAGGAAGAATCTCGTTAATCCACGAACGGTCGCCCGGAGCCCTTACGCGGACATACTCTTGCGTCAAGCCTGTTACGTGGCCCCTCACTTCGTCGGACTCAAACAGAACATCAACAGTTTTGCCGATAAAGCGTTCGTAGAACGTCTTCCGTTTCCGCGCACTGAGATTACGGAGCCGCTCATTCCGCTTCGCCCTCCCCCGCGGTTCGACAGATCCGCCGAACGATGCTGCGGCTGTTTTCGGCCGCTCCGAGTACGTGAAGACATGAAGGTACGAAATCGGCATATCAACGAGGAAGCGATAGGTTTCCTCGAACAGCTCGTCGGTCTCGCCGGGAAACCCGACAATCACATCGGCGCCGACCCCTGCAGACGGGTATGCGGTGATGATTCGCTCGACGCGGTCGGCGTACCAATCGTGCATGTACCGCCGCCGCATCGACTTGAGGACGGTATCGGAGCCTGATTGAAGCGGCAGGTGGAAATGTTTGCATATCTTCTCCGACGACATCCAGAGTTCGAGCAACGCATCGGTAAGCAAGTTGGGTTCTACAGAACTGATTCGGATGCGTTGGAGCGCATCAATCCGATCCAACGATTTCAATAACGAAAGGAGACTGAGGCCGATCTTCTTTCCATAATCCCCAACGTTAACACCGGTGAGGACGATTTCCTTGTAACCCTGAGCGACAAGTTCCCGCGCATGAGCGACAATGTTTTCAACCGGCACGCTGCGGCTTTCCCCCCGAGCCAGGGGAATCGTGCAGAAGGTGCAGGTATAGTCGCAGCCGTCTTGAACTTTGAGAAATGCGCGCGTCCGCTCGGTCATTCCCGCCGACGTTGCCGGATTGAACGTATCGACTTCGTCAATCGGAGAGACCATCACCTCGGCACGCTCGCGCTTTTCAAAGCCACCGCTCAGGTTCGGGATGCTGAACTTCTCGTTCATCCCCAACACAAGGTCAACGCCCTCAATAGCTGAAATCTCGTTTGGCCGGAGCTGGGCGTAACAGCCGGTAACGACGACGAACGCATTCGGCGAATACCGCAGCGCGCGGCGGACGATTTGCCTGCACTCGCGGTCGGTACGCTCCGTGACGCTGCACGTATTAATAACGCAGACGTCGGCGGGCTGGTCGATGTTGACGACCTCGTAGCCAAGTGCGCGGAAGTGCCGACCGATCGTCGAGGTTTCGGCAAAATTCAGCTTGCAGCCTAAGGTATGGAGAGCTATTCGCTTCATGGGATGGGGAGAAACAAGAAAGAGTTGCCCCTCGAGACACAATTTCCTCTAAGGCAACTCTCCATGGATTTCATCGCTTAGTGCTGAGTGCCGCTGTCGGTATCCGCCGTTGCTTCCGGCGCGCTGACCGGCGTCGAGAAGACGTCTTTCAGCGTCATCGGAGCCAACTTGTGCGATGCGACATACTCATCGAACATCTTCTGCTCTTTCCCGCGGAGATATTCGAGCACTGACAGGACAATCTTCTTGCTGTCCTTGTCGAACTCGATGACCTTTAACGGAAGCATCGTTCCGACCGGGAATGATTCAGTCAGATTCTTGATCGGCGTTTGCGACAATTGCGAGAGCGGCACGAAGCCGTCGACACCGAGCGGAAGTTCAATGATCACACCCTTCTCGACGATGCGAACAACTTTGCCTTCGACTTCCGTCCCAACGCTGTAAGCAACAGCGAAGGCTTCCCACGGATTATCTTGGAGTTGCTTGTGGCCGAGCGAGATGCGTCGCTGGGAGACATCGATGTTGAGGATCACAACATCCAACTTGTCCCCCTTCTTAACCACCTCGCCGGGATGGCGCACCTTCTTGGTCCACGAGAGGTCGGAGATGTGGACGAGGCCGTCGACGCCTTCTTCAAGCTCCACAAACACGCCGAAGTTGGTGAGGTTGCGAACGATGCCGGTGCGCCGCGAACCGACGGGATATTTTTCGAGGAGGGTATTCCACGGATCCGGCTCGAGCTGCTTCATACCGAGGGAGATTTTCTTTCCTTCGCTGTCGAGCGAAAGGATGACCGCTTCGACAATCTGTCCCATCGAGACCATTTGCGAGGGATGCTTGACGTGCTGCGTCCAGCTCATCTCGGAAATGTGGATGAGGCCTTCGATGCCCTTTTCGATTTCGACAAACGCACCGTAATCAGTAAGCGAAACGACCTTGCCCTGGATTTTCGTGCCGACGGGATACTTGAGGTCTACGTGTTCCCACGGATGCGGCAGAAGCTGCTTCATGCCCAACGAGATGCGCTTTTTGTCCTGGTCGAAGTCGATCACAACGACGTTGACTGTTTGGTCGAGCTTCACAACTTCCGAGGGATGGCTGACGCGTCCCCATGAGAGGTCGGTAATGTGGACGAGTCCATCCACGCCACCGAGGTCGACGAAGACACCGAAGTCGGTAATCGCCTTCACGTGGCCTTCGAGGATCTGTCCCTTCTCGAGATGTTCGAGAATTGCCTTGCGCTGGCCGGAGAGTTCCTCTTCGACAAGCACCTTGTGACTCACCACGACGTTTTCGGACGGATGATTGACCTTCACAACACGGAAGTCCATTTCTTTGCCGATGAAGGCGTCGAAGTCGCGCACAGGCCGAACGTCGATCTGCGAGCCGGGGAGAAACGCATCGATTCCCAGCAGGTCGACAACGATACCGCCTTTAGTGCGACGGACACAACGACCGCGCAGCACTTCGCCGGTCTCGTGGGCTTTCATCACGCGTTCCCATACACGCATGAAATCTGCCCGTTTGCGCGAAAGGACTAATTGACCGTCTTTGTCTTCGACGGATTCGAGGTACACTTCGACTTGATCGCCGATGTTGAGGCCGCTCAGGTTCGGGAATTCGGCAATGGGTATTTGCCCCTCCGACTTGAACCCAATATCGACGGTCACGTACTGCTCACCGATGTGGACAATGCGTCCGGTAACGATTTCACCCTGACTGATCTTCGCCAGCGTGCCTTCATACAGCTTGGCAAGCTCTTGAAACTCGCTCTCGGTGTATTCCCGCTCTTCGAGTCCGTTCAGAGCATGAGATGCTTCTACCATTCAACCTCCTGGAACAATTTCTCCGTCAACGACGGAAATTCTGCTTCCGTGTTCTCACCGGTGCCAGTCATCAATATACCGAAGAGCAACCGTGAGCAGAGTTTGATGTGGGTGGATAATTCGTGAATTGGTGATGACTGTAACGCTTATGCAACCCCAACCGCTTCGTTGGGGACCGGCAGCGCAAACCGCTCCTCGATTGCCTGCTTCACGTTCACCATCAACCATTGTGGCGTGGAAGTGGCGCCGGTGATGCCGACGGTTGTCGCACCGGCAAACCACTCGGCTTGCAATTCGGGAACATCTTCAATGAAGTAGGTGCGCGAGTTTTCTTCTTTGGCGATCCCGTACAGCACCTTACCGTTCGAGCTGTGCCGCCCTGCAACGAAGATGATCACATCGTTCGCACGGGCAAACTCTCGCAGCTTCTTGTCACGACCGGAAACTTGGCCGCAGATCGTATCCTTTGCATGAAACTCAATCGCCTCATCTTCAATTGAGCCGACGACAAGGTCTTTGATACGCTTGCTCAGTTCGTCCTTGATCGTATAAAACGTCGGCTTGTCCATCGTCGTCTGTGAGAAGAGCACCGTCTTGCGGTTGAGAGCGACGTTCTCGATTTCCTCCACCGATCTGATCACGACTGCTTCGCCATTCGTTTGCCCGATGAGACCGACAACCTCTGCATGCTCTTTCTTCCCCAAAATGACAATCTGATAGCCGTCGAGGTAAAACTTCCGGATACGCTCTTGCACTTTTGTTACAACCGGGCAGGTCGCATCGATGATGGTGATGCCGAGCTCTTGTGCTTTCTGGTAGGTTGACGGCGGCTCGCCGTGCGCACGGATGAGAACCTTCGTGCCTTTCAGCCGGTCGAAATCCTGATGCGAAATAGTCTTCAGCCCCTTTTCACCCAGTCGCTTGATCTCCATCGGGTTGTGAATGATGTCGCCGAGTGAATACAGTTGCTCGCCGCTCTCGGCAAGCTCTTGCTCGGCAATCTCGATGGTGCGCACGACGCCCCAGCAGAATCCTGAGTGTTGATCGATGGCAACTGTTAGGCTCATTCAGTTCTTTGCTTCGATAATCTCTTTGGTCTTTTTCACGATGAACGTTACTTGCTCGTCAATGGTCATATTCGAGGTGTCGAGCTCGATAGCATCCGGGGCTTTGCGCAGTGGACTCACGTCGCGTGTGGAATCCAACGCGTCACGCTGGATCAATTCATCCCGAATTCTTGCCTCGTCTGCACCGCCGCCGGCGGCTTCCAATTCTCGTTTCCTTCGCCGCGCTCGCTCATCGACATTCGCCACCATGAACACCTTCAAGTCGGCATTCGGCAACACGACCGTGCCGATATCCCGCCCTTCCAACACCACTCCTCCCTGCTCGGCCATCCTGCGTTGTTCACGCACCAACACGGAACGCACAGGCTGGTAGCTACTCACCGTGCTGACGCTCTTAGTAACGTTTGGCGAGCGAATTGCCTCTGTAACGTCCCGTCCATCAATGAAAACGGCGTTGCCGTCGTTCGACCGCTCTAGCCGGATTTGCGTTTCCTCCGCTACCTTGCTGATGCGGTCAGCATCATTGAGTGGGATTCCTTCCTCTAACACCCGGAGGGTAATCGCCCGATACATCGCCCCCGTGTCGATGTGTAAATAGCCCAATTGCTTCGCCACGAGGCGGGCTGTTGTGCTTTTCCCGGAGGCTGCCGGACCGTCGATGGCGATAACAATCTTCTTCAAAGGATTTCAAAAAATTCGTGTTCAATATAGCGAAATTATCGATGGCGAGCAAACGAAGAAACCGTGTTGGTTCGGCAATTTTGCAGTATCTTCCACACTCTATGAAGAAGCTTTCACATGACGAAATTGAGAAAAAACGACTGAAATTGGAGATGGTTGACCGCGCCTCCCGCGTGCCCATCGTTGTGCTCATCGATAATGTACGGAGTCTCTATAACGTGGGCTCGATCTTCCGAACCTCCGACGGAGCGATGATCCAGAAGCTTCTGCTCACGGGCTACACGCCGCGTCCTCCACGCAAGGAGATCGAGAAGACCGCGCTCGGAGCAACGAAGAGTGTGCCGTGGGAGTATGTCCGCAACCCGCTCGAGGCCATTGCTTCGCTGAAGCGATCCGGCTTCCGCATCTACTCGCTTGAACTCACCGACCGAAGCATCCCCTACACCGAGGTGCCGCACGAAGCGTTCCCGCTCTGTCTCATCATCGGCAACGAAATCACCGGCGTGTCGCAGACGATTCTCCATGAATGCGATGGGGCGATTGAAATTCCGATGTTCGGTATCAAGCAGTCGCTGAACGTCGCCGTGGCATACGGAATCGCCCTCTTTGAGCTTGCACGCATCTGGAGAACGACGTCGGGTCAGATATCAAACGCCAGCGTGTAATAATCCTGCTGCTCGTGCGTGTGGATGCGCAGAACGCCGGCACGCACAAGTTGAATGAGAATGCGTGACGCACGGCGGCGCGAGATGTTCACAAGCTCGCCGAACTCCTTCACCGTAATGCGGTTGTGTCCCTGCAGATAATCCAACAGGCGCCGTTCCGGCTCGCCGATGGAAATCCGCAGCGGCGCGGCTGTAGGACTTTCCGCCTCAAGTATCCTCACCACCTCTTTGCTCGCTAACACGGTCTTGTCCTTGACGCGGATGAAGACTTTCGAGTCGTCGTCGCTTTCTCCGTTGCCATCCCCCAGGTAGCTGTGCGGCTTCTGGTCGCTTTCCCGCACAACGACGGCAATGATGTCTCGGCCTTTACGCGAGATGATCTCGATCCTCGGCTTAATCGGCGGATCGCAGAGGTATGACCCCGCGTGTTGAATCATCTCCACTTCTTCTTTCTCGCTTTCCACGCCGACGATTGTGCTGTCGTCGTCCACGCCAAAGAGGATCGTACCGCCTTTCGTGTTCGCGAAGGCGATGAGTGCACGCGCAATTTTTCCCGGCGAGGAAACCTTTCGTTTGAACTCGATCCGAAAGCCTTCTCCTTCTTCGAGGAGGAGTTCGATGTCTTTGAAGTTCATGGCTTGCTGTTAATGTTACGCACTGACGGATATGTCGTCCCGCCGGGAAACGGCGGGACTTCAATTTAACTTTCTTGACTCGCTACCAACTTTTCGTCCTACGGGACGATGAGGAACTATCCGTTGTGAGGGAGTAAGATTGAGGTTGTGAGGGAGTTGAACTCCCGAACAACCGTCTGTCCACTGTCCTCGGGAGTACAACTCCCTCGGAACATAAGGAGAACTTTCAATCTTTGGGTTCAGTATCCCCTTGCCGCCATGCGAGAAAGAATCAACCGCGCCCGGCGGGTTACATACCGCCCATCCGAATCGGCACGGTAGCGCTTCGGGCTTGGGATGATTGCGGCCAAACGAGCCGCCTCCTCCCGCGTCAATCCGGCAGCAGACTTTCCAAAGTACGCTTGTGCCGCGCTCTCTATGCCATACATACCGTCGCCCCACTCGATGACATTCAGATACACTTCAAGAATTCGCTGCTTGCTCAGCGTTCGCTCCATGTGCCACGTGAGAATCCATTCATTGAGTTTGCGCAGGGGGTTTTTGGATGCGGAGAGATACAAGTTCTTTACAAGCTGTTGGGTAATGGTGCTTCCACCTCGGGCAAAGCGGAATTCTCTCAAATTCTTTTTGAGGGATTCGCCGATCTCATACCAATCGAATCCCTCATGCGAGAAAAACGACCCGTCCTCAGCCACAACCACTGCATGAACAACATGGGGAGAAACTGCACTCAGCGGAACCCATCGATGTCTCTTGCGGAACTGCTTCCCTGCGCGCTCGGCTTCTTCGGCATGGGCGCGCATAAATGCCGTCTCCATGGGATTCTTCCGCTGTAACTCGGAGATGTCGCTAAACGGCAACCGTGCGACGTTGAGCACAAACAACGCAACAAGCACGATGCCCAACGTCTTCCAGCGATTGGCTCTGATCCAGCGAACAAGCGCGCTCTGCTCCATCTCAGCAACTCATCGACCGCTTGGCGCTATCTAAAAAACTTTGCAAGATAATGGCTGCTGCCATCGCATCCACCCGCCCCTTGTCTGTGCGGCGCTCTTTCTTTTTTGTGCCCAAAGAGAGAAGCGTTTGCTGGGCGATGGTACTCGTAAATCGCTCATCCCACAACACGGCCGCCACGCCGGTTTGGTCCTTGAGTCGAGCGACGAACTGTTCAACCTCCTGCGCCTTGTGAGCTTTCTGCCCTTTCAGGTTGAGCGGCATTCCCACAACCACGAGCGTTGCGCCGTGCTGCTTGATCAGCTTTGCCAATCGCTCGATAGCGGTGGCGTCATTCTTCAGCGTTTCCAGCGGCTGAGCGATGATGCCAAGGGGATCGCTCAGCGAGACGCCGATGCGCGCCGTCCCATAATCGATACCGAGAACGCGTGATGAGCTCACGAGCTTTTCCTGAGCGAGTGCTGTGAGAGGAGCGCGTCGTCCATCGGTTGACTGAGGAACTGCTTCAGGATTTTCCCCGGCTTGAAGTGCGATTTACGATGCGTTGGCACAAAGATCGTTTCTCCCGTCCGTGGGTTGCGTGCTTTGGGCTTGGATTTTGTCAGCTTCACTTCGAAGACGCCGAAGTCGCGAATCTCCACGCGCAGCTCGGGGTCGGCGGACATCATCGTTTCGCGTAGCGATTGGAAGACAGCGTCGGTCCATTGTAGAGCGCGGGCAACGTTCTCGCCGCGCAGCTGTGCGGCGTAACGCGCGAGGTCTTTTTTGGTGTACGTCTTAACCGTTCGGGTTGTCATGGCAAACTCCCGTCGCCCGGTTTACGAGAAGTCAGCCGAGAAATCGTTCTGCCTCGGTTACGCCCGGTACACGTCGGATCTTCTCAATCAGGCGCGCAAGATGGTCGGTGTTCTTCACGTAGAGGATAATCTGCCCAGTGAACAGCTGGTCTTTCGTGTCGACATTGACGCTGCGGATGTTGGTATTCTGATAGCTGGAGATCGCATGCGTGATGTCGCTGAGCAAGCCGGGGCGATCCTTGCCCGCGATTGTCACGGCTGCGATGAAGTCCGCGCCGTTCGCCGCCGGCCACGAAACATCCACCACGCGCTCGCTTAACGTCATCCGCATGGAGATGACGTTCTGACAATCCTTGCGATGAATCTTGATACCGTCGCCGATCGTCACAAAGCCGACGATCTCATCGCCGGGGATAGGATTGCAGCATTTGGCGTACTGGTGGAGGAAGTTATCACGCGAGCCGAACACAGAAATCCCCTGCGCAACGTCTCGCGCAGTGTCGATGAACTTCGAGAAGAGCGATTGTCGCTCCTCTGCGAGCTTCAGCGCCCCGTCGGCGCCGGAACGCTTGGAGTACTCCAGAAGATGCAGGATGATGCCGTCGACATCGACTTCCTCCCCGGCGATGGCCTGATAGAATTTCTGGATGTTGTCAAACTTAAGCGAGTGGACGAACTTCGTCAGATGGTCTTCGTTAATGTGCAGTTTGTGCCGCTTGATTTTCTTCTCCCACACTTCCTTTCCCTGCTCGGCAATGCGGCGGGATTCTTCGCGGATCCACTTGCGGATCTGCATTTTCGCTTTGTGAGTAACGACAAACTTTTCCCAGTCGGCGTTCGGCGTTTGGTTCTTCGACGTGATGATCTCGACCTGATCGCCGCTGCGGAGAAGCGTGTTGAGCGGCACGATGCGGCCGTTGACCTTTGCACCGATACAGTGCCAACCGACATCGGTGTGAACGTCGAACGCAAAATCGACGGGTGTCGCGTTGCGTGGAAGAATCTTCAAATCGCCTTTCGGTGTGAACACGTAAATTTCATCCTGGTAGAGCGTGAGCTTGAAGCTCTCCATCAACTCACGCGGGGCATCGTCGGTCTTCTGCTCGAAAATCTCCCGCACCCAGTTGATCCAATTCTCCAACTCCTTATCGATTTGCGCTTTACTGTCTTTATAAAACCAGTGAGCGGCGACGCCCTTCTCTGCCACTTCGTGCATTGCACGCGTACGAATCTGTACCTCAACTAACTTCCCCCCCGGGCCCACAACAGTCGTGTGAATCGATTGATAACCATTTTTCTTGGGAAGCGAAATGTAGTCCTTGAATCGCTCCGAAATCGGCTTGTAGGTTTCCGTGACGATGCCGTACGCGATGAAGCAGTCGTTGTTGTCGGACGTGTCGAGGATAATACGGACAGCGAAGAGGTCGTAAATCTCGTCCAACGGTTTGTTCCGCTTCACCATCTTGTTGTAGATGCTGTAGAGGTGCTTCGGCCGTCCTTCGACCTCGTATCGGAGCTCGGCTTGCTGCAGTTTTTTTTCAATGGGTGCGACGAATTTTTTAATGTAGTGTTCGCGCTCTCTCCGTCTCGACTTGAGCTGTCGGGCAAGGTCGGCGTACTCTTTTCGGTAGAGGTATTTGAACGAAAGGTCTTCTAATTCCCACTTGATCTTCGCCAGGCCGAAGCGGTGCGCGAACGGCGCGTAGATTTCCAGCGTCTCTTTCGCGAGTCGCTGCTGTTTTTCCGGCGGAAGGTACTCGAGCGTGCGCATATTGTGGAGGCGGTCAGCGAACTTCACCAACATTACGCGAATGTCGTTCACCATGGAGAGGAGGAGCTTGCGATAACTTTCCGCCGCGGTCACTTCGTGGCTGCGGAAGATGTCGGTAATCTTCGTTGCGCCGTCGACAATATCGGCTACCTCGTCGCCAAACTCCGCGCGGATGTCCTTCAGCTCAAAGTCGGTATCTTCAACCACGTCGTGAAGGAGTGCGGCCACAACAGAGGCATCGTCCAGCGGAATTTCTTTTGCGACGATGAGAGCAACCTCGTACGGATGGTTAAAGTAGAGCTCGCCGGATGCGCGTCGATTGTGTTTGTGAGCAGCGAGGCTCATCTCGAAGGCGCGCGTGATCAGACCCTCGTTCACGCTCCGAAGGTTCGCGCGACAGACCACCAGGAGCTCATCGAGCTTCTTCTTGATCTGTCCGTTCATTGTTACGGTTTCGGCCATAGCTATTCGGCGGGGCTTCCTGGAGTCAAATCAACAGCTTACCACCTCAATTGGAATATAGGGAATAGCGGGTGAATGTCAAGCACGCCGCTATTTGCTTCCCCCTCCCTTCCTTTGCAACATCTGCTCAACGGCTCGAAGTTCTTCATACCGTTTTTGCGCCTCTTTCTGTAGATGTACAGGAATGCGTTCGAGCTGGAGTCGTTTCGCTTCCTCGACGTAATTCATCGCTTCAGCCCGGTTCCCCAACGCATGGTGAATAACGGCTAATCGGCTTCGGACATCGAGTTCGTTGAATTCAGAACTCATCCCGCTTTTCTCTATCTCTTCTTGGAGACGTAAGAAAATCGTCACGGCCTCATTGAGGCGCTTCATCTTCAGAAGTGCCGTCCCAAGCCCTACCAGAGTTACGCGACTGTTTGGAGCGAGAGCGAGCAGCCTCTGAGCAACTGCCTCTGCTTTAGTATACCGTTCTGCGTCGATGAAAATCCAGAGCAGACTCAAGAGCGCCGCATAGCGCTGATGGTTTCCTCGCTCGGCAGCAATTTCCAGCAGACGAATTCCTTCCTCGCGCTCATCCTTCACAAACGGCAGCCATTGGAGAAAGTCGGTCTTCCGACTTTTCCAATACCGGTACGTGCCGATGCCGACGTACGCGTCGTAGAGTGTTGAATCCCTCTCCAGCGCTTCTTCCAGAGCGCTGACGGACGACCGCGAGCGCAAAAAAGCGGTCCACCACTCACCCCGCTCTGCTCTGTCGTGCGCGTCCAATCCATAGACTGTCCCAACGTAGTAGTTTCCTTCCGGACTTTTCTCATTCAACGTTTGTAACGCTTCTGCTCGCTGCATGGCAACCGTAACGAGCGAGTCGATAACGAAACGTTGAGGTAGTCGCCTCTCATCTTTTGCACGCGCTTGCAGAACGTTGAGAAAGAACACCGGGCCTGCAGGATGATCCGGATAGCGGGATGAGAGGTCGGCAAAAAATTCAAAGGCGCGGTCGTATTTTTGATTCAGCGTCAGATGCAATCCCAACGAGATGAGTGAGTCGAAATCCGCGCGAGCGGCACGAGCATCATCCTGCATGCCTGCCTGTGAGACCCAACAACTTACGGAAAGCATGATGAGAACGCGCACGGTGTTACTCCGTCCCAAAGATTCGGTCTCCCGCATCGCCAAGTCCGGGAAGAATGTAGCCACGACTGTTGAGTTCGCGATCGAGCGCGCAGGCGCACATCGTCACATCCGGATGAGCTTTTGAGATGGTGCGCACTCCCTCCGGTGCCGCTACCAGACTGACGAGCCGTATCATTGTTGCGCCCTTGTCCTTCAAATAGCTGATGGCGGCAGAAGCACTTCCTCCTGTCGCAAGCATCGGATCGAGCACCAGCACAAGCGCTTTTCCTAAGTGGCGCGGAACCTTGAAGTAATAATCCACCGGCTTCAGCGTCTCTTCATCGCGATACAATCCGATGTGTCCCACACGCGCGTCGGGAATCACCTCCACAAAGCCGCCGACAAGTCCAAGACCCGCACGCAGAATCGGCACAAGGATGACGGGCTGCGTCAAGATAGCCCCGTGCGCTTTCTCCAGCGGAGTCATGACGCGGACCGGTTTTGTCGGAAGGTCGCGCGTCACTTCATATGCCATCAGACTCGACGTGCGGCGAAGAATTGCGCGGAAGAGGTTGCTCGGCGTGCGCTTGTCGCGCAGCAACGTGAGGTCGCGCTTCACCAGCGGATGGTCTATGATGGTGAGGTTTTTCATCGGTTAGACTTTCTTCTTGAGTTGATTGGTAACGACAAGGATGGGATCCCACAGCGGCGAAAACGGCGGCGCGTACAAGAGGTCGAGGTCGGAAATTTCTTGCGCGTTCATCTTCCGCTGGATGGCAACGCCGAGTGTGTTTGCCCTCAGCGCTGCGCCTTGCTTACCGTAGATGTTGGCTCCTAACAGCCTTCCGCTTTTCTTATCGGCAATTGCAGCGATGTGCAGCTCAGCGCTTCCCGGGTAGAACGGTATCTTCGAATGGTCGGTGATGTGTTCGGTAACGACCGTGAACCCCGAGCGCTCTGCTTCCTCGCTGCTGATGCCGACCTGTGCGACTTCAAGGTCGAACACCTTTACTGCAATTGCACGGATGGCCCCTTTGAATGCTGCCTTCCCTCCCGCCGCGTTTTCTCCTGCAACCCATCCCTGTCTGCTGGCGATCGTTGCGAGCGGTATGTGCATCCACTTGTTGTTGACGAGGTTCTTCACTTCACAACAATCCCCCGCCGCGAAGATCGTGTCGATGTTTGTCGCTTGCCGCTGGTCTGTGAGAATGCCGCCGTTGGGCCCTCGATGGATGCGCGCGGTCTTCGCAAGCTCTACATTCGGTTCAACACCGAGCGAAAGAATCACCAGGTCGGTATCGTATCGCCCCGTTGTTGCGTGCACGCGACGGACAGCGTTCGTCGAATCCGTTTCAAGCCGAAGAACCTCGCTACGCGCCACAAACGTAACATTGTTCTTTTTCAACTCGGCGAGCACTGCCGTTCGCGTCTCAAGTTCCAAACCGGACATCGGTAAGTCGGCTCTGTGCAGCAATGCCGTTTGGATGCCGTTGGCGACCAGCGCTTCCGCCATCTCCATCCCGATGTATCCGCCACCGATGATAACGGCCTTGCGTGGCTGCTCTTCCGCGATCATGCGTTTGATTGCAAACCCGTCTTCGATTGTCTTCACGTTATAGACATTCCGAGCATTTTCACCGGGAACGCCCAATCGACGCGCAGACGACCCCGTGGCAACAATCAGTTTGCTATACAGAAGTTCTTCAACGGTATTCTTCGCGAGGTCGCGGATGACGAGTCGTTTCTTGGAGGGGATAATTTCTTCAGCGCGGCAGAACGTTCGGACTTCCACGCCTTTACGCTGTTTCAGTCGTGATGGTGAAAATGGGACGAGCTTTTGCTTGTCGGTAACGGTGCCGGCAATGTAGTAGGGAACTTCGCAGATGCCGTAGGAGATGAATTCGCCTTGTTCGAGGAGCAGCACCTCGGCATTGGGGTTGACGCGTTTCGCCTTGCTCGCGGCGCTTGGCCCTGCGGCCACTCCGCCGACAACAAGAATGCGCTGTTTCATTTTTGTTTGAAGACGAGTGTGAGCGGAACGCCTTCGAAGCCGAAGTGCTCGCGCAGTTTATGTTCAAGGAAGCGTTTGTAGGATTCTTGCACGAACTTAGGATGGTTGCAGAAGAACGCAAACATCGGTGGGCGGGTTTTCAGTTGCGTGGCGTATTTGATCTTGATTTCCTTCGGCCCCGAGTACGATGGCGGATACTGCTCGATTTCAGGAAGGATGGCATCGTTCAGTTCGCTCGTTTCAATGCGCTTGCACTGCTCGGCGTGAATCGTCTTGGCCAGTTCGACCACTTTCACAATGCGTTGTTTGGTCAGTGCGGAAATGAAGATGACCGGAAGATAGTCGTGCATGCCTAACCGTCGACGGATGAGGAGCTCGAATTGACGTGCAGTGTTCGTCTCTTTTTTAACTACATCCCATTTGTTGACAGCAAGCAGTGTTGCTCGTTTGCGACTGATTGCTTCTTCGACGATGTGCAGGTCTTGCTTATCGATTCCCCGTTCAGCATCCAACAGAACCACCGCCACATCCGACCGTTCGATGCTTTTGAGCGTTCGAAGGGCACTGTAGAACTCCAAGCTCTCCACCATGTGCTTGCGCTTCTTGAGGCCGGCAGTGTCGACCAGAATGATTTCTTCACCGTGATAGCGGAGAATCGAGTCCACCGGATCGCGTGTCGTGCCCGGGACATCGGTTACCACCTGTCGCTTGGTACCGAGCAATGCGTTCACAAGCAAAGACTTTCCTACGTTCGGCTTGCCGATGATGGCCAATCGAAGTCTCGGTTCATCATCTCTCTCACTGCCGTTACTGCGAAAGTTTGCGGTGAGAACATCGAGAAAGTCGCCGATGAGTCTTCCGCCAAGAGCAGCAATGGGAATCGGCTCGCCGAGTCCGAGCGCGAAGAATTCCGCCGCAAGCATCTCGTGGATTGCCGAATCCACCTTGTTGACAACGAGATGAACCTTTTTCTCTTTCTGGCGGACGATGTTGGCAATCTCCTTATCGAGTTCCAACACACCGTCGTTTGCATCAACCATAAACAGAACAACGTCGGCTTCCTGTATTGCAATCTCAGCCTGTTCTCGGATCGCGCGGTCAAACACGTTCGGCGAATCCGGTACAAATCCCCCCGTATCAATAATAGTGAACCGTTTGCCGGCCCACTCGACTTCGGCGTACTTCCGGTCACGAGTAACACCGGGGAGATTGTGGACGATAGCCTCCCGCGATCCGATCAGTCGGTTGAAGAGCGTTGATTTCCCAACGTTTGAGCGGCCGACGATGGCGACAATGTTTGAGGACATAACAACCCAACTTCCTTGCGGGGCAAAGTAGACAAAAATGGATAGAGTTTCAATTTGGGCGATTAAATCATCCCTCCTACGATAAAACACCAAAGCCGCTCCGTTTGTGGAGCGGCTTTCTCGTGTCGGGGCGGCGAGATTCGAACTCGCGGCCTCCTGGTCCCGAACCAGGCGCTCTAGCCGGGCTGAGCCACGCCCCGTGTGAAGGAAAATGGATGAACGGAATCCTGAATCGCCGAATTTCCAGAAAAAAACTTAACGTGGGCACGCCTGCCTGCCGGCAGGCAGGCGGCAGGCAGGCGTGGGCAAAAATCTTTGTTCCGCTTTCCCCGTCACAATTACTTATACAATGAGACGGGATCTCCCGCTTTTTGGGATTCCGCAGAAAGCGGGATTCTGGAAAGCGAAACCGTACGGCGGGACTCAGTTCCGCTTTTCCAGAATGCCGCTTGTTAGCGGAATGCAGAGAGCGGCAAATCCCGCTTGAAAAGTGGAATCCCAAGAGCGGGACTTTTTGTACACAGATTGAACTCATAAGACACGAAGTGTCCTTCTTCGTGGCTAAATACAGAGTCAATATAGCGAATCTCACCGCGAAATGCAATGAACTTTACCCCCGATGAAATTGCTCGGCGACTTCCTCTGCTATTCTCTCAAAGTCGACGCCTCTCTCTGCAGCAATCCACCGAATCCGCTGGTCGGCGCGAAACCACGTCAACTGCCGCTTGACGAAATTACGCGTATGCTGCTTGATCTGACGAACTGCTTCATCGAGTGGAATGTGTCCCTGCAGATGAGCAATGAGCTCCTTGTAGCCGACGGTGTTCAGCGCATTGACACGCTCGTCATAACCACGAGCGAGCAGAGACTTGACTTCATCGAGTAGTCCATCCCGCATCATACGGTTGACACGCTCATCGATTCGCGCATACAACTCACGGCGCGGCCATTCAAGAGCGAATTGCACGAACTCAAACGGCGGCAGTGTGCGATGTCCTGCATGAAATTCCGATAACGGCTTGCCCGTTGCATAGTATACTTCTAACGCACGAATAATCGGACGGGGCTTTTGAGGAATCATTTTTTCCGCCGTCGGGGGATCGACCTTCCGTAGCTCTTCAAGAAGAGCGACGGCTCCCAAACTTCGAAGCTTTTCCTCCAGTTGCCTCCTCAGTTCATGATCCTTTCCAGGTCCTTCAAAAAGTCCATCTAACACAGCTCGAATGTACAGGCCCGATCCCCCAACAAGAATCGGCGTCTTTCTCCGACGAAGTATATCCATCATCACGGTGCGTGCCTCGGCGCCATACCGACCGGCTGAGTATTCTTCCGACGGGTCGAGAATATCAATAAAATGATGCTGCACGGCCGCACGTTCCGTCGGGGTCGGCTTTGCCGTTCCGATATCGAGATAGCAGAAACACTGTCGCGAGTCCGCAGAAACAATTTCTCCATCCAATCGTTGAGCGAGGAGTAGAGCGAGAGGAGTTTTTCCGGATGCGGTGGGACCAACAACAGCGAGAACGCGACCTGCTTTCATCATTTCGGAAGGACGAAGGATTGCGCCGGACTTCATGAACCGATGGTTGTCCCTTCCCATCCTTTTTTTCCGATGAGCGGGACGAACTTGAACCCTCGAATCTCTTTCACCTCGACCTCCCCATTGAGCTTGGTGACGACGCAGAGGTTTTGATTTTCGAGATTGCCGACCGGAACGACTAAACGCCCTCCTTCGGCGAGCTGACCGACGAGCGGCTGAGGAATTTCTGGCGCGCCGGCTGTAACGATAATGCCGACGTACGGAGCAAACTCCGACCAGCCGACAGTGCCGTCGCCGCCACGCGAGAGAATCCGATAGTCAAGACGCTCAAAGATTCTCCGCGCGGCAAACAGCAGCTCGAGATGTCGCTCGATAGTGTGCACGCGACACCCCATCTCCGCAAGAACCGCGGCCTGATACCCTGAGCCGGTGCCGACCTCGAGGATTTTCGCTCCGGGCTGCGGAGCGAGTTCTTGCGTCATGAATGCCACCGTGTAGGGTTGTGAGATGGTTTGATTTTTTCCGATGGGGAGAGCGGTGTCTTCGTACGAGCGGCTGGTGAACGGCTCAGCGACAAACAGATGACGCTCGACAGCCATCATCGCCTGGAGCACACGCTCATCGGTGATTCCACGCGAGCGGAGCAGAGCCACCATTTCTTTACGCTCTTCGTCGAACCTCCCCATCAATACTCCTTGAGGAGAACGGTGAGAAATCGCTTGGTCGTTATCCAGTACGTCATATAACTCCGTTCTGAGCCGTACACTGTTTGAATCGGAACAAACCGCATCTGGTAACCCTTGTTCGCCGCTTTGATCAGGAACTCCGTCTCCGCTTCGTAGCCGGGAGCTTCGATCTTCACCTCCTCGATCACCCGTCGCGCAATCAACCGATACCCGCATTGACTGTCTTTCACCGTGATTCCGGTCCGAGCGCTGACGAGCGCAGAAGTGATGGTATTCGAAAGCCGCCGCGCAATTGGCATCGACGTTCCTTTGCGCGTCCGGTATCCGATGACGATGTCCGGCGAAAGCAACCGATACACGTTCATGAAACTTGGAAGGTCTTCCGGCCGGTGCTGCAAATCTGCGTCCATGGTTACGACGGCATCCCACGGCAAGTTCTGCAACACGTAGTCAAAACCCGTCTGCAACGCGCGCCCTTTACCGCAATTGACCGTGTGCCGAACCACCTCGGCTCCCAACCGACTCGCGGTTTCACTTGTCGCGTCCGACGAACCATCATCAACAACCACAATATCCTGAGCATGAACAATCTTTCCTACTTGCGCCAGCAACGCAGGAAGCGTTGCCTCAGCGTTGTAAGCAGGAATTAAAACTCCGATGCGATCCATCTGCTATGCCGACCTCAATGCGTCCGCGACCCGGGAGACGCGCGTCATCGCTTGAACATCGTGCACACGGACAATGTGCGCTCCTCGAAGGACGCACGCGGCAACGGCAGCGGCGGTTCCCTCAAGTCGCTCCTCGACGGGAAGGTTGAGGATTGTGCCGATGAATGATTTCCGCGACGGACCGACGAGCACGGGAAAGCTAAGCTCGTTGAAGGCATGCAGTTCGCGCATGAGTGTAAGATTGTGTTCGAGCGTCTTGCCGAATCCGAGCCCCGGATCGATGATGATCTGTTCTATCCCAACTCGTTGAGCTCGCTCTGTTTGCTGACGGAGAAACGATTTGACCTCCAGCACAACATCGCCATAGTGCGGGTTTGCTTGCATGGTCTTCGGCGTTCCCTTCATGTGCATGAGGACAACCGATGCACGGCGCCGGGCAACCACCTCCGCCATCCGCGCGTCCATCGTCATTGCGCTGATGTCATTCACGATCACGGCACCGGCATCCAGCGCTGCTTCGGCAACTTCCGATTTGTAGGTGTCGATGGAAAGCGGCGCGTCCGTTCTCTTTGCAAGTTCGCGAATCACGGGCAGAACTCGCCGAAGCTCCTCCTCGGCCGGCACGGGATCGGAGCCGGGGCGCGTGGACTCGCCGCCGATGTCGATGAAGTCCGCTCCTTCCTCAAGCATGGTCAGCGCGTGCGCAACGGCCCGGTCGGGATTAACGTGCAGGCCTCCGTCCGAAAAGGAATCCGGCGTCACGTTGAGGACCCCCATGATGTGCGTTCGAGACGAGAGGTCGTACGACCGCGCGCCGAACGCAAAACGAAACCGTTGTTGAACTTCAGTCTGCACGATGGTTGAAACTGCTCTGGACGAATTGAAGGCGCGGGAATGGATTCAATGCTGCGATACCGACTGATTGAAAGATACGAAGAAACGAGAGAAGAAAGAAGAGATCACGGCTCGCTGCACGAATGGTAGAATCCGCATTTCGGGCAGATAAGCTTACAGCGCCGCCCTTCGAGCAGTGTGCCGCAGTTGACGCAGTACTGCCAGTAATGGAAGTCTGTAGCGGCGGATGTCGGCTCTGGAGAGAGTCGCTCTTCGGATTTCATGGCATAAAGATACCGATTGCAGGCAGCGATGTCAAGAAGCGATGCCTACCACGCAAGGCGGAGCAATGCAACACCCACCGCTTTCACTGCCCACACCATGTTGGATGGTTCCTTGTCGGTCGTGAACTCGGGAACGTCGAGCGAAGAATGGTAGTATGCGGAGTAATCGACGACAACGGAATCCGGATGACCCTTCCAGGCGCGAGAGCTCCAGCCCGGTGTCTGAGGAAGCGTGCGCACTTCATTCCACGCCGCGGTGTAGATTGTTACAGAGGGAATTTCCACGGCGGGGAGCTTGAGGCGTTTCAGATAGTCGGGGAGAAAGACGTACGAATCCGTCCCGCCCTGTGACGGTGTTGTCGTTGCTTCATCCCAGTAACCCTTCATGCCTGCGTACTCCTCACCGATGGCATTGAGGGTTCGAAGAAGTTTTTCATTGTGCGGGATGTCGTTCGATTCAAAGTAGATGCAATTGCGCGTGACGCCCGCGCCGATCTGGTCATAGTTCATAACGCCTAAAATCTTGTCGAGCCGGCCAGCATGGCGCATCACATACTGCTCCGCCGATGCGTACTCATCCGCCCACACGATGAACGCGATGCTGTGCTTCGGACGGGGCAATTCTTTCGCCGTGATCATCCCTTGCAGCACACGGCCAAGCTCAACGAGACCGGCAACACCCGATGCATTATCGTCAGCTCCGGGACCTCCCGAATCCGAATCTCCATGTGCACAGACGATGTAATAGCTATCGCGTTCTCCGGGGATGGTTGCAATGACTGTCTGAGGCACGCCGGGGGAAATTGTCGTCTGAGCCGAAAACCGCATCGTCACCGACTCGCCTTCTGTCAAAAGACGGTGAAGCGTGCTGCCGTTGTTGTAGGAAAGGAGAAACACGGGAATGGAGTTTTCATTCGACCTACGGAGATTCGTGATGAACGCCCAGTCGGGGTACATCCCCTCCCGCGCGGGATAGTAACTCAAGACGCACACAGCCCCCAACCGGACGAATTCCTGATAGAGTCGATCTGTTACCGCCCGTTTCGTCAGTAGAATCTTCCCCTGTGCACGTTCCCTCGTGATGCCCCCCTCTACGTCTGCGTCCATCACCTGTGCGCTGCTGGGTGTGACGCTCGGGGAAAATCCCGCGAGCCATTCGTTCTGAATCAATCCGGACATTCCTCGCGGCGCCTCCACAACGAGTTCCCATTGCTGATGGACAAAACCCAACCGCTCGCGGTCTTCTTCCACTGTTACCTGTAATCCATGCTGCTTGAATTGCTCGACAAGATACTCTGCGCTGCGTTGACCGTGTTGTGTTCCACCCATACGGTGCCCAAACGGCATCAGCTCCCATACTGTCGCACGTAGTTGGGCTTCGGAAACGTTCGCGGCAAACCGCTTCTCCAGTTCCGATTGTGCAAGCACGTGATGCACGAATGCAGCACAAAGCGTGATAACAAGCAGGAGATACCGTGAAGTCATGGTGAGTGTATTGACGGTGGGGATGATCATGTGGCTCGAATCATAAGGGGAAGTTTGACGATTGGCAAGAAAAAAGGGGCGAGCCGATGGCCCGACCCTTTCGCGATGCAGAGAATGATGATATCACTTTCCGGCAACGAACTTGTTGTAGCGTTCGTTGATGCGTCCCCAATGGAGGTTCGCGAGGAAGTTGTCGATGTACTTTGCTCGCCCCGGTCCGTCTTTGTGGTAGTAGGCATGCTCAAAGACATCGCACGAGATCAACGGCACGCCACCCCAGATGGCTCCGTACTGGTGCTCATCGACCAACACATTCAGGAGTCGGCCGGAGTACAGGCGGTCGTACACAAGCAATCCCCAACCGCTCAACTTGGCTGCGACTGCGGTCGCCTTGAAATCAGTCTTCCACGCATCGAACGAGCCAAATTCTTTTTCGATCGCCGCTGTGACTTCAGGGCCTTTGGCAGGGTCTCCATCTCCTCCCATCACCTCCCAGTAGATGTCGTGCAAGAGCGCCCCTGAGTGGTTCCAAGTGAATCGGCGCTTCAGCTCGCCGATGACGCTGTAGTTCCCGTTCGCCGCCGCCCGGTCCGCTCCCTCAAGTCCCTTCTCGATGTTATTCAGAGCGGTAACGTATCCCTTGTGGTGCGTGTTGTAATGCCAGTCCGTCGTCTCTGAGCTAACGACGTTCGATAGAAGCTTTTTTGCTTCTTCGTCAGAATAAGGACGCGGGTTAAATTTCCATTCGTATGCCATATGAGGTCTCCTTTCTTTCTTGAAGTAGGACAATGAGTTAGAGAATCTACTTCATCCATACATTTGAGAGTAGGATGAAAGAAAAAGGGTCGAATGTCGACCCTTCAACACTTCCATGCAACACATATTACTTTCTTACGAAAAGGGAGAACGCCCATCACATATTCAACATCATGCGTGCCGCTTCCGACATCATGCCTGGATTCCACGGTGGGTCGAACGTCAGCTCGACCATAGCATTGGCGACGCCGGGAATCTGCTGCATACGGCGGCGCGCGTCTGCTGCGATCATCGGGCCCATGCCGCAACCCGGTGCCGTGAGCGTCATCTTCACGTAGACGTTCGCCTCTCCGGTGTTCTCTTCTTCGACCTTCATGCTGTAGACTAATCCAAGGTCAACAATGTTCACCGGAATCTCCGGGTCGTAGCATTGCTTCAGGGCGTTCCAAACCTCTTCCTCTGTTACAGACTTTGGAGCGGCATCAGTTTGCGTTGACTCGGCGGATTGCTGTGTATCGAGCTGTTTTTCACTCATAAGACCTTTTTTCACACTCCTTACACACCAAACGAATGGCCACAACCGCAATGACGTTGTGCGTTTGGATTGTTAAAGACAAAACCACGTCCGTTGAGGCCGTCTTGAAAATCGAGCGTTGTACCGGAAAGATAGAAGAGACTCTTGGGGTCGACGTACACCGTGAGTCCTTCAATCGTGAAGACCTCATCGCCGGTCCTCGGCTTTTCGTCGAACGCGAGCACGTAGCTCAAGCCGGAACATCCTCCTCCCTTTACTCCCAACCGAAGGCCATGCATTTCAGGAATGTTGTTTTCACTCTTGATGCGCCGCACCTCTTCCGCTGCACGAGGCGTCATGAATACCTCGTCTCGCGTCTGCGGCGGTGCCTGGGTCATTGGCTCCATGATTCTCACTCCTTCCTATTCAGTCGAAACAATGGTTGCAGTGGATGTCAATGCGCCTTTCAGCGTGTGCCAGGCAAGACTTGCACATTTAACTCTTGTAGGGAACTCGCTCACGCCGGAGAAAGCGGCTAACTTACCAAGCTCTTCAATGTTGTCGAACCCGTCCAACTCTCCCGTCACTAACTGATGAAACGTTTCAAACAACTGTTCTGCTTCTTCCTTCGACTTCCCTTTGACGGCAGATGTCATGAGCGAAGCGGATGCTTTGGAAATCGCGCAGCCCGAGCCGGTAAAGCTCACATCTTCGATTCGGTCATTCGTGAGCTTCAGATACACTGTATAATGATCGCCACACAGTGGGTTGTCGCCTTCGACCGAGCGGTTGGCATCCTCCATCGCGCGATAGTTTCGCGGGTTCTTGTTATGGTCGAGGATGACCTCCTGATACAGCGCTCGAAGCTCAGACATTAGTGAAACACCTTCAGTACGTTGTGAATTCCGCTCACGAGCGCGTCGACCTCTTGCATCGTATTGTAGAACGCGAACGAAGCTCGTGTCGTTGCCGGAACGCCAAAGCGAATCATCACCGGTTGAGCACAGTGGTGCCCCGTGCGGACTGCAATCCCTTCCCCGTCCAGGATCGTTCCGATATCGTGAGGATGGATATCCCCCAGCACAAAGGAAATCACCCCGGCCTTCTCTCGTGCCGTTCCGATGATCCGCAAGCCGTCGACCTGTTTCAACTTCTGCGTTGCATACTCGAGCAGTGCATGCTCGTGATTTTCTACCGCACTCCAATCCAGCGCATTCAGATAATCGATTGCTTCTCCCAGTCCGATTACGCCGGCGATGTTCGGCGTGCCTGCTTCGAACTTATACGGCAGGTCGTTGAAGATTGTTCGCTCGAACGCGACCGACTTAATCATGTCCCCGCCTCCCTGATACGGCGGCATAGCATCGAGCAGACTCTGCTTGCCATAGAGAACGCCGATGCCCGTTGGACCGAACACCTTGTGAGAAGAAAACACATAGAAGTCGGCGTTGAGGGCCTGGACATCTACTCGCACATGCGGAATGGCCTGAGCGCCATCAACAAGCACGGGAATACCGCGAGCATGCGCAGCGGCAATCATTTCGCGTACGGGGTTTATCGTACCCAGGGCGTTTGAGATATGACTGATCGCGACGAGCTTCGTCCGAGCATTCAGCAGCGTTTCAAACTCAGCGAGCGGAGCCTCGCCGTCATCCGTGATCCGCACAACGCGAAGTCTCGCTCCGCGCTCCTGACAAAGCAACTGCCAGGGAACGATGTTGGAATGATGCTCGATGCCTGTGATCAGCACTTCATCTCCTGCACCCACCTGCATTCGTCCAAACGATGAGGCAACAAGGTTGATCCCCTCCGTGGTACCTCGTGTGAAAACGACTTCGCTCACATCGCCAGCGTTGATGAACCGCTGAACCTTCTTCCGGGCATTTTCATAGGCATGCGTCGCCCGCTCGCTCAACGTGTGGACACCGCGATGCACATTGGAATTGTCCTCGCGATAATACCTCATGATAGCGTCCAGCACACGCTGAGGCTTCTGGCTTGTGGCAGCATTGTCCAGATAGACGAGCGGCTTCCCTTTGACACGCTGATGAAGAATAGGGAAGTCCTCGCGAATGCGCTCGACATCGAGAGTCTTCGCAGCAGCGGAGGACACTATAGTGGCCGATGGCGTACTCATGCTACTTTGATTCGTCCCTGCTGGAGCCGTTCATGGAGAAGGTTGTCCAACATAGCCCGCAGCGGCTCGATTTGGATTCGGTTGATGACATCGCTGGCGAAGGCATACGCAAGGAGGTCCTTTGCCATTTCCTCGTCAATGCCGCGCGAGCGCAAGTAGAACAGCGCCTCCGCGTCAATCTGGCCGACGGTGGCTCCATGGGTGCACTTGACGTCGTCAGCAAAAATTTCTAATTGCGGCTTGGCATCGATTTGTGCGTGGTCTGAGAGCAGCAGCGTTTTGTTTGTCTGCTTGGCGTCGGTTTTCTGTGCATCCTTCCGGACAAAAATCTTGCCGTTGAAGACGCCGTGCGCTTTGCCGTCGAGAATGGTTTTGTAGAGCTCGTGACTGCTGCAGTTTGGCTTGGCGTGGTCGATTGCGGTGTGGTTATCGATCAACTGCTGGGCGGTGGCGAGTGTAAGGCCGTTCAGTGTACAATCGATTCCCTCGGCATCCAACACTGCCGTGATGTTGTTACGCACAATGAGTCCACCCAGCGCCATGGAATTTGAGAGATATCGACTTCCGCCCTGCTGATGAACGTGGGTGCTGGCGATGTGGTAGGCATGGTCGCCTTCGAGCTGCAGCTTCTCGTGTTCAACAACGGCTTCTTCACCGGTAAGTACCTCTGTTACCGTGTTGGTTAAATACGTGGCGTGCGAGAGAGAGACATAGTGCTCAACGAGCTGTACGTTGCCTCGCTTGCCAACAACGATGAGATTGCGTGGATGGATTGCGGCTGCATCCTCATTGCCCGTTGCGATGAAGAGGAGGTGGATCGGCTGCTCGAGCTCGATACCGTCGGGGATGATGACCGTAGCACCATCCCGCATAAATGCGGTATTCAACAAGGTAAACGCATCACCGATAAACTGCGCATACCGTGCGATGTGGGTGTTGACAATCTCGTTGTTCGTCCGGGCTGCGGCAGCCAGACTTCCGAGCACAACGCCCTCTGGCAGTGGAAGAAGCATTGACAGGGATTGTACAAAGTGGCCATCCACAAACACCAACTGATGTCCTTCAAATCCGGCAAAGCTGAATCGTTCCACGTCGCTCTTGGAAACACCACGTGGCGACACCAACACGGGACGGAACGGAGTTTTTGCGATCGGAGCAACGTTGGTGTACTTCCACTCCTCATTGCGCGTCGTCGGGAAACCGAGTTCCGTGAACCGCTGCAACGCCTGCTTGCGCACTTCATGCAATGGGGAGGGCGCTTCACCGTTAAGACTTTTCTCGAACAGCTTAAAGTTCGACCGGTACCAATTCTGTATTTGTTCCTGTGTCTGCATGCATTCATCCTTTACGCATGAACTCCAACGGCTTCTGCTTCCTCTCTCAGCCAGTCGTAGCCTTTCTCCTCTAACTGCAGCGCCAGCTCCTTGCCACCCGATTTGACAATCCGTCCATCCACCAGCACATGGACGAAGTCGGGAAAAAGGTAATTCAGCAGCCGCTGATAGTGCGTTACGACGATCGTTGCGTTCTCCGGCTTGCGGAGTTTGTTCACGCCGTCGGCGACAATGCGCAGCGCGTCGATATCCAGACCGGAGTCAGTCTCGTCGAGAATCGCAAGCGTCGGATCGAGGACTGCCAGTTGAAAGATTTCGTTCCGCTTCTTCTCGCCTCCGGAGAATCCCTCATTGACCGAACGGTTGAGGAAGCTCTGCTCCATATCGACAAGCTTCAGTTTTTCCTTCACGAGCGTGAGGAATTCGATTGCGTCAATCTCTTCGAGTCCCTTGTGCTTGCGGAGAGCGTTAAGGGCCGACTTTAAGAAGTAGGCATTCGTGATGCCCGGAATTTCTACGGGATACTGGAACGCGAGGAACACACCTTCCCGCGCTCGCTCTTCAGGATCCATCTCGAGCAGATTCTTTCCTTTGTACAGCACTTCGCCTTCCGTTACCTCGTACGCCTCCCGCCCGGCCAAGACCTGGGCAAGCGTGCTTTTGCCCGAGCCGTTCGGCCCCATGATGGCATGAACTTCCCCCGCCTTCACCGTCAAGGTGACGCCGCGGAGAATTTCGTTTCCGTTCACTTCAGCATGCAGATTTCGGATTTCCAACATTCGAACGATTCCTTTCTGAGTGATTATCCAACACTTCCTTCAAGACTGATACCGAGAAGCTTTTGCGCTTCGACGGCAAACTCCATCGGCAGTTCGCGAAACACTTCTTTGCAGAACCCGTTGACGATGAGGTTCACGGCGTCCTCCGTTGAAAGGCCACGCTGCTTACAGTAGAAAATCTGATCCTCACCGATCTTCGATGTTGACGCTTCGTGCTCGACGCGAGCAGTTCGGTTCTTCACCTCGATGTACGGGAACGTATGCGCGCCGCACTTATCGCCAAGCAGCAGCGAATCGCACTGGGAAAAGTTGCGGGCGTTGTCTGCGGATTTCTGCACCTTCACCAAGCCCCTGTAGGAATTCTGCCCAAAGCCCGCCGAAATACCCTTCGAAACGATCGTGCTGCTGGTGTTCTTCCCCATGTGGATCATTTTCGTGCCTGTGTCAGCCTGCTGATAGTTATTGACGACTGCCACCGAGTAGAACTCTCCAACCGAACCTTCGCCCTGCAGGATGATGCTGGGATATTTCCACGTAATGGCAGAGCCTGTTTCGACTTGCGTCCACGAAATTTTCGAGTTCTTGCCAATGCACTTGCCGCGCTTGGTGACAAAGTTATAAATGCCGCCCTTCCCGTCTTTATCACCGGGATACCAATTCTGGACGGTCGAATATTTGATCTGCGCGTTGTCTCCGACCGCGATTAACTCGACGACCGCGGCGTGAAGCTGGTTGGTGTCGCGCATGGGGGCAGTGCAACCTTCGAGGTAGCTGACGTAGGAGCCTTCCTCGGCAACGATGAGCGTGCGCTCGAACTGCCCCGTATCTGCCGCGTTGATGCGGAAGTAGGTAGAAAGCTCCATCGGGCAGCGGACACCCTTCGGAATGTAGCAGAATGAACCATCGCTGAAGACGGCAGAATTTAATGTTGCGAAGAAGTTATCCGTGTAGGGAACGACGGAGCCTAAGTACTTCCGGACAAGCTCTGGATGTTCTTGCACAGCCTCAGAGAATGAGCAGAAGATGATACCCAGCTCGCGCAACCTCTCCTTGAACGTCGTAGCAACTGAGACGCTATCGAACACCGCATCGACAGCGACGCCGGCCAACATTTGCTGTTCGGCAAGCGGGATGCCGAGTTTCTCGTACGTGCGGAGGATTTCAGGGTCGACCTCATCAAGGCTCTGCGGACGCTTCTTTTGCTTCGGGGCTGAGTAGTAGATGATGTCCTGGTAATCGATGGCGTCGTACTTGACGTTCGGCCAGCGCGGCTCTTCCATGGTGAGCCAATGGCGGTAGGCCTTCAGCCGCCATTCGAGCAGCCACTCGGGCTCATTCTTCTTCGCGGAGATGAAACGGATAACATCTTCGTTGAGCCCGCGGGGTGCGGTTTCGGCCTCGATGTCCGTAACAAAACCCCACTTGTATTCTCGCATCGAAAGTTCTTCAATCGTGTTGGTTGATGTACTCATGATCGTTGTGAATCGTGCAACATTATGATGGATTGTTCTCTTGGGCTTCAGTCGCTGCTTACTTCTTTTCGCTTTCTTCCTTGTTCTCACCTTCGCCCGCGGCTGCGGTTTCCTTCACCACAGACTGTGGAGCGGGTTGTACAACAGGTTTTGCCGCCGCTGGCTTCGGAACTCCGGGTTTTGCAGCCGCAGACGCCGCCGGCTTTGCAGGAGGTGCTGGCTTCGACGACGGCTTCTTGAACTCCGGATAGTTCAACATCCACGTCAGCTTGTCGATCCGCCGCAAGATGTTCTCCTGTTCCAACGCCTCGATGACCTTATGCGTCAGCTCTTCAGCTTCCGAATAGCGGTATCGCACTCTATGCATCTCGAGGTACGACATCACACCGTAGTGGAGGTCGCGGAAGAAGACGTTCGAATCATGAAACAGCGGAAACTTCGACTTGAGATACTTCAAGAATTCTTTTTTGTTCTCGAGAATGAGAGCAGCCTTCGAGTCCATAGATTCCTCAAATAATTTCTTGAACAGTCATTTTGTCGAACAAGACGTTGAGGTTGCGCTGGATTTTTCCCAGCGGCTTGCGGATGGTGCAGTTATCGAAGAGGTAGCAACTCTCCGGACCGTCCACGTAGCACTCCGCAACCATCGGCCGCTCCTCTTCGATGACCCGGATGATCGACGCCACGGAGAGCTCGCTCGGTTTCTTAGCGAGGGCGTAGCCGCCGCGAACTCCCTGCAGTGAGGTCATCACACCGGCTTTGGCGAGTTTCTGCAACACCTTCGCAAGCAGCTCGTAGGGAATGCCATACTCCGAGGCCAATTCCTTCGCCGTGAACACGCGCCCCATCGGGTGAAGCGCCATGTGCCGAAGTGCAATCAGGCCGTACTCAACTCGTTTGGAGAGCTGCAACATAAATCCGACTCACAAAGTCCTATATTTAGCCATTAAAAAAATCAAGGCCTCCGAGCGCTTGATAGTGTAAAACAGACAGTCAAATATAACCTTTTTCCCAACATGAAGTCAAGTCAAAAATAGGAATTATTCTTGGAACTGAGAGGTATAGGAATCCTATCAAACTCTTCACTATCTTCACAAGCAACCTCACCATGTCCATCGTTGAAACCCAACAGCTTACGAAGGTCTACCGCTCTGGCCTCGTTCGCAAGACATCCGTTGTTGCACTGAACAACGCCTCCATCACTCCTCACCGGCTATCAAACACTCCTCCCCTTCGGCACGATGCATGGATTGCAACAGCGCTTCCTGCGAGACAAGGCAAGGAGACTTTTGGATTTGGTGGGATTGAAGGACTGGCATAACGTACGGATCAAAAAATATTCAAAGGGGATGCTTCAGCGACTCGGATTAGCACAGGCACTTATCGGCGACCCTGAAGTGCTGTTTCTCGATGAGCCGACAGACGGCGTTGATCCCATTGGGAGGAAGGAGATACGAGAACTGCTGCGACAACTCCGGAACGAAGGGAGAACGGTGTGCTGATCAACTCTGTTGCCGCGTTTGCAGGCGTCCTCTCGCACAGCGGGGGTATCGCCATCATGACGGCCTTTGTAATCCACATTCTCTCCGGAGTCCTTGAAACTCGAACGCTTCTTCTCTTCCCCATCTGGGACAGTGCACTCTACCATCGGTTCCTCGATGCCCTCTACTATCTCATCCCCCAGGTCTCCGGCATGAGCAAGAACGCAAGCTACATTGTTGGCGCATTACCGAAGAACACCGGCTCCTTCGACATGATGCCTTTCGTGTACTCCACACTCTCTGCCGCATTCTTTTACTTTCTCGCTCTTCAACTCTTTTCCAAGCGCGACTATTGACCTCCACCGCTAGTGGACCGTCCCGAAAATACGTTAAACAAATCCCTGGAAAAGATTCAACCGCGAATCCTCGCGAATTGAGTTCTTTTTGAAACCCATTAGCGCCGATTCGCGCGGATTAGCGGTTCCACGTTTTCAACGTATTTCTGGGACGCGACACTAGCCTGTCAATCCTGCCGTTGCTTGTTTCTTGCCGCTTTTATCGCTATGTTTTCATTTGTATAAGGAGCCACAATGAACATCGGCATTACCTGTTATCCCACCTACGGCGGAAGCGGGGTCGTCGCAACGGAGCTTGGAAAAGCCCTTGCCGAGCGTGGCCACTTTATCCACTTCATCAGCTATGCCATGCCTATGCGGCTCAACGGCTACATGGACAACGTCCACTATCACGAAGTGGAGATGATGAACTATCCCCTCTTCGACTTCCCTCTGTATACCCTCGCCCTCACAAGCAAGATGGTTGAGCTTGCCGTGTACGAGAAACTCGATATCTTCCATTGTCACTATGCCATTCCCCACGCCACTAGCGCCTATCTCGCCAAGCAGATGCTCGGAACAGACGTTAAGGTCATCACCACGCTGCACGGGACCGATATCACGCTTGTTGGCCTGGACCCGAGCTTCCTCCCGGTGATGAAGTTCAGCATCGAACAAAGCGACGGTGTCACGGCCGTGTCTCGATCCCTGCGGGAACAGACCGCAACGCACTACGGCATTCACAAAGAGATTGAGGTGATCCCGAACTTCGTGGATACGGCGCGGTATGTTCGCAGAGCGGAAAGTGAGGTGCGTAAATCATGCACACGTGGCGGCGAGAAGATCCTCGTTCACACGTCAAACTTCCGCCCCGTGAAACGTGTGCAGGATGTCATCCGGATTTTCAAACTCGTTCTCGAACGCGTTCCGAGCAAGCTCTTGCTCGTCGGCGATGGCCCCGACCGCTCTCAATGCGAGCTTCTTGCTCGTGAACTTGGAATTGCCGAGCACATCAAGTTCCTCGGCAAGCAATCCGACCTTGTGGATATTCTCTCTGCCGCCGACCTCTTCCTCATGCCGAGTCAATCGGAAAGCTTCGGCCTGTCAGCCCTCGAAGCGATGTCCTGCGAAGTCCCGGTTATCTCTTCGAGCGTTGGAGGACTGCCGGAGCTTGTCGTCCACAGCGTGTCTGGCTACATTGCAGAGATGGGAGACATCGACAGGATGGCACGGTACGCCATCGACCTGTTGAGCAACTCGGCGAAACACCGGCGTTTCGCGGAAGAAGCGCGTAAGCGAGCGTTAGAGTTCGATTCGTCGGTGATCATCCCGCTCTACGAGCAATACTACAAGAAAGTACTCCACGGTTCGCCCGTTCCGTCGCGGTAGGCCAACGTTGTGCACTCTCGCTCAAATTGAATTAAACCCGAGAAGAACATCACCGCTCCAGCATTAGCAAACTCCGATTGGAAATGAGTGAACGTCGGGATAGCGATAAGCACCTTGACCTCGTGGCCGAGCTGCTCGAAGTGCTTCTCGCAGAAGGCTTTACCATTATCGAGGCCGAGGGGAAATGGGGCTATCCGGTAACGCTTCCGTTACACAATGATGGGTATGGCGACCAAGAGGATAAGCGGCCGGATATTTATGCATACGATGGGAAGAAAAAACGATACGTTATCGGCGAGGCAAAGACCGGCGATGGCGATTTAGAGACAGAGCACGCGTTGACACAATACAATGTCTTTCTCGATCAGGTCGACCGGCAAACGGGTAATAGGGCCGCGCTGTACGTGATTGTGCCGGCCGCGAAAGTGCCTGAGTTTAGTGCACTCATCACGCACTATATTCATCGCGACTACTGGCAGCACATCACGCTGGTAAGTTCAAAACGATGGTAGGATAGTAGCGGCAGCGAAGATTGAGCGAGCTCAACAAGAAAATCAGGAGGCTGTACACAATGGAGGGCAGCGCTTCATGATGAAGCCTCTTGCTACGCGGGCCTGAGCTTGGCAAACTTGAGGACGAGATTTTTCACTCCGTACTCATCGAAGTGCACCACGGCCTTCATCATGTCACCCTTACCGCTCACCTGCACAACACGGCCAAGACCGAACACCTCATGGCAGACGCGCAGCCCGGTTCGGATTTCAACACGTTCCTGTGATTCCCCCTCATAGTCCGGTATTGGGTCGGAATGAAACTCCTCCCTCACCGGATGCTGCTCTACGCCCTTGTAAGAACGTTGGGGAGAGCGGACGCTTCCATTTAATGCGCGTCGCCCGTTGCGAACTCTATAGTGCATCAGTCCGTCCCTGCCTATCTCACTGAAGAAACGGGACGGCATTGGCAGCCCCGGCTCGCCAAATCGATACCGCAACTTTGCGTACGTCAGAACAAGTTTCGTCTGCGCCCGCGTCATTCCGACATACAGCAAGCGTCGCTCTTCCTCGACATCAGCAGCGCCATTGGCCCCTGATGTGAGCGGAAGCAAGCCTTCCTCCAGCCCAGCGATAAACACGACGGGGAACTCCAGTCCCTTCGAGGAATGCAGCGTCATCAGGGTGACTGTATTCCGCGCATCTTCCCACGCATCAATATCCGAGACAAGCGCGACTTCCTCGAGGAACGACTCGAGCGAAGCATCCTGACGGTCATGACTGAACTCCGTGATTGCCGAAAGGAGCTCATGAATATTCTCCCACCGCGCGAGCGACTCAGCCGTCGCCTCCTCCTTGTACATCCTCAGAATGCCAAGTTCGTCGACGAATGACCGAGCAAGTTCGCTGAAGGACATCTCCGCGCGGAGTGAAGCGTACTTCGCCAGAAACCGAGAGAACTGCACAATGTTCCGTTTCATTCTGTCGGAGAGACCGTCGATCGTATCGACGTGTTTGAGAGCGTCGTAGAGTGAAAGTCCCCGCTGAGCCGCAAACTGACGGAGTCGCTCAATCGTCGTGTCTCCAATGCCCCGTGCAGGATAGTTGATAATCCGCAGGAGACTCTCCTCGTCATTGGGATTCGCCAACACTCGTAAGTATGCGAGAACATCCTTGATCTCTTTCCGTTCGTAAAATCGTATGCCGCCAACGATCGCGTACGGGACTCCCGATCGTCGCAGTGCATCCTCGATTGCTCTCGATTGCGCGTTCGTACGATACAGCACGGCAAAATCCTTCAGGTCCAACTTCCGTCGAAGACTCTCCTCCTGTATCGTCTGTACGATCCTGTATCCCTCGTCCTTGTCGTCTGCACACTCGATCAGAACAACAGGCTCACCGTTCGGATTGTCCGTCCACAGCTTCTTGTGAAGTTGGTTGCGATTGAACGTCATGAGCCTGTCAGCAGACGAGAGGATGTTCTTGGTGGAACGATAATTTTGCTCAAGCCGGAAGGTCTGGCAGTCTGTGTAATCGCTGGCATAGTCGAGGATGTTCCGGATATCCGCTCCACGGAAGGAATAGATGCTCTGCGCATCGTCTCCAACGACGCAGATGTTGCGGAATCGCTCGCCGATCATTCGGACGACCTCATACTGCGCCCGGTTCGTGTCCTGAAACTCATCGACGAGGATAAACCGGAACCGCTGCTGGTACTTTTCCAGCACGGCGGGGAAGCGTCGGAACAACTCGATGGGCTTCACCAACAGATCATCGAAGTCCATCGCATTGCTTCGCTCCAACGTGCGCTGATAGGCCTTATAGACCTCCGCAACCTTGTCATCGAAAAGATCCTTGGCGATCTTCTCGTATTGTTCCGGCAGCACGAGCCGGTTTTTCGCGCCGCTGATGCGGGAACGAACCATCTGGGGATAGAACTGCTGGCTCGAAATGTTCAGGTCTGTCATGCATTTCTTGACGACCCCAAGCGAATCGTCGCTATCGTAGATCGTGAACGACCGCGTATAGCCCAACAGTGTGCATTCTTTCCTCAGCAAACGGGCGAAGAGGGAATGAAACGTTCCCATCCACAACTCCGACGCCTTCTCACCTACCAAACAGAGGATGCGCTTCTTCATCTCGTTTGCCGCTTTGTTGGTAAACGTGAGCGCGAGGATTTGGTACGGAGGAACGCCAGAAGCAATCAAATGAGCGATGCGATAGGTGAGGACGCGCGTTTTGCCGCTCCCTGCACCGGCAATGATTATCACCGGTCCGTTGAGGGCACGCGCCGCCGCTTGTTGTGCAGGATTAAGATCGTTGAGGAACGACATGTTTTTGACGTGTCTAAGAAAGTTGGACGGCCAACTGTAACGGGAACAAAGCAGAGAAATGGCAACTCAAGCGGTAGAAAAAAACCTACAAATTTACAATCCACTTACATACGGACGTCAGCTGATCATCATTTGTAAGGTTAGCGGCATTGTTGAGAGCACCTGACCGCAGTTGTCTATAGATTTCCTCAGCCATGCTGTTCTCGATTGCCGCGCCGATAAAAAATGTTTGCGGTCTCTTCTTTTTCTTGCTAAAGCTTCTTCTAATCCGCTCTAAAGCAGAATTGGCAGTTTTCCAATGTTCATCCGCGCCTGCTGGATCAATCCCACCTTTTAGTTCTCCAAGGGCTACATAAGCTTCCATTCTATGAATAAGAGATTTTTTTCCTCTGCGTAACTTATCGATTGTGCCATCGATAACCGAAAGATCAACATTCTTCTTGACGACAGGCACAACGATATTCATGATCAAAAGGCGATTGACTCCTTTCCTGGACCAAAAGAAACCTTTAATTCTCTTTTCAATTCCAGTATCGTCTGCCGGTTTAGGGAGCCAAGCACCACTATCTTCATCTTTCCATTGATAGTCGATGCCCGAAAGATTGAAAACGGAGAGCAATGAACGAAGAAATTTCCTTTCACCAAGAAGACCGGCCAGATTCCGAGCCTTGCCTCCTAACGCGTCTCCTTTCGTTAAAAGGTACCTATAGACAAGCTCGTCGACAAAACTGTCCCCAGCCGGCTCGAGAAACTTTTCAATCAATCCCTCTATCGCCAAGATTTGATCATCTTCGGTAAGATGATTCAGAGATTTTTCAGAAAGGCCGGAGGCAGTAAGTAAACCAACTCTAAGTTCTTCAACCTTAAGAAGATCTCTTGGTTTCGAAACTCTGCTTGCGAGAGACCTTAAGGCTTTTGCCTCTTCGACATATGGAACAGCCAAATAGTTCTTTTCCAAAGCAAGAGAAATAAAACCGGCTCTCGTCTTTTCACGGGAAGTAACTAAATCATCTGCTGACTTAATGTGGACAAAAGACCTTATTCTCGTTGCCATAGATATACGCATTTCCGAATTTCAGCCCGTCCAAAATTTCCCATTTGCTGACTGCTATTACCTTTGCCTCTTGGTAAGACAAAGATGTTCTTTGTTTTGAATCCAAAACTCTCAGCAAACTCAGAGAGGATAAGATCAACCGGAATTTCCTCACCTCCATATCGAACATTGTCGTTCACCATAACACACTTTCCACCACCCTTCGTTACCCTAGCCATTTCTGAAATTACAAAGCACATCTCCAAGAAATAATTTCGAACCATTCTGGGGATATTGCTGTTGTTGAGTTTTTCGAGTTTGTTGAGCTCGTTGAGAACAAAGTTCACCTCACTCATAGCCGTTGAAGAATTGTAAACACGGAGCACTGTTTCAAAGGATTCTTCCTTGCCAATGGAAGAGTACAGATTTCTGAGTTGGTCGAGTTTCTCTTTATTCTCCACTGTGCAAGAGAGAAGTTCCTGGCGTAAATCCCTCACTCTCTCAGCGTTACATCCGAGGAATACTAGCTCCAGTGCATAGGTCCTTGTATAATCATAACGATTGCAGTATGGTGGTGATGTTACGATGAAATCAAAATAAGCATCATCCAGAGTTGGAAGCTTTTCTAGACACGACCCTTCAATGATCCTCATAGAACGTTTATTATGGCCGTTGTTATTCGAAGCGTCAAAAAGAGAACCGGTTGAAATGGTAAGGTCGGAAAGAATCTGCGAAAGCTTCTGCTTTAATGCCTGCTCAAAAGAAGGTATTTTGCCCTTATTGAATGGCTTACCACTTAAATCCCTTCCAGATCGATAATCCCACCGAAGGTATTGTCCATCCTTCCTTGTATAACTAATCTCTTCAAGAATGGAAAATGCAGCAAACCGAAAAACAGTTTGAATTTCTTTATTGCCGATGTTTTCGCAATAGGCTAAAAATCGATTCAGAGCAACTTCGGTCTCTTTTGGAAAAGCGTCTTTGGTTATCGGAATATGGTTGAAATAGGTAGTTGAAGTTTTGATGCCGTTAAACTGAGACCAGAACTTCTGAATATTCTTTTCAAGGTCTTTTGCATTAATTTTAGATAGTGCCTCGCGGGTTTGAATGACGAAAATACCAACGGGCAATAGCTCAATACCGTGGGACTCCCAGACGAGTCCTTGCCCTGCAAACAAGGTTGTGCCCACTCCAGCGAAAGGGTCTAGTAGTCTCCCCGGTTTTTCTGAATATTTGGTAAGAAAATATTCGACAAGACCTGAAGAGAAGCCTTCCTTATACTTGAACCAGCGGTAAATAGGTTCTTCCTTGTTCGCCTGAAAACTGACAAGCTGTCGATTGAAGTGGAAAGCTGTTTCAAGTCGATCAGCAAATCGCTCGTAAAGCTTTTGCCGTTCGGTTGGAAATATTTCTATAATCTCAGGCAAAGGATTGAGTCTGTAGTTTATCAGAATTTGAGAACTTCACACCATAAGATAGCAAAATGACCTGGCTATTCCAATGTCTTCTCCTTCATGAGAGATTCTTGCTACATGTTGCTCATTGGACGGGGTTAAGATCGTTCAGAAAAGACATGAGAAAAATATTTCACGAAAGAAAATTATCGCGGAGCTTAGAGTATTAACGCCCCCTCAAGCCTCAGAAGATATTCCTTCGTCTTGATCCCCGCTCCGTATCCCACCAGGTCATCATCCGAGCCGACAACGCGGTGGCAGGGAATGACGATCGGTAGAGGATTCGTGGCATTGGCTCGCCCGACTGCCTGGTATCCCTCAGGCCTTCCGACGCGCTTCGCCAACTCTTTGTAGGTGATCACCGAGGCGTAGGGGATTTTCTTCAACTCTGACCAGACCCGCCGTTGGAATTCCGTCCCGTGCGGGTCGAGCTTGCTCTTAAACTGCATAGGCGTTCCGTTAAAGTATCTCCGGAACTCGCCCACAATCTGCTCATTCTTGCTCGCCGATTCCTCCAGCTCATAGCCCTCAAAGTGTTTTCCAATCCAGTCAAAAAAGTCCTTCTTCGTGTTCTCCGGTATGCTAATAGCACAGACGCCCTTGTTGGTCGAGGCAACGAAGATTAGCCCGAGGGGAGAGCGGGAAGAGGTCCAATAGAGAGTTCGCATGATTGAGAATCTTACATTGCCACGACCTTTAGGTCGTGGCTAG
>JBGFRR010000001.1:0-21527 GCA_041695045.1 Bacteroidota bacterium
ACGACAAGCCAGGAGGAACCTATGAGTATTTGGAAGCACTGCTGTCCGGTTAAAAGTTGAATAAAGACAGTTGTTTTATGTTGGTTTGCTCTGAGATTGTACACTCAGAAGCCGTAAGTAGTTGAGAAATGGACACTTTTTGAAAAAGTGAAACGCTCAAAATTTGCAGAATTGTGTAAAGCGACTGGTCGACCTTGAGTTCCTTCTTGATAATGGCGACAAGAACAAAGACCGTGATGGCGATCCAGATTTGAGTCTTCACGGCATTGGGAGATCGTCCATAGAAGGCCTTGATGCGCAGATGCTGTTTCACCCATTTGAAGAACAGTTCAATCTGCCAACGTGATCGATACAGTTGTGCGATGAGTCGCGCCTCAAGGAGAAAGTTATTTGTCAGGAAGACGAAGGATCGATTCTTCTCGAGGTCGAAATATTTGATACGTCGGATGCGATCGGGGTACGCATCAAATGACTTTTGGATTGTCAAGACGATCTCTTGATCAACTCGAAGGCCACAGCGTTTGTCGACCGGATGGGATTCTACACAACGAAAGCGGAGCCGTCGTTTTGCGCGGATCACAAAGAATGCTTTGGCTCGATCAATGCGTTTGAGTCGTGCGAAATCCGTATAGCCACGATCCAGGAGATAAAAGGCGCCAGGAGCAAAGACCAATGCATCCAGCATGCGCACGTCATTGAGGTTAGCGACAGAAACCCTTGAAAAGACAGGGAGATTTGCGTGCACGTCCAACAGTGTATGAAGTTTTACGCCCGCGGCTGTTTTCAGATGGTTCGCTGCTAGGGCCCATGGGTAGAGTTGTAAACAGAGTTCAATGATCGTGGAGTCGAACGCATAGACTGCGCTGTCTACATCAGCGATGAAGCGATCATCACGATACAGAACACGCGCCCGTGCAAGGAGTGTTTGCGCAAGCTCTTCGAACAGTTGCCACGGCCGTCGCTCGTTTGCCTCTGCCAGCGTCGAGCGCGATACAGTGGATCGAAATCCGCAGTGATACAAATCGGACTCGAAGGCACGTAAGCATGTTTCGATGTCACGAAGGCTTTCACGCGAGGTTAGTTGCGCAAAGACCATGCACAGCAACTGATCCCAGCACGAGAAACGCTTCACGTAGTGTTCTCCACGATGTCGGCGGACGATTGCTCGGAACTCGTGACGTGGTATGAAGTCCATCAGTTGAGAAAAGACTGTTCTACCAAAATGCATGCCATCGCTCCTTCAAAATGACGTTGAATGAAGAAAAAACCCTCTTTGAAGATACGATGGAGTTGAAATCGATTACAAGTCAAAAACCTTGTAATCCATTTATGTCAAAGAACTTACAAATCCTGCCCGGTTTGTTTACCGGACAGCAGTGATTTGGAAGCAACTGTTTGGCGGTAAGCCGAACCAGGGAGACAAGGGGGTCGTCATGAAACAACATTCATTCTTGTACGTGGGATTGCTGCTGATGCTGGGCCTGAGTGCCTGCGGTAGCGGCAGTGGAGGCGGCAACACGCCACCTCCATCACCGCCGGCTACGCCGACGCCCACTGCCACCCCGATGGCCACGTCAGTTGGTGCACCCGCAGGCGATCCTGTAAGTGCGACCATCGGCGCCGCCGGTGGCAGCCTGAGCACGGCCGACGGCAAGTAACGCAAACCGTTCGGCACACTAAGCATGACATCATCAACAACCGCAAGGAAAGCCTCATGCCTCGTGGAAAACAGTCAAAAGGTAAATGTGCCTATTGCGGACAAGAGATAACAACAAAGAGCAAAGTGACAAAACACTTATCCGCTTGTCCCAAGCACCAGGCTATCATCGAAAAAGCCGAGCTCAAAAGAGTTGGAAGTGAAACGCTCTATCATCTTCGCGTGCAGGACGCCTGGCAAAGCGAGTTCTGGTTGGATTTGGAAATGCGCGGTTCCGCTACCCTGAGGGACTTAGATGGTTATTTGCGCGCTATCTGGTTAGAATGTTGTGGGCATATGAGCCGGTTTTCAACCGGGGGCTGGCGAAGAGAAGAAATATCCAAGAAGCGAAGAGCTGACGAAGTATTCCAGCCTGGAATCGAACTGACTCATATCTACGATTTCGGAACTTCATCTGAAACTCTCATCAAGGTGGTAGGGACACGGGAAGGCAAGCCTACTATCCTTCGTCCTATCGCACTGATGGCACGCAATCTGATGCCAGAAGCTCAATGCATAGCGTGCAAGCAGCCAGCGGCATGGCTGTGCATGGAGTGCATAATTGAAGAGGAAGTATGGGGGACATTGTGCGACGAACATACCCCTACGCACCCGCACAACAATTATGGTGAACCTATACGATTGGTGAATTCACCTCGATTAGGAATGTGCGGTTATGAGGGTCCAGCAGAACCGCCTTATTAAGTCATCGGTCATCGTGGGCTAGAACCCGCACATGCAGCCGAGCGCGCGAAGCGAGTTTCTCATGTATCCCTGAGGTTCGGCGCGCCCGCTGATGCGAGGTGTCAGCTGCATGTGTCATTACACCGAAGCGACACACCCCTCAACATCACATCGGTGTGATGTACACATTCGGAACAAGTGGAAAACCAGATGACCTCACTTTTCACACCGTTCAACGAGGACCGCTCGGTACGGCGACCGACATCGGCGATCCGATCCTCGCGTGGAATCAAACGCAGTTTTTTCCCTCTCCGCCGGAATTGCGCACACCTTGTGATGCTTTCTCCTGCCGTAGTTTAACGCGGAATATTTTCTGGCTATTGAGCGGCGTACTCGTTATTTTTTCTCACCTGCGGTTATCCTGACGCGTAAGACATGAACTGTTGCGTATGAACAACGTCCTCGTCACCGGTGGAACCGGTTTTCTCGGCTCCAATCTCGCCATTGCACTATTGAACGAAGGGTGCAACGTGCGGATCCTTCGTCGGGCGACCTCCCATCACCGTGCCATTGGTCATGCGCCGGTCGAGCACTGCACTGGTGATGTCCTCGACCCGGCATCACTCCGGCGCGCTCTGCACGGATGCGATACGGTGTTCCACACGGCAGCGGTCATTTCCTATTGGAGAAAAGAACGAGAGCGAATGATGGAAGTGAACGTCGTGGGAACTCGAAACATGGTCGAAGCCAGTTTAGAGATGGGCGTAAGGAGATTCGTCCATACAAGCTCCGTTGCGGCCGTCGGCTTCCGCACGGACGGGGGATTGGTCGATGAAGGGACAGAGTTCAACTGGCATCTCTACGATGTCAGATACCGCATAGCAAAATATCGTTCGGAGCAAGAAGTGTTGCGTGGGGCGAAGCTCGGATTGCCCGCGGTGATCGTCAATCCCGCCGTTGTCGTCGGGCCGAGGGACATGAAGTTCCGAGGAGGTCAGATCGTGCGGGACGTCTACAAAAAGCGAGTCTTCTACTACGTCGATGGCGGAATGAATGTCGTCTCGGTTGATGATGTTGTGCGCGGCCACATCGCTGCAGCGCGACAGGGACGTATCGGCGAGCGGTACATCCTGGGGGGCGAGAACCTCACCCATCGTGCAATCTTCACCATGGCTGCTGAGGTAACGGGCGGAATCAAACCTCTCTTCCGTCTTCCGACAGGGTGTGTCCGCTTCGTCGCCTCAGTGGCTGAAGCTGTGGCAACGCTCCTCGGCACACGGCCGTGGGTGACGCGAGAGCTGGTGGCTGCGCTCGGTATGACGTCGTGGTTCGACATTCGGAAGGCCAAGCGCGAGCTTGCGTATTCGGTAACACCGGTTCGCGCGGCATTAGAGCAGACCTTCGACTGGTATCGCCGACACGGAATGCTGTAGCACATCCCGTTGCAGCCATCCGCTTTTTCTCCTATTTTGCGCTCCATTCTTCCATACGTCTTGTACTCTCTATGAACACCAAACATTCTGACAAACTTTTTGCCGCTGCGCAGCGCGTGATTCCCGGCGGAGTGAATTCACCCGTGCGCGCGTTCCGCGCTGTCGGCAGGAATCCCCTGTTTATCACACACGCCCGCGGGCCGCACATCTGGGATGCCGACGGCAACAAATACATCGACTACGTTGGCTCGTGGGGGCCGATGATCCTCGGCCACGCACATCCGGCCGTGACGAGTGCAATCCGAAGGCAAGCGACGCATGGAACAAGCTACGGCGTACCGACGGAGCTCGAGGTCAAACTCGCCAAACTCATTACCGAGCTGATGCCGTCGGTTGAGATGGTTCGTATGGTGAACTCTGGAACCGAAGCAACGATGAGCGCCATCCGACTTGCGCGCGCCTTTACCCAACGCGAGACCATCATCAAGTTCGAGGGATGTTACCACGGGCATGGCGATCCGTTCCTGATTAAAGCCGGTTCGGGCGCGATGACGCTCGGCATCCCAGATAGCCCTGGCGTGCCGGAAAGCATCGCGCGACACACGCTCACGGCGCGCTTCAATGACCTTGAATCCGTCCGGCAACTTGTTCAACGGTCGCCCGGCCACATCGCGGCCATCATCGTGGAGCCGATTGTAGGCAACATGGGGTGCGTGCCGCCGAAGCCGGGGTTTCTCGATGGATTGCGTCGGCTGTGCACCGAGCATGGGATTCTGTTGATCTTCGACGAAGTGATGACGGGATTCCGCGTTGCGTTGGGCGGAGCACAGGAACTCTACAACATCAAACCCGACCTCACCACGCTCGGAAAAATCATTGGGGGAGGACTACCGGTAGGTGCGTATGGCGGACGAAGGGAGATTATGGAACTGATCGCTCCGTCGGGCCCCGTGTATCAGGCGGGAACGCTCTCCGGCAATCCGCTGGCGATGGCGGCAGGGTATGCTACGCTGCGGCGCCTCACGGGAAGCCGCACGATGTACAACAAACTCGAATCACTCGGACGGCTGCTTGAGGAAGGGATTGGAGAAAGTTTCGCCGCCGCAGGTGTTCCAGTGCAGGTGAATCGGGTCGGAAGTATGTTCACAGCGTTCTTCACTTCGACCGACGTTGTGGATTACGAGACTGCGAAAACATCCGACACAAAACGATTCGCGGCGTTCTTCCGGGGGATGTTGGAACAGAGCGTGTACCTCGCGCCGTCGCAGTTTGAAGCCGCGTTCATTTCCGCGGCGCATTCCGAACAGACGATCCGTCGCACCGTACGGGCGTGTCGGGTTGCCGCACAACATCTGCGCAAGGCATAAATGAGAACGCCGCCCAGATATTCCTGAGGCGGCGTTCGATGTTTCTGTTTGCTTCGTTCCGGCTACTGTACCACGGCGTCGAAGCTCAGGCGCAGGTCCTCAACGTTCGGCGCGTTGACCCTCACCGTCACAATCACACGCTGACCCACAGTTGCTCCGCCTCCCGTCGAGAGATCCGACACAGAGAAGGTGAACTGGGTGCGTTTCGGACCGGGATAGATGACCCCGGGATAATTCGTTAATGTGTTCACACCTGTTGACGGGATATCTCCTGATGAGCCAAACCTGATGCCTGCAATATCGCTTGTGAATTCAAAAGAAACACCAAATGTTGTGCCCACCGGCAGCGGGTTGCCCCGAGCATCGGTGATGGTCAGGTTGATCGGCGCCGATGTGCCTGCTCGCGGAATAACTAATGGGGACGGAGGCAATCCGGTAATCGCAATCGGCCCGATTACCCAGTTCACCAACACGCTATCGGCGACGCGGACGCCATCGCGACCGATCGTCTGTGCAACCACCCAGAAATGCCCGGGCCGTTGATAATAGGTTAACCGATTTGCCTTGGCAGTTCCCGCGGCGTCGGGGGTCGGATTGTTCTCGATCCAGAGCACAGAAGCCCGACCGTTCTCATCCGTATAGGCGGTTCCAAAATTCGCATTGCCGGTTTGTATTGACCCTGCCCACGTCTGGAAGTAGAGCGCTGTCCCCGCATCAACGGGGTTGCTAAACGTATCGCCCACTGTTGCCGTGAAGATCGAACCAAAGCCCTGAGGGTTTGGAGCGAAGGAGTATGCGTTGGTGATAAAGCGGAAATGACTCTGAGCGGGGAAGCCTGAGTGCACGGTGACTTTCACCGGTTGTGACTCAAACACCCTCCCCCGTTGTGTTGTAATACGCGCCACCGCCCGAATGACTCCAGCCTGCGTACCGCTCACGATAGATGTTCTAAGCACACCGTTGTTATCGGAGCTATCGGCTTCCGGAATTGCCCGCGGGCGTGTACCACCGGAGATAACGGTATTCGGGAAGAAATCAACAATGAAACGAGCATGCACGCGTCGCACACCGTCAATGTTGACGCCGAGCGAGTCTTTCACTTGGAAAGTGAGCACAGCGTTTTCACCTAACTTTCCACCAACACCGGCTACATTGATGTTCCCTGTGCTGATACGATCCAAAAATACTTGTGAAGGCTCCCGCGCAGTCGGCGGGACAACAACGACATCTTCTCGTTCGCGGACTGTGCCAACATATTTCCTCGTTACGTTGCCGTTCTGGCTTTGCACCTCGATCTTCACCTCAACTGGCCCAAATGCACCGCCAACCACTCTATCACGCAACGTGACACTGAACTGAGTAAATGACTGACTTTGTGTATCTTGGAGATTGATATCGGTATCGCCACTGAGTTCAAGGTCTCCACTCCCAGGTCCAGATACCGAGACCTTGATCGTCGTGCCTGGAGAGAGTGGATTACCATTCGGGTCGGACACAGTATAGTTGAATGTGTGTGTTCCACCATCAAGCACTTCAAACGTCCCATCGGGAATGCGGAGAACCGTCGGCCCACTAAAGATCACCGCAGCAGAATCGCGTACGCTGACGCCGCCTTCACCAATCGTCGATGCAACAACCCACGCAACACCACCGGGCGGCATCGGGTTTCCCGTGATCAACTCAACTGAAGCGATGCCGTCCGCACTTGTTTCTGCGACGGGTTGGATAATTCCGCCATTCGTCCTGAAGTACACTGCGGTTCCCGCGCGTACCGGATTTCCTTCCTTATCACCAGCATAGACCGTGATCCTGTTACGGAAGCCCGCGATGACCCCACCCGGAACGTTGAGACGTTCGACGGAAATGGTGAAGCGCTGCTGCACCGGGAGACCGCCGGAAATCGTAACCCGCACGGGGCTGGATCGGACACTTATCTGTCCGACGGGCGCTGTTGCAACCACCTGCAAAACACCAGCGCGGGTTCCGCTTGTAACACGAGTGGTAACTCTGCCGGTCAGAGGGTCGGTTTCCGCCGAAACAGGGAAGATATATTCACCGCCGCCGGGTCCACCTTGCAGCACAAAATTCACAACAGCTTTGTTCGTTGCACCGACCGGCAAGCCCAAGGAATCACGCACTTCAAACGTCAACGTTGCTGTCTCATTCCCTCCCGACCCGCGAATCGAGATATTGGTTTCCGTTGCGCCGACGAGCACAATGCTGGCGGCGCGAGTTCCCCCCGTACCGGGGCTCGCGGCATCAGCTTTGAGCTTCAGCGTTATTGTGGTATCGCGACCCGGAGTCAGAGAAACATTCACTGTATCATTTCCAAAACCGCCGCGCGTGGCGATGACTTTGCCAACGTAGGCCGCCGTAAGTTGATAACGAAGAGTGAAGCTTCCGTCTGCTTTCGATGTATCACGAGCCAGGCCGTTGATATCGGATACGATCGTGCCAGCAACGGGTGTGAGGTTATCGGAACGGATCACCGTGCCGCTGACCTTGGTCTCTACCGGTTTCTGGTCCTCCGGCTCAACGGGGGTCTGACAGGCCGACTGCAGCGCGAGCAACGAGATTGCCCCCCACAGCAACATCGCTTGAAGTTTCATAAGGTGCTCTCCAAAAAACGAATATAGATTTCAGTGCGGATGACTCATTGGTCTTGCCTCTGCCTGCGCCGCTCAACATCCTGACGATTGTCTCGCAAGCGTTCTTGCAAGGCATCACGAGTTTGCTGGGTGACGCGCTCTTCCAGAGTCGGCACTAACTCTGCTTTGATCAACACAATCAATTCTTTTTGTGTCACGCGGACGGCGTCATACCCAAAAATGTATCGCAGACCGAAGAACCACCACGGAAGGTCTTTCAGCAACGGAATTCCCTCTCGCTGAGTAACTTCCTCGTTGGAATACAATCCCCCCGCATACGCCTCTTCACTGTTCAACAGTGTAAGCCGGTTTTCCACTGTGGTCTTATGAATGATGCTGCTCACCGTTCCGGGCACTGGTGTGCTCCGCTCAACTTTGAGTTGAAGGTCGACAAAATCGAGCTTGCCGTACTGGTAGTGCCGCGGTATCACTTCGAGAATGGTGCCGGTGCTGAAGAATACGTCGGTCACGTTCCCGGCAATATCACGCTGCTTGACGGAAAAATCCGTTCCAATCTGCACGCGTCCCATCAACCCTGACCGCACGGTTACTTGCGGTCGCGCGATAACCTCACCGATCAGGTTGCTTTCAAAGAGTCGGATCGCCGCGTTGATATCGACTGCAAGACGAGGGGATGTGGGATCCACGGTGATGCCGAAGATGTCACTCCCCACCCGTTCCGCACCGAAAAACTCGACACCCAGATTTAAGTCGCGTCCGCGAAAAATGTTGAAGTTGATGCCGCTCTCACGCAATCGCGCACGGTCAATCTCGAGAAAGATCGCCGAGATCAGTATTTGCCGTGCATTTGCAAGAATCTCTGTAGTGTCAACCACGGGCGCTCCGGTTGCCGTTGTACCCACCATGCCCGGTTGCGCACCGAGAGGTATAACCTGAAAGAAATCCGGCTGTTCAGTATACCAAAGGTTGTTTGTGCGGAGGATGAGTTCGAACGCGCTGCGCCAGTCCATCGACTCGATGTTGACGCCGATGGGACGCTCCTGGTTAGCACGGTTAGGGTCGAGGATGGGCTTCCCAGCGAACTTCTTGCTCATCTCACTCAGAGCAGTAAACGCAGCACCGAGCGTTACATCACTCTTGAAGGAGACGAGCTCGTCCGGCCGTACGACATCCCGCCCGCGTCGCAGCATCATTTCCTCGCGTACCTGGGCTTCCAGAGTTCCCGTCAGGGTGACGAGACCCAGAAGCAGAAGGAAAAGCTTTTGTGGGTTCATAGAGACCTCTCTTATCATCTTCTCCGTTGTGTTGGTTGGTCAAAAGCGATGCGTCGTTCGATCTTCCGTACAATGCCTCCTTCATTCACGGTAAACTCCACTTTACTTTCCCGCGGCACAATACGGCTGACGTACCCTCGCCATACCTTGTCGCCCAGATGCAAGATGACCAAGTCGTCATCCACCATGACGAAAGCCTTGCCGGGGAGGATTGCTTTCACCTCGACCTTGTTCGGGTCGATCTCACCCACGGGCGCGTCGGTTGCGATAGCCTGCAACACGATCGGGTTGAACGGGTCGTACGGCACGCGGCCCAACGGGAGAGCGGTGGCGGCAAGCGACTGGCCGAGCTCCTGGATGCTGCTGAAGTAGGCTCGCAGGGTCATCGTGAACGTGATCCACTTGCGGGTTTCTTTGGTTTCCTGGTCGACTTCCTCATGCTCGGTCAGTGTAAGCTCGTGAATTTTGTACAACCGCCGGCCATTTTCGATGAAGTAGATGAATTTATACAGGTCTTCAAACTCTGCCGACCCGTCGGTCAACAAATAGGTGTTATAGCCGTAGTTGGCAGCGTTTGTCGCACCGTCGAACTGGAAGTTGTACTTCACGGATCCCGCCTGATCGATTCCTTGACTGAGATAGCCGTACGTTTCGGATGAGATATCCGTTTGCGGGATTTCTTTGCTGCGCGAATCGTACCGGCGGCGAACATCCTGATACTGGGCCGTGAGGAGCTGAACTTCCTGCACAAGTATCGGCAGGTTGACGAGTTGCTTTTCGATCTCGGCGATCTCGTCTTTGAGGGCGTTCAACTCCCTTGGCTGCCAATAGAGGTAGTAGAACGCTCCACCTCCCGACACTAGCAGGAAGAACACACCAAGGACAATTGTGTTTCTGAGTTTAAACGACACGGCGCTTATCTCCTTCTTCGCGTTGTTTGAGGTGGTCCGGGCGGCTACTCGTCGGCCTTGTCGACCTGCTCAACCAGAATTTCGAAGTCGTAGATGGGTTTGTCACGGATCGATACCATCCGAACCGATTGTAACGTCGCTTTCTCAAAAATGCTTGTTAACCGCGGAATGCGTGTCCGGTATATTGACCGCCCGCGCAGGATCAGCGCACCTTCAGGGTTCTCTACACGAGTGATGCCGGTGATCCAGAGTGAGTTCAGGTCGTCAACACTGGTTCCGATGTAGTGAAGGATGCGGCTCCAGCGGTCGCTTCCTGGAACAATGGTGTCGTAGACTGCCGCGGCGAGGTTGTAGCGGGCGATGTCGTTCTGCAATTCCGTGCGACGGTTTTGCAGAATATTGAGGTCGGCAAGTTCCGTCTGTTTGCGTGCCAGGACTTCTCGCGAGCGACGTATCTCCGCGTTGCGCTCGACAATCGACGTGTAGAAGAAGACAATCGAGGCAACGACCAACCCCGCAAACACCCAACCGTGCCACGCAAGCTTGAATGCTTTCTGCCCCTCCGCGATGGTGAGCGGGAGAAGGTTGACGCCATAGAAGCCTTTGTGTTTGGAGTCGAGCGCGCGCCATGCCGTTGCGATCGGGATGGCGTACTCGGAAACTGCTTCTCCCACTTCTCCTTCAAACATGCTGAGATCAAGCTCGGGCGCCTGGAGGTAATCAACCACGGCGCTCGAGAATTGCGGGGCAAGCGATTCGCGCAGGTTGAGCTTATGCGCTTCACCCATGAGCAGGATGCGGTCGATGCGCGTGAGACCGATGTTATCCTGCTCGAGGAGGATGCGGCTGTAGATCGTGTTCTCGAGGTTGGGAGATTGGTACCCTTCACTGATGATCGGGGCAAGGTGGAGGTACTCTTTCCCTTGCATAAAGATGATTCGGCTGAACTCGCTTCCCACGTACACCAGCACGGCGATTTCTTCTTCCTGCAGTTCGTAGGAGGCGCGGACAAGCCCCATAAGGCCAATATCCGCGCTATCGATGATGTCGATTGTGGGGATGCGATTATTGAGGAAGGGTTTGATCTCGGTCAACACGTCATACAACTGTTGACCATCTTCCCGTACTGCAGCCAGTAGCCCGCCTCTGCCGGTAGGGATAGTTGCCACGGCGTCGGGCAATGGCGGGGTGGAGCGGGTACCGCTGAGGTCTTCAATCAGTCTTTTCTTAAGTTTTGAGCCTTTCAGTCCAAAATCACCGTCAAATTCTTGATAGGTGACGGCAGGCTCACTAATGGCGTAGGAAAGGGTGTACTTCCCTGCGGGCAATTCCCCCAGAACGCTCAATAAAACCGTGGCGTTTGTGTTTTCTCCCCCCTCACCTCCTTCAACCGGTAAAGCGGGCGGCGCAGCAAAGGGCTCGGCTGTCAAATCCCCCATGCCTGCATCTTCACCCCCCATTGTGGCCGCCTGTTTCTCTTCGAATTTTGTGACGAGTGGGGCGGTTCGGAAATCCCGAAGGGTAACCTTTTTCCCCTTCAATGAGAGTTGGACGTACTTGAGTTCAAGACCATCGACAAAGAGCGCAACCGCTGTCTTACCTTGACCGGGCTGATAAGGCATGAAGTGGAGATTCCTCTATAGTGGTCGATGTGTGTGGAGAACGATTGACCGGTGCTTTAGGTCCCCTGCAGCAGCTGTTCCATACGACGCTTGTTGTTGCAGTACTGCATGACGCTTTCAAGCGAAATCTTTTTTTGCAGGTAGAGGCGTTTCAAATCTTGCTCCATCGTAATCATGCCATTCTCTATTCCTTCCGAGATCATTTGGTAGATCTCGCCCGTATTATTGTTCTTGATTGCCGCACGGACGGAGGGCATGCCCAACATGATCTCTTTCGCCAGTACACGTTTGCCATCGAGACTCGGTATCAGCTTTTGGGAGATAACGCATCGTAGAGTGTCAGCTAAACGGTTCCGAACGCGCTCTTGCTCAACCGGCGGAGTCTCACCGATGATACGGTCGATACTCTCGACAGCAGAGGCGGTATGAAGCGTGGAAAACACTTTATGGCCGGAGTCAGTGATTTCCAATGCGGTGAGGATGGTTTCAGGATCGCGCAGCTCACCGATCATGATAATGTCCGGGTCTTGACGGAGCGCTTGAACCGCCCCGTCTTTGAACGAAAGCACATCGCGCCCGACTTCACGGTGGCGGATAATGCATCGACTTGATTTGTGAACGTACTCAACCGGCGACGCGATGATAACAATGTGCCCGTCCACCGTTTGGTTGTTGGCGTCGATAATGGCATCGAGCGTAGAGCTTTTGCCGGAACCGGTGATTCCCGTCACGAGGCAGAGTCCCTCTTTCGTCGTGGCGAGGCTCAACACACGAGTGACATTGGGATGAAGTTCTAAAAGCCTGTAGGGGCGAATTGTATTGTTGATCGCCCGCATGTTCAGCGCAAGCTGGTCGAGGTCAAAGTATGCGTCGGCACGAAACCGGCGGAAGCTTCCGTCTTCGAGGAACACCATATGCGAGAAGTCAAGATTCCGGTTTTCATACAGGAACCCTCGCTGGCGTTCGCCGACGATGCTCTGGATGAGGATATTCATCTCGTCCGGAGTAAAATTGCCGAGCGGCTTATCCGGTTTCTTGGACCCGAAGATACGATACCAGATTGCTCCTTGCGAGCCGTATCCTCCCATATCGATATCGGACGCGCCATTCGTGAACATGCGCGTGAGGAAGGTGTTCATCGTTGCGAGCAATTTCTGCTTCACGGCCTCGTCCATTCGCGTGATCATGTCGCCAATCATCATTTGGCGCTCGAGGCCGGTGACGGTCTTGGGGAGTTGCCCTGCAAGCTCGGTGAGAATCTTATGCCCTTCGACGACTGCTGGCGGCGTTTCGACGACAGCGGGTTGTGGAGCTGCCGGTGCTGCGGTGGGCGGCTTGGGAACAGGCGGTTTTAGTGGAGCCGGTTGCTGAGGTTGCAACGCCATGACGCTTCCTCATGATCGAGTGAACACATGACACACGGACAATCCCAACAGCACCGAAACAATCGCTGTGATAATAAGAAACTCCAAAGCCAAATGCAACTCTATTAAAGGGCTACCTCTCATGAGCGCTTGTTTCCCTGAGATTTGAAGGGGTTAGCAGTCAATTATACCCGCTGTTGACCGCTTTTCGCTGCTGAGAGTTATGGGTACACGAGGCTACAACCGAGAACACCGAATAGCGTGTCTCCTCATCTGAGGGTGCGCTTCAACGTTGTGGCCAACAGCTTCATTATGATCACCCATGGTCGTCAGACTGCGGGTTCGAACAATTCTACATTTGTCCACGGATGAACAAGTCAGAATCACCGAAAAGCTCACGGCAATATAGTAGAATCCTCATTCCCCATTGTGACGTGGAGCATACGATGCCCTTGTGACGCGTGTAATTTGACTTTTGGTATCGATTTGATTAACGTTAAGCAACGTTTTGGAACCCTTCTTGTTAAGTGCATCAGTCGAGAGAAAGGTCTAATCGATGGGACAAATGATGTTGGTAATCTTTGCGTTCACGATGCTCTCCATTTTGGCGTTGAGTATCAACGCAACCATGATTGGCTCAGTGGCGACGGGGTTGGAAGCACAGGCCCAGCTCAATGCACTTTCGATGGCGCAGAGTCTCCTCGATGAGATTCTTGCAAAGTCGTACGATGAGAATGTGACCGGCGGCGTGAGAGTGTTCAACGCATCCGGGTTTACAGTTCCGGCATCGTTTGGCCCGGATGGGGCCGGTGAGGCGATTGCTGGCGTGGATTCGACATACCGTTCGAAGACGCGGTTTGACGATGTGGATGATTATCACAATTACCGGCGGGCTGTGTACGATGAGGTGTTGGGTTGGTTTGACATTACGAGCACGATCTCCTATGCGAGTGAAACGTACCCGGATTCGCTGCTATCGACACGGACGCATTTCAAGGTCGTAACCGTTACGGTTGAACACCCCAATCTCCCGAAGGATGGAGATAAGATCATTCCGGTGGTGCTAAAAGATATTGCCATCTATCGGCGTTATTTTTAAAGGAGTAATGGTATGGGTACCAGTGCAATGCTTGACCTTGTCGGCTCGATGCTGATGTTTGCTGTGCTCATCTTTACTGTTGGCCGCGTACAGGTCAACCTCAATTCCACCATGTATCACAACACGATCATGTACGGTACGCAGAACTACACACTCGCACTGTCCAAGCAGATCGAATTCGATTTCCACAAGATCGGCTTCCGCGTTCCAAACGGCACGATAAAGGTAGAGTATGCAGATACCACTAGAATCACATTTCGCTACGTCATACGCGACGACCCTGCGCAAACCCTTCGCACTATTACCTATGCTCTTGATCCGGATACAACCGGTCCCGCAAGTTTGACACAGAACCCAAACGATATTGCTTTCCTTCGCACGGAGAACGGCACAACAATTACGCAGAATATTGGCCTCACAGAGTTCGACCTTCGTTACTACGATGCCGATATGAACCTCATCCCTACACCGATTACCGGCTCATGGCGTGATTCGATCCGGGCCATCAATGTATCCTGTCGTATCGAAAGCCTCGAGCCGGTCATCATGCCCGATGCAACACGCTATATTTCCGTTATCTGGGAAAAGCTCATTTACCCCCGCAACCTAGGCAACCTACGATAAGGAGAACGTTATGGGACGTACAGCACTGTTTTTAGTGATGGGACTTGGCGTCGCCCTCGGCTATATCGGCAGTAATATTATGAACATTACCGAACGGGCACTTGAAGATAACTACACCTACTATAAGTACATGTATGCCCGCAATCTTGCCCGCACCGCTGTCCATGCGGCCTTGCGTACCTACGACCGGAACCAGAACCCCGATACCACAGCCGATGTTTCATTTGCCGATGGATACTACCGCCTCCCAAGCCTTCGAACCAGCAACTATGGCGATACCATCTGGATGACGAGCCGGGGGAGATTTGCGGATACAAGCTATACGATGTGGCTAACGCTTTTCCGAACGATTAAGCCGTTTCCAGACGTCAAATCGGCTATAGGCTTTAACGCTACGCCTGCTCAACTCAACTTTAGTGGTAACGCTCCAATCGAAATTAACGGCTATGACCATGATATGAATGGCAACAGGCTTGCCGACACATCAAATGCTAAAGCAGGAGTTGCTGTTTTAAACCCAAGCGACTCTACCCGCGTACATACTTCGGCACGCACTAGAGCAAGGGGTATTCCACCCGTTGCCGTAGAAAAAGACATGCCAGATCCAACCAAATACATTGACGAGTATATTGCCAACGCGGACCACACATATATAATCCCCCCAGGTCAGAACAAGCTAACGATTTCGGGAGACCAAACGTACGGCACACAGTCGAACCCCGTTATTGTCGTGTGCATGGCGGCAAACAACGATACGTCGAAGAGCATTGAGTTCAGTGGAGGTGTAACGGGGTATGGAATCCTAGCGATTCGTGGCGATGTGCAATTTAGAGGGGCGGTCACGTGGCACGGGCTAGTCCTCGTGTTTGGTACGGAATCGAGGATCGATTTCCAATCGAGCGGAACGCCGCGGATTATCGGCGGACTCATTGTTGCAAACACCGGCGCAGCAAGCGTTACACTGAGGGGAGTTGGCAACAGTCCGAAGGTTGTCTACAGCAGCGAGGCGCTTTCACGTGCCGCCAACGTAGGCAAGTTGAGGTACTACTCTATCCTCGAGTGGTATGAATAACATCCCGTTGAGAAAAATCCCGGGTAGACGCTCAGAGCGGTAACCAACAAAAAAGGCATCCCGATCAATGTTGGGATGCCTTTGTGTTTTCTCCGTGAGCCTTACGAAGGGTGTAGAGCGATCACATCTGCGCTTCGCAAGGGTGCTATTCATCTTCTACGGTGTTCGCAACAACTTCTTCGAGCGTCGCCACGCCTTCTTTCATACGTTCCATTCCCGAGCGCCGCAATGTCCACATACCGTCCTTCGACGCCTGGTCGCGGATGGCGTTCTCGTCAACCTTTTCTCCTGCGTTCAGGATGATGTTCTTGATTTCTTTGGTGAAGAACAGCGCCTCGTGGATGGCCGCCCTCCCCTTATAGCCGCCATTGCACTTATCGCAACCAACCGCATTGTAGAAGGTATGGTTCTTGAGGTCTTCCTCGGTAAATCCGAACTTCAACAACGCAACTTTTTCATCTTCGGCAATTGGTTCCTTACAGACCTTGCACAGTGTGCGGATCAATCGCTGTGCAACAATGATGTTGATGGCATACGCAATCAGGAACGGCTCAATGCCCATCTTGTAGAGACGTGCAACGGCGCTTGGGGCGTCGTTCGTGTGCAGTGTCGAGAATACCAAGTGGCCGGTGTTTGCAAGCTTGATGGCCGTATCAGCCGTCACCTTATCACGCATCTCACCGACGAGCACAATGTCCGGGTCGTGGCGAAGAATACCGCGGATGGATTGTTCGAACGACATCTTCGGTCCAATCTTCAACTGCCGCGCACCCTTGATGATGTACTCGACAGGCTCTTCAATCGTCAACACGTTGACCGTCGGGTCGATGACCTGATACAGGGCGGCAATCAGTGTCGTCGATTTACCGGAACCTGTGGGTCCCGTCAGAATCACGATGCCTTGGGGCTTGTTGATGGCTTTATAGAAGAAGCCTCGTGCGGGGCCCTGCAGGCCGAGCTTCTCGAGGTCGGTAATAACCTTGCGGTCGTCCAGCACGCGGATAACGACGCTCTCAAATTTATTCTTAAACTCTGTCGTCACAATGGGCATGATGGACACACGGAAGCGGAGCTGGTGTCCATCAACGACGCGCTGGATAAAACCGTCCTGCGATGCTTCACGCTCAAACCGGTCGACATTTTTTGTGCGGTCTTTGATAACCGCCAACACCGCCTCCGGCATCGTGTTCTCTTGACAATGCCACATTTGCAGGTTGCCATCGACACGGAACATGAAGTTTGTCCTGTTGCCTTCTGCGGCCACGATGTGAACGTCGCTCACCCCCCTCCGCACAGCTTCGACCAGACAGCCTTCAAACAAGTTCACCAGAGCACTCTTGTTAATCTCAGCTTCGAGCGCTTCTTCATCAATCTCGGCATCGCCGCCAGTGCCGTCGTCCACGGCAATCTGATTGTCCTGAAGCAACTTGAGGAACTCATTCTGTTTCGGCGCAACCTTCTCCATCAATCCTTGCAGATCCTTCAGCCGCACATAACAGATCTCATACTTCTTCACGTTAAATGCGCGAGCAACAACGGGGAGATTTCTGTCCGTGGGGTCGGCTGCAATAATAATGAGTTTATCAGTTTGCCGTTCATCGTACTTGAAGGGAAGCATCTTGGCCTGGATCATCATATCCCGCTGCTGATCGGAGAGGGCATCAACAAGCTTTTTGATAAAGGCGAGACGCGATTCGCTGAGGTCTTCATCGGCGAGGTAGATTTCCCGGAAGGCATAGAGGTTGGCCACTTCGCGGAAGACTGCGTCGTGGTCGGCTCCGAACTCCGTCACAAGGATCTGACCGAGATTCTTGCGGTTCTTCTTGTTTTCCTCGGAGTCTTTCATCTTCAGCGACTTCTCGAGCGTCTCGAAGTCGATGATGCCCTTTTTCAAGAGCGTGTAGCCGATTTTATCGGTAATGTCTATTTCCGGCATAGATTGTTACCTCCTCAGGTAAGCACCCCTTCCTGTATTCCGACCGTCTTACGAACCGAACAACGACATGATGTAGTGCATGAATGTCCCGGGCGCTTTTGGACGCACGGTTGCTGTCTCCGATGAAACTATCGTCAGCGCCATCAACACCACCATGATGATCATCGAGACGGCAACTTGAATGGCTTCAATGGCCGCGGCGAGACGATAGGTTGTCTCCTTCTCGTAATACTCGGCAAGTTGGAGTGCCGTATGTTTCACCGTTCCTGTTTCTGCGCCGGATGCAAATCGAGACAGCGCCGTCTTGGTGAACACGCCTGTGGCTTCGAACGCTTCGACGAGACCTTTACCGCGCTCAAGCATCAGCGGAATAGCGATCGTCTTGATCTGGTGCTCCATATACTTGTTGCCGCACGCTTCCGCCGCCATTTTGATGACGTCGATGTTTTCGCCCGAGCCGCTGTAGAGCGCATAGAACACGCGGCAGAAAATCTCGATGGCCGTCTTGTGCATCAACGAACCAATGATGGGAACCTTGATCAGGTTCTTATCGACGAGGAATTTCCCCTTTTCCGTCGCGAAGAACCTTGCGAGCAGGACAGCAGGAACGATGATCGCAATCATCAGCATGACAAAATTTGCCGACAACCAGCGGCTGAATTGGAGCGTGGCCTTCGTCATCGGTGGGAGGTCGATCTTGAATTTCTCGAACATCTCTGCCGTCGCGGGGAAGATGTACGCAACGTAGAACAGCACGGCAAGAAAGAGAACAAACAGCGTTACCATCGGCATGATGAGGGCGCTCTTGAGGTTGCGCTTGAATTGCGCGTTCCGTTCAAGAAACTTCGCCGTGCTGTCATAGATCTCGGCCATGTTGCCGCTCTTCGATGCAAGGCCTAACATGTTCGCCGTGAACTTGCCGAGTACAGGGGCTTGCTTCAAGAAAACTTTCTCGCTGTCTTTCCCCTGCTTCAACTCAGCGTTGATTTCTTTCACCGCCTCACGCATGGCAGGGTTGGTAATATCGTTGACCAACAACTGCAACACTTCGTTGAACGGGAGCTTTTGCCGCATCAAGTCCGCGCTCACTCGGACGAAGGTGATGACGTCCACGTCCGGTGCTTTCTTCGGCCCTCCAGCAAACAGCTTTTTCCGGACATAGATAACACGAAAGCCGATCTTCTCGAGAGCCTGTTTGACCTCCTCCTTCGAAAAGGCCTTTTGCTCTCCATCGATCGGCTTTTCTGTTCCTTTTTGGACCCGGTACAGGAAGGTCGTTCGTTCGAGGACGGCAGAGATCTTGAACTTCTTCTCACGGGCTATCTCCTCGGCTTTTTGCTTTGCGCTCTTCTTGTTTTCCGCAGAGATGATGCCCCCTACTGGTTTTCCCGTAGGCGTTACCCCTTCTATTTTGAATTCCGGCATGGCTGGATTCCCTACTGTGGTTGGGTCGGTGATTCCGGCAAAGTGCTGGGTTTGATAATACTGTTTTTCAGACACTCTGTCAAGCGGCTCCTGTTGGCACGCCTCAAAAAAACAAGCATCCCGCTCTTTAAGGAGCGGGATGCCATCACAAATAACGCCTAACGCTAAAGTTGCTGATTATGTACCACCGCCGCTACTGAAAGACACCGCCATACTTCCACGAATTAGTACGAGGCCGGCCAACGCTGTCGACCTGCACCTCGATTGTGCCAGTGTTCGTGGCGGAAGTGGCCGTGAGTGTGATCACCTGGGCCGTAACCGCGGCACTAAAAGTGCCGTTCTCGTTGCGGGAGAGTGTTGTCGGAATTGTGTAGCCTACGTAGCTTCCGCCGCCACCGGCCATCGAGGTCGGACGGATGCGATACTGGTAGGCGTTGGCAAACAAGTTGTTCAGGTCGTTAATCAGAGCATCCCGGTTGGAGCTAATGGCCTGCGCGCTGAACATGCTCAACCCCACCGCAATGGCGATACCGACAATGATAACGCCAAGGATGATGAGCAGAAGTTGTTGTTGACCCATAATGTAACCTCCTTAAGGTGGGTTAATGTGAATTGAATGGATGAGCGAATTTGAAGCTTCCCACTCGCTCTAACCGTGGTACATCGCTACAGAGTGCTCAATACTTCTACCAATTACTGTACCATTTCCTTTCTCACTGTGAAGGCCTTTACTCCCTTCTCTTCCTCGATTTTATCAGTCGTATCTGCCATGGATCCACACACACCAGAAAAAATTCCCTACACATGTCAGAATTACTTCATACCTTTTTCGCTGGCAGTTACAGAGAAACATTGTCCCTATTCGATTCGACGCAAACTTAAAGAATTATGGCCTCTTTGTCAACCCCTTTACCTTTAGGAAACTTCCTCGTATTTATGGCCATGCTTGAAAAACCAAATGTCGTTGTCGTGCTGCCGGCATACCAGGCCGAAAAAACACTGGAACGCACTGTACGGGACATCCCGACCGAAATCGCCGATACCATTCTTTTGGTTGACGACGCCAGCAGCGACAAGACTGTAGAACTTGCCAGGTCGCTTGGCCTCATCGTCGAACGCCACCCATCCAATACAGGATATGGAGGAAATCAGAAAACGTGCTACCGGCTCGCTCTGGAACAGGGGGCTGATATTATCGTGATGCTGCACCCTGATTATCAATACGACCCAAAGCTGATCCCCTACTTTGTTGGTTTCATCCGCGACGGATACTTCGACGTTATGTTAGGCACGCGCATTCGCACACGACAGGAAGCGCTGGCCGGCGGTATGCCGCTCTACAAGTACATCGCAAACCGGGTGTTGACGTTCATCGAGAACATCATCACGGGGCAGAATCTTTCCGAATGGCACACCGGCATGCGCGCATACCGGCGCGAGGTGTTGGAGTCCATCGAGTTCGATAAGAATTCCGACGACTTCGTGTTCGATAGCCAGGTGCTCTTCCAAATTGTCGAGCAAGGATTTCGCATCGGCGAGATTCCGGTTCCGGTACGATACTTCCCCGAAGCGTCGAGCATCAATTTTGTACGAAGTGTTCGGTACGGACTCGGCACACTCGCCACTGCGTTCTCGTTTTTACTCAAGCGTCTCGTTACGCCGTCGAAGATCAAGCCGCTTCGTCCTGCGCAGGTTCCTTCGGTGATCCAAAAGACGAAGGTCGATCTCACATGATTGAGACGCTAAGAACTTCCGGCCATCGGATCATTCTCGTTCTCATTCTTCTCAGTGTTGTTGCACTGCGCGTTCGCTTGATTGACGTCCCGCTCGAGCGCGACGAAGGGGAATACGCCTACATGGCGCAACTCTTGCTGCAAGGAATCCCTCCCTACACCGAAGCCTACAGCATGAAGTTTCCCGGCATCTACTTCATCTATGCCCTCATCATCATGCTCCTCGGCCAAACACACACAGCCATCCGCACCGCCCTTCTGCTCGTTAACCTTCTTACCATTGGCCTCGTGTATCTGATCGCGACGCACGTAGGCGGACGGCTTGTAGGCCTTGCAAGCGCCCTGTGCTTCGCCCTGATGAGCATGAGCTACCGCGTTGAAGGGCTTTGGGCAAACGCCGAGCACTTCGTCCTCCCCTTCTTTCTCTCAGGCTTGCTCCTTCTCGTGCGCGAGACAAGAAGATGCTCCCTTTGGCCGTTGATTGGGGCGGGACTGCTGTTGAGCACCGCAACGCTTGTAAAACAACATGGCGCGATACTCAGCGGATTCGGTTTACTCTATGCTCTTGCATTAGTGTGGAAAGCCAATAACTCGGCCCGCTCACGACAATTCCAAAAGACTGCCGTACTCCTCTGCTCCTTCGCAACTCCTGTTCTGCTCATGATGGTGTACCTCATA
>JBGFRR010000106.1:0-21524 GCA_041695045.1 Bacteroidota bacterium
TCAGAATGGTCGGGTCTGGAGACCCGACCTACACATGCGCGAACGCGAAAATATTGTAGGACGGGACTCCAGTCCCGTCCAATACCGTGATGTTACGCAGTGTTGAATTTTAACCGCGAATTAACATCTGAAAATACCCTGCGATGCACAAGGACTATCGATGCACTTCCGACTGAATGAAACACAGTTGATGATTCAGGAGACCGCGCGAAGGTTCGCGCAGGATGAACTCGCACCCACGATCCTTGAGCGGGACGAAAAGGAAGAATTCCCGCATGAAGCCGTCCGCATGATGGCAGACCTCGGCTTCATGGGGATGATGGTGTCGGAACAGTGGGGCGGTGCGGGCTTGGATACGGTTTCGTATGTCCTCGCCGTGGAAGAAATCTCGAAAGTCGATGCGTCCGCCGGTGTCATCATGTCGGTCAACAATTCGCTCGTCTGTTGGGGGATCGAGGAGTATGGAACGGATGAACAGAAGGAGCGCTACCTGAAAGACCTCGCCTCCGGCAGAAAGTTGGGCGCATTCGCCCTCTCCGAACCGGAAGCCGGAAGCGACGCAACAAACCAGCGAACGACCGCGCAGCGCGATGGCGGCCACTACGTGCTCAATGGCATGAAGAACTTCATCACCAATGGCGCTAATGCCGATGTGGTGCTCGTGATGGCGTCGGCCGACCGCTCAAAAGGGGCAAAGGGCGTCGGGGCGTTCATCGTTGAGAAGGGAACGCCGGGGCTCTCCGTTGCGAAAAAGGAAAAGAAGCTCGGCATCCGGAGCTCGGATACTGTTTCGCTCGCCTTCAGCGACTGCCGTGTTCCCAAGGAGAATCTCATCGGGGAAGAAGGTTTCGGCATCAAGTTTGCGCTGCGGACTCTCGACGGCGGTCGGATCGGTATTGCCGCGCAAGCGCTGGGGATTGCACAGGCGTCGCTCGACGCATCACTCAAATACAGCAAAGAGCGGAAGGCGTTCGACCATCCGATTGCCGATCTCCAGGCCATCCAATTCAAAGTAGCGGACATGGCGACGACCATCGAAGCCGCGCGTATGCTCGTGTTCGAGGCTGCGGCGATCAAGGACCAAGGAAAGCCGTACAGTGTTCCGGCGGCGATGGCCAAGCTGTACGCGTCAAAAGTTGCCGTTGCATCGGCGCTGGAAGCCATCCAGATTCACGGCGGCTATGGATACATGAAAGAATACCATGTCGAGCGGTTCCTCCGTGATGCGAAGATAACGGAGATCTACGAGGGAACTTCAGAGATCCAGCGTATCGTTATTGCGCGACATCTGTTGTCGTAGTCTATGGATAGTGCAATGCTATTGGGAAGGCGATCGCATGATCGCCTTTTTGCTTTTTTTTGGCGTCGGATTACGATACAGCTACCGCAAATCTGCCTACAATGAGGCCATTTCTTGTTTTTGTGGTGAAATCTTGCTACTATCGACCACTCGCGTGAAGAAATCAACACCATATCGGAGTCGTACGCGCGCGAACACTGCCGGTTTGCAGACAACTCTGCGCCGCACCACAGCGCCTACCGAGGTCCCTGGAGATGTCTTCCGTGCACTGTTCGAGGAAAACGAGGAGCCTGCACTTCTGGCCACGGCGTCGGGAGTGGTGTGCGAGGTGAACCGTTCAGCGCGCAAGCTGTTGAAACTTGGAAGAAATGCGAAAGCATTGCATCTGCGCGACCTTTTTCCATCGTGGAAGGTCTCAGCGAAAAAACTCACACGTGCATCGACGGAAGAGGCTGAGCCAGACGCAGTGCATGAACTTGTCCGCCGGAATGGCTCCACCGTCCGTGTCGCAGTGCGCGTGCGCGAGGTTGGGAACAAGCTCTTTCTTCTGCAACTGTCCGAAGCAGGAGAGGCGACGCATCCGTCCGATATTCTCCCCGAGCTGCTTCCGTATCGATACGGCGAAGGCAAGGGCTCATATTATGCACTCGTTCAGCATGCGCCGTACGGCATTGCCGTGATTCGGGGGAGTCAATGTGTCTACGCGAACTCCACGCTTCTGCGCATCCTTGGATATCGGTCGGCCGATGGGCTGGTCGGAAAGAAGTTTCGGACGATCGTGGTGGATCAGTCGCAGCGGCCCGTGGAGTTGCTCATGGACAGAAAGTTGAAGGGGGAGAACATTCCTTCGAAGTTTGAGACAAAGCTTGTGCGTGTCGATGGTTCCGAGGTGGAAGCGGAGTTTTCACTGACCCTGATTGTCCATGAAGGCCGGCCCGCGGTGAGCGCATCGATTACCGATATCACTGATAGGAAGTTGCTCGAGCGCAGGCTTATTGATTCGGAGCGGCTGTTCCGGAACGTCGTCAACTCGATGGTCGATTCGCTGGTCATTACCGACCTGCGCGGGAAAGTGTTGGACGTGAACGAAGAGTTCGAGAAGCTGACCGGCTTCACACGGCAGGAGGTGTTTGGGAAGGAAATTCCCTACCCGTGGGTCGCGGAAGAAGACTTGCGGAGCTACATCGGCTGGCTGCAGATGCTGCGCGAACATGGCTACCTGAAAGACTACGGCGTCACGTGGACGCGCAAGGACGGCCGACGCATCGCCGTAAGCTTGAGTACGACGCTGCTGCGCAATACGAGCGGCGCGCCCATGCTGATGGTCAACATCGCGCGGGATATTACCGAGCGTCATGCGCAGCAAGAAGAGGTTGCTCGCCAGCTTCACAGAGTGCAAGTGTTGTACGAGTTCTCACGTGCGCTGAGTGAAGCGTGGAGCCTGCAGGAGATCGGCTCGAAAACATTCCAGCTGATTAAACGGGTGATGCCGGTCGATGCGTTTTTTATGGATCTCTACGATGAAGACCGGCAAGTGCTGCTCCCGTTCTTCCTGGTTGACGAGAGTGTTCAGGAAGGGACGGATCGACCGGCTCGGGAAATCCCGCTCGAGTCTGCCCCTGCCTGTCAACGCGTCATCGAGCAGAAGCGTTCGTTTCTTGAATTGCGTCCGAGCAGCGTGCAGCAGCCGCAGTACCTCCCGATTGGCAACAAGGACAGAGCCTCCTCCTCGCTCATGTATGTCCCGCTCTTCTCCAAGAATCACATCAAGGGAATTCTGTCCGTCCAGTCATACGAACCGAACGCGTACAGCGAGGGTCATCTTGCGCTGGTTGAGAACATGGCAAGTGTGGCTGCGATTGCCCTCGAAAAGGTTGTGCTATATCAGGAAACCATTCTCAAGTCGCAGCAGCTCGAAGAGCGTAACAAAGAGCTTGACGATTTTACGTACGTTGTTTCGCACGACCTGAAAGAACCGTTGATCAGCGTCGAGGGCTATGCGAAGATCATCAGGCATGACTACGGCCATCTCCTCGACGAGAACGGACAGCAGTTCATCCGTTCCATCCTCGATGCCTGTCTGCATATGAAAAAGCTCATCGAGGAGTTGCTCGAGTTGTCGCGTGTGAGCAAGCTCGTGGAACGTCGCAGTGAAGTGGACCTCAACCGGCTGATTAACGAAGTCATCCAGGAACTGCGTTTCACCATTCGGGAGCGGAAGGCTCAGATGGTGATTGCCGAGGACCTTCCGCGTATTGTCGCCGTCGAGCCGCATGTGAAGATTGTGTTTCGAAACCTGTTCGCGAACGCGCTCAAGTTTGCCGGCAACAAACCGCCGCGTATCGAAGTCGGGGTTCAGAGGAACAACGAGAACCCCGTGTTTTTCGTCAAAGACTATGGCATCGGCATCGAAAAGGAATATCATGACAAGGTGTTCATGATCTTTCAACGGCTTCATCATCGAGAAGACTACGAAGGAACGGGCGCCGGGATGACCATCGTGAAGAAGATTATCGACGCTCACCGCGGTACAATCTGGATTGACTCGGAGCCGAACAAGGGGACAACGTTTTTCTTCACCTTCGGAGGTCGATAGAAAGGACTGCTCGTGCTGATCGAATCGAAGCAGTTGAGAATTCTCGTGCTGGAAGATAACGAAGACCATGCCAAGATTTTGAAATGGTCGTTCGACCAGAGTGGCCGCAACGATCGAGTCACGTTCTTCACCGACCCGCGCCAGGCTCTCAACCATCTCTTCACAGAAGCGGGCGACGCAAAACCGGCCCCCGATCTGATTTTTCTCGACCTGAACCTCCCTCGCGTCGACGGCAGAGAAGTGTTGCGCATTCTCCGCTCGGATGAACGGACGCGCACCATCCCCGTGATCGTCCTCAGCAGTTCTGACCGGGCAGAAGATATCCGCAAAGCATACCAGCTCGGAGCAAACACCTACATCAGCAAGTCACAATTACTCGACCAGCTCAGCGACTCCTTGCGCGTGATCCAGGAGTACTGGTCGTCAATCGCAAAACTTCCATCAAAACCCTAATGGCTATGACCGACACACAGACTGACGTGAAGCCGATTCGTATCATGTTAGTGGACGACAACCAGGAATTCTCCAACCTTCTTCGTGTCTACCTCAGCAAACATGAAGATGCGACGTTTGACGTTCTCTGGCGAAAAGATGGCCGTGAAGCGTTAGAGGAGGTCGAACGCAATCCCGCCATCGATGTGATCCTGATGGATTACTTCATGCCGGGGATGAACGGCGTCGAGGTGACGCAGGAGCTCCGGAGACGGAATCTGAAAATTCCGGTGGTGTTCCTAACGGTGAACAAAGACATGAACTTTGCGGTCGAAGTGATGAAACTCGGTGTACATGACTATCTGGTAAAGGAAGAGGTCACCACACCCATTCTGCCGAACACCATCCTGGACGTTCTGGAAAAGGAAAAGCTGAATGTGGAGCTGGCAGAGCTCGAGATTCGAAAAAAGCGGCTGGAGGCAATGCAGGAAATGGTCGGCGTCATCACCAATGAGTTACGCGCCCCCCTTGACGATATGAAAAGAATCATCGCCTCACTCTCAGCGAAGGAACATCCCGAAAAAGTGATGAAGTATTTGTCCATCGTTCAGGATAACCTCGGCCGCATCGAGACCATGCTCCAGAAACTGCAAAACCTGAAAGAAGACAAGACGGTGCAGTACATTAAAGACATCAAGATGTTCGACCTCCGTTGAAGCCTGCCTGTCGTCGGAACAACGCCAAACGAGAATCACTCATGAAATTTCGCGCAGCCCTCGCCCAGGTTGATGTGCGGGTTGGAGACCTCAAAGCCAACATCGAGAAGCATTGTGCTGTTGCCGACCGCGCGCTCAAGAGCGGAGCTCAACTCATCGTCTTTCCAGAGCTAAGTCTCACAGGATACACCCTCCGCGACCTCGCCATGGAAACAGCGGTGAATCCATTGAAGGACAAGCTGTTAGACCCACTGCGAAACGTCAGCCGCTCTATCTCGCTTGTCGTCGGGATGGTCGAAAGCGGCGACGACCACGGCGTGTACAACGCTGCAGTCTTTTTCGAGGACGGCGAGGTGCGGCACGTTCATCGAAAGGTCTATCCCCCCACGTATGGAATGTTTGAAGAGGGGAGGTATTTCAGTCCCGGCAAAGACGTCAGAGCGTTTCATTCGAAACTCGGCCGGCTCGGAATGTTGGTGTGTGAGGACCTGTGGCACGTGTCGCTGCCGTACCTTCTGGCGGTGGATGGGGCAGAAATCATCTGTTCGCTGACGGCCAGCCCCACGCGCCTTGCCGGCGATGGCGATGAGCTTGGCAATGCGACGGTCAACCATGAGCATCACCGCGTGTATGCGAGGTTATTGAGCACATACGTTCTGTTTGCGAACCGCGTGGGCTTTGAGGATGGCGTGAATTTCTGGGGAGGCTCGGCGGCGTTTTCTCCTTCCGGCCAGATGATCGCACACGCGCCGCTCTTCAACGAAGAGCTTATTGTCGTCGGCGTCGATTCGAATGAAGTTCAACGGGCGCGGCGATTCTCGCGCCACTTTCTTGATGAGAACATCGACCTCATGAAGAACAACCTCCTCCGCATCAGCACTTCACACGTTCCCCCTTCGTCGTGATCCGCTCTTGGCACGTCAGTGCTGCGGAGTGTAACTCCTTCGCAACATTAAGGACAAAGTTTTAAGGACAAAGAGTTGTGAGGGAGTCCCGCACCACCAACGTGCGGGACAGGTTATACTCCCGAACGAATATTGAATGTGGAGTTTTTTTTTCGTAGATTCGCACTCGTAAATCATATGTAGAATCCTTTCTGTGAGGTGTTGAGATGACGTCGAACTCCCTAAAAACCGTCTTGTTAATGGCTCTCATGATGGGCCTGTTGCTCTTTATCGGCCAGATGTTGGGAGGTGAACAAGGCCTCATGCTGGCCTTCGGGTTTTCCCTGCTGATGAACGTCGGGATGTACTGGTTCTCGGACAAGATTGTGCTGATGACCTACCGCGCCAAGGAGGTCACCGAAGCCGATGCTCCACGGCTGTATCGCATGGTGCATCGTCTTGCTCAGCAGGCGAGCCTCCCTATGCCGCGCGTCTATGTTCTTCCCAGCCAGACGCCGAATGCCTTTGCTACTGGCCGCAACCCGAAACACGCCGCCGTCGCTGCAACCGAGGGAATCATGCAGATGCTGAACGACGAAGAGCTCGAAGGCGTCATGGCACACGAGCTGGCGCACGTGAAGAATCGGGATATCCTCGTTTCGACGATTGTCGCGACCATGGCCGGAACGATCACGTTCATCGCACGCATGGCGATGTACGCATCGATGTTTGGCGGCAGCCGTGACCGTAACCACTCCAACGCCATCGCAGAACTCCTTCTTCTTCTCCTCGCTCCCATCGCCGCCATGCTGATTCAGTTTGCCGTTTCCCGCTCACGCGAGTTCATGGCCGACGCAGGGGGCGCTGCCATCTGCAAAAAGCCGTTAGCACTGGCCAACGCTCTCCGGAAGTTGGAAGCGGGAGTTCAACGCTACCCGATGGAGAATGCCGGCACGGCGACCTCCCACCTGTTTATCGTCAACCCCTTGCGGGGTGGCGGAGTGATGAAACTCTTCTCCACACATCCGCCGACGCAGGAACGCATTGCGCGACTCGAAGAGCTTGCGCACACCGGACGCTACTAATCCCAAAGGAAATCCATGTCTGTCGCCGCCGAACAGCCGCTCATGTACAAAGAACCGGGCCCCGTACTGGACAAGGAAAACCCCTTTGAATCGATGATGCGGCGGTTCGACATCGCCGCGCATATGTTGAATCTCGAACCCGGTCTGTATGAGTACCTCAAGACGCCGGTGAAGCAAGTGATCGTCTCGATTCCCATTGCGCTGGACACGGGCGAGATACGGGTCTTCGAGGGCTATCGGGTGATCCACAACGACATTCTTGGCCCCTCCAAAGGGGGCATCCGCTATGACCCCGATGTGACGTTGGATGAGGTGAAAGCGCTGGCGGCGTGGATGACGTGGAAATGCGCCGTCTTGAACATCCCCTTCGGCGGCGCGAAGGGAGGCGTACGCTGCGATCCCTCCAAGCTGACACCGCTCATCATCGAGAAAATCACGCGGCGCTACACGGCGAACCTATTAGAAATTCTGGGACCCGACCGTGACGTTCCCGCGCCGGATATCAACACCAACGAGCAGGTGATGGCGTGGATCATGGATACGTACAGCATGCACATGAAGCGCACCGAGACTGCGGTCGTAACGGGTAAGCCGCTCATTCTCGGCGGATCGCTCGGCAGGCGAGAAGCCACAGGACGCGGGTGTATGATTGTGACGCTTGCAGCCATGGAGAAGATGGGATTGAAACCGAAGCAGACGACGGTCGCTGTGCAGGGATTCGGAAACGTTGGGTCGGTGACGGCGTCGCTCCTGCGTGAGCAGGGATGCACCCTCATCGGCATCAGCGATGTGAGTGGCGCGTATTACAACAAAAAGGGGATCGATATCACGAAAGCGCAGGCGTGGGTGAAAGAGAATCGAACGCTCGCGGGCTTTCCGGGCGGTGAGCGGATTACGCAGAACGAATTGCTCGAACTCGATTGCGATGTCCTCGTCCCTGCCGCGAAAGAAGACCAGATCACCCGCCACAACGCTTCCAAGATCAAAGCCAAGATTATCTGTGAAGGAGCCAACGGGCCTACCACCGCGAAAGCCGACCCGATTCTCCAGGAAAAGGGGGTGCTCGTCATCCCCGACATTCTTGCCAATGCGGGCGGTGTGACGGTGTCGTACTTCGAGTGGGTGCAGGATCGCGTGGGCTATTTTTGGTCGTTGGAGCGCGTCAACCGTCGGTTGGAGCGGATGATGCAGTCGGCATTCAACGCCGTGTACGGCACGGCAGAGCAGTATAAGGTGACGCTACGCATTGGGGCATATATTCTCGCGATCGACAAGGTCGCCCGCACACTGAGATTGCGCGGCATCTACGGATAGGAGGACGCTCATCGGCCGACGATGGAGGACACTGGTAGCGGTCTTGGCACTGGTTACGACTGCGGAACAGGCAACCGGTCAACATGCCGCCGGGTCGCTCGTGGTGTTTCGTGAGCAAGCCCAGCGCATCGCCGATGAGGTGCTGCAGCAGGTTCGGTTCGAAGCGGAAACGGCTGTCAGTCTTCGTGTGAGTGGGGGAGCGTATCCGTTTATCGTCGAGAATGCATTCCTCGCCGCGTTGGAAGCCAAAGGATTGGCCGTGTCGCTGGCTTCCGACCATCCACTCCTCATTGAAGTTTTTCTCCTCACGCAGAACATTGGCTACGAAGAACATCCCCGCGATGGATGGAAACGCGCGGTCACGACAGTCTGCGAGGTAAGACTCCAGTCGCCGCGAAAGGGCGAAGCACGCTATCTCGGCATGTTCGAGAAGACAGATCGCGACGTTGTTGATCAACGGGAAGCGGTTGCGCACACCACGAACAGTGATGCGGAGAAGGAAGCCTCTGTCATCGAGCGGATCGTCACGCCGGTCGTGCTCATCGTCGGTGCGGTCATTGTGGTGTATCTCTTCTTTACGGTGAGGAATTAGGTCCCGATGCACCGCTGGCTGATAGCGTTGCTGTGTTCCTCTCTGCCTTTCGCAAGCCTCGATGCACAGGCCGTGGAAGGAAAGCTTGTCGTTCGGGCGTTTGGCGATGTCAATCTCGGCCGCGCGGTCGGACAACAATTGCTGAAGGGAAACATCGACTATCCCTTCGCCCATGCGGGCGAGCTTCTCGAAAGGGCGGATGTTGTGTTCGTCAACCTTGAAAGTCAGCTTTCCGATCAGGGCGGGATAACACAAGACCCGAAGGACCCCTTCATCTTTTGCGGTCCGCCCGAAGGGGCTCAGAGTCTGCGGCAGGCGAACATCTCGATTGTCTCCACGGCAAACAATCATGCGTGGGATTACGGGCGGCGAGGACTTGTCGAGACGATCGAGTATCTCTCTCAAGAAGGAATCGCCGTTGTCGGAACGACCGCTGATGCGTCGAAGAGCATCGAGCCGGTGATTCTCGAACGCAACGGGATACGCCTCGGTTTTGTCGCCTACACACAGTTTGTCAACCGTGCCGGTGAGTGGAAGGGGTTGATTGCGCTCTATGATGAACGACGTGCGCGGGAGGACATTCGAGACCTCCGAAGACGTGCAGACGTGGTCATTGCAAGCTTCCACGGTGGAGCCGAGTACGCCGATGAGCCGCCCGGGACAACGCGTCGGCAGATGCAGGCGCTTTCCGATTTTGGCGCGCAGGTCGTAATCGGGCATCATCCGCATGTGCCGCAGGGAGTTGAGCAGCGGCAGAATGGTGTCGTGTTCTATTCGCTCGGCAATTTTGTCTTTCGCCAGAATGATCCGTGGACGGATATCGGCCTCGGCGTTGAGATTGTCGTTGAGCGGAGCGGGGAGAGTGTTGCGATTGGGTCGATGAAGATTCTCCCCGTTCGAGCCGGCCTGCAGCCGAGGCCGTTAGCGGATAAGACCGACCGGCTGCGATTGCTCGACCGGCTGACACAGTACTCCACCATCCGTCTTGCGGATGACGGATACGCATTTCGCCTTTCCATGGCTGACGGACCCCGCTAAGGGGGAGAAAGGATTCGTGTGCGATACATTCCCATTTATGTGTTTCTCGTTCTGATTGCCGCGTGCAGTACCGAGGAAGTGACACAACAGCTCCCTCCTGAAGTCCGGTTTGAACGCGGGGTAAAGAAGTTTGAGGATGGAAAGTACCTCGATGCGATCGAAGAGTTTCGCATCATTACGCTGCAGTTTCAGGGGACGGCGTTCGCGGACGATGCGCAATTCTACATGGCAGAGGCGCGATTCAAGCGCGAGGAATACATCCTTGCCGCGCACGAGTATGACGTGCTCATCCGCACCATGCCGACGAGCGAATTCGTTCCCCGTGCTCGTTACCAGCGAGCAATGTGCTACTATCATCTTTCCCCCCGCTCGTATCTCGATCAAGAATACACGCGCAGGGCCATCGATGAGTTTCAGACGTTTCTCGAGTACCATCCAACCGACCCGCTCGCAGAGGATGCCGCAGCAAAAATTACCGAGCTCAACACCAAGCTCGCGAAAAAAGAGTTTGAGAACGGCATGATCTACATGCGCCTGCGATCCTACCGGGCAGCGGTGCATTACTTTGACCTCATCCTCGAACGGTTCCACGACACTCCGTATGCCGAGAAAGCGCTCTTCATGAAGGCCGATGCGTTGTTCCAGCGGCGGCGGTACAACGAAGCGTTCGATGAAATTAACCGATTCCTCACGCGATATCCGGACAGTGCCGACCGAGCGAGGGCGGAACGTCTTCGGCAGGAAATCGTCGCACGGATGTCGGAGAGCGACCACCGCACGTCGCGTGAGCGTGATCGAAAGAACCCGCGCGATATCGAAGGATAACCATGCCCCCCCAACAGATCAAGCGAGTGGAGGATTCCCAAGTTGTTATGGCCGAGATGGTTCTGCCCAACGACACGAACCGGATGGGCAACCTCCTCGGCGGACGGCTGATGCACTTGATGGACATCGCGGCCGCGATTGCAGCCTCCCGCCACACCAACCGCGTGTGCGTAACGGCATCGGTCGATGAACTGCACTTCCTGCATCCCATCAAACAGGGAGACATCGTGATCATTCAAGCTTCGGTGAACAGAGTGTTTTCGACATCGATGGAGGTTGGCTTGCGTGTGACGCTTGAGGATCCGTTTACCGGCGTTCGGAAACATGCTAACAGTGCTTACTTCACCTTTGTGGCAATTGACGACTACGGCAAGCCTGTCCAGGCGCCGCCAATTCGCCCAGCCACCCGAGAAGAGCGGCGCCGGTATGCCGATGCCGCCCGCCGCCGGAAGATGCGCCTTGAACATCGCAAACGGTTCTCGTGACTTGCATCGGTCGAAGCATGTCTCTCCACATCGTGTGATCGGCCTGACACACGTCTCTACGCGTGCGTCGCGCGTCGTTGCGGCCACGCTTCTTTCCTTCTGGCTCACCTCGCTCCAGATTCACGCCCAGTCTCGCGACGCTGTGTTCAGTCTCACCCGCTCATTGGCGCTGCCCGGAACGTTTGAGCGACTGCGCGTCTCTCGAACACCGAACGCCAAGCAACAGGTGCTCTTCTGGTCGCCGGGGTCGCATCGTCTCGCTCTGGCGCGCATCGATTCCACGACCGGCGAGTTCTCTTCTCGACTCCTCGTCGCGCCCGGCAGCATCCATGATGTGCTGATGGGAGACCTGAACGGAGACCGGGTAGAGGACCTTGTTCTTGTCGACAGGGCGAACAAGCGTCTGACCGTCATCACCGACCTCAGCGCAGATACGCTGAAGCCGTTCACGACTATCGAGCTTGCCGTTGAACCATCACTCGTTGTGCTCGGCGACGTCACGAACAACAGGCGGCTTGATTTACTCATCGCCGACCGGAATACTCCGGGCATTTTTCCATTCCTCGGCAACGGTCGCGGCGGATTCACGCCGGCCGCTCTCATTGCACCCGACCTCGCTGTCGGCACGATGGCGCTCGTTCATCTCAACAACGACTTGCTGCTCGACCTCGTCGCGTATGATTGGCTTACCCAAGAGCTTCATGTTCTCTACGGTGTCGGCCGCGGCCGCTTTCTCGACCTCACCACCATCAGACTTCAGGGCGATGTTGAGAAACTCGTGGCCACACGGCTCTCGCCTCACCGGTTTCTCGATCTGCTCCTTGTTTACGGCGACCCACCACAGATTCAGCTCTGGCACAGCGACGGGGGAGGGAGTTTCCAAAAGGAATGGGAACACGCACTCTCGGCTGCGGCGGTCCAGGTCGATGTAAGCGACATGGACGGCGATGGCTGGCAGGATTTGGTAGTGCTCTCGCGGGATGGATCCCTTCATGTCGCGCTCCATGCAATCGGCGTGTCCGACTGGCTTGAGTATGGAGCAGGCCGCAATCCCACCGACTTGCTTATTCTGGATGTCGATGGAAACGGCTGGCAGGATGTTCTTACGCTTCATCGGAATGAACGCCGGGTAAACGTTCTTTACAACAGTAGAGTTGAGACACCGTTATCGAATACTGCTGAATACGCGACGGGTATGAGACCCGCAGGCGTTTGGGTCGGAGATGTAACAGGAAACGGTTTGGCGGACATTCTCGTAGTGAATGAGCAAAGTCGCTCGCTTGCGGTCTACACCGGTCGCGGCGAGGGACGGTTCGCAGCGCACGCCCCGATTCCACTTGCCGCCGGACCGCGTACGATTGCACAGCATTCGGCTACCGATTCCACGATGAACTTTATCGTCTCGTATCCCGCAACTCGATCGATATCCTACCTCACGCTGCATCGCTCCGACCTGACAGCGGTCAACACCATCATTCCCGGTGTGGGAGAGATGGAATTTCTGCACGGAAGCAGAGCACAGGGGGGAGCGGAATTCTTTTGCTTTAACGCATTCACGGGCGCGCATCTTCCGGCGTTAGCATTCTATCAACAAATTGGGGAAACGGAGTTTATCGAACGCAATTTCAGCCTTACGATTCCCAACGCGCTGCTCGGCGCGGCCGTGAACGACCTCAACAACGACGGCATCGTGGATGTGATTTATGCGTATCGAAATACGGTTTCCGGACAGAACGAGCTGGTCGTCTCGCTGGGGGACTCCGCCCTGTCGTTCACAGAACGGGTGGTCTCCTTGACGCTTTCTCCCGGACCGCTGCGGGCTGCATATCTCTGGCTTGCGGATTTTGACCGGGATGGCATTCTCGATTTGTTGATTTCGTTTCCGAGAACGTTGAAGCTCCTTCGCGTCGCAAAGGGCTTGGGCGAGGGACGATTCAGTCCGCCGGCGACGATCGAGGAGGGAATCGCGCTCACCAGCCGCTCTCAGCTCCACATCATGGACGTCGATGGCGATGGCATGGTTGACATTGTCATCAACAATGCCGACCGGAATGTGCTTGGGTGGTTGCGCGGAGTCGGCGATGGAACGTTTGACGAATGGAAGGCCATTGTGCCGATGGCGCGCGACGGATACTTTGCGCTCGGGGACATGAACGGCGATGGCATCACCGATATTGCTGTAACGATACCGGAAACAGCCCGCTTACGTGTGTACGATGGAACGATGTTGTTCGGAAGGGCAGCCAATGGTCGGTAGATGCACGTGGATTGCACTGTGCGCGTGTGCAGTGCTGCAAGGCCTCGTCGCTCAGGAACGCGTGCAACTGCCGCTGAGGCTGTCCACACTGCTCGAGCACATTGATGAAGAACAACCGGATCGCTACGGCAAATGCGGTACGCCGCTCGTTGCGCGCACGATGATGGAGTGGAACGATCTCCCGATGCAGAGACGCGCGGATATTGCCGTAACGCTCCAGCGTCGGACGAGACATACGAGCAGATTAAGCCTATCGGGGAAATTCCGATTGCACTACGATACCACGGGAGTTCATGAGCCTGCGTTGTTGGGGGCGCAGGGAACTCGCATTGCCGGTTCCCGCGACGCGTACGTCGATTCGGCGGCAAAACACTTGGATCACGTATGGAATGTCATCGTCGAAGAGCTTGGATATGGCGCGCCGCCTGCGGATGGGACGGAAGGGGGAGGACCCGAATACGATGTGTATTTGGAGAACCTCGGCGCGGCAGTTTCGGGCTATGCCGCGTGGGATCCTGACCGTCCGCTCACGAGCGGGCCGAACAGGACGTTTGCAACGTACATCGTTCTCGATAACGATTTCCTCGGCCACCGGACTGGCGGAATGGACGGGCTCAAGATTACGGCGGCGCACGAGTTCTTTCACGCTGTTCAGATCGGTGTATATGGGATTTGGGCGACGATTCCAAACTCCGATTTCTACTTCTACGAGATCACGGCAGTGTGGATGGAGGACGTGCTCTATGACGATGTGAACGATTATTACTTTGATTTGCCGAACTACTTCCACTCGTTCCGTGATATTCGCGGCCAATCGTTTTCCTTCACACTCTTTGAACACTCGTTCTATGCCGGTTACGAGCGGTCGGTCTGGGCGCATTTTCTTGCAGCGAAGTTCGGGCGGGATATCGTTCGTGATGTTTGGGAAGCGATTAAGAAGGAGCCGTTTCTGCGCAGTATGGACAATGTCCTTCGTGTGCGTGGAACGGATTTCGCGACGGCCTATGCAACATTCTCGCAGTGGAATTACTTTACTGCGGACCGCGCGGATCCCACGCGCTACTATCCCGAAGGACGATACTATCCGCGACAGCGTCCGAATGTTGTTCAGTCGGTCAGCGGAGTCAGTTCAACATCGGTCACGCTGGAAAGTCCGGCGCTGGCCACGCAGTTCTGCGAGTTCATCTCCGGCACGGACACGATCACCGCCATCGTCGCGAATGTGGATTTCAGTCTTGCCGCTGTCTATTCCTCAGGCAAAGCCGGCTTTCGCGTAGAGTTGTCCAGAGAGCGTCTCAGGCTGCCGTACCAGAATCTTGAAAACGGTATGCGGGCGGGCTTTGCCACTGTGGATCCCCATCAGTGGCGCGTTGCCTATGTAGGGTCGGCGCGCCAAGCGAGCATGGCCATAGCGCCGGGCCCATCACCGAATCCGTTGCGGCTCTCGGAAGCCACCCACGTCGCACTGCCGGTTACGTCGTCGAATGCATCAGAGGCCGAGGTTTTTTTCTTCGGCAGCTCGCTCGACCTGCGCTTCTCACAGCGGTATCCGGTCACCGATCATCTTGGGAAACAGTATGTGTATGTGCCGACAAACGACCTGCGGGACCGTGTTTCGTCGGGAGTGTATTTCCTTGTGGTGCAGTGTGAGGATACCGAGTTCCGCTGGAAGGTGGTGATCCTGCAATGACGGCACTGCGCGTTCACGGCCTGTCGAAGGAGTTTAACCGCCGCTCGGTGTTCCGCGAGATTTCGTTTGAATTGAGCGCACCGGCCTCGCTCGCCATCACCGGCCCGAACGGTTCCGGAAAATCGACGCTGGTAAAAATTCTTGCCGGCGTGCTGACAGCGACTCGCGGCTCAATCGAATACAGCAGAGACGGGAAAGCGGCCGCGCTGAATACCGTGCGGGACGACATCGGCCTCGTCAGCCCGTATTTACAGATGTACGACGAGTTCACGGCGTGGGAGAATCTGACCATCCTCTCGCGCATCCGTGCGAACAGCCGCGATGTTGGGGAAGAAGCGAAACGCTTGCTTACGGACTTTGGCCTCTGGCATCGACGGGACGATCTGGTGCGGACCTACTCGTCGGGGATGAAACAACGATTGAAGTACGCTTTCGCTCTCGCACATCGTCCGCAGTTGCTGCTGTTGGACGAGCCGACCTCGAACCTTGATGCCGAGGGGATAGCCATCGTTCGCTCGGTCGTTGAAGAGCAGAAGAAGGCCGCTATTCTCATCGTTGCCACGAACGTTGAAACGGAGGCGGAGTGGTGTGTGGGAAGGATTCGGTTGGGTGGATAACCGTCCCTTCGGATATTTCTCTTGCTGCACTCCTGTCCGGTTAAAAAGAGAATGCAGCGTGTAGCCGTGTTCCTAATCTTGCTTGCTGGTTTCACAGATCTGAGAAAGACGATTGGGGTGTCTTTCTCCAAAATAGCCACAGAGCGCACAAATCCCTTGTGCCATTTGGCACAGATGTTGCACACTCAATGGCTATGCGTATACGCAATGTGACAGCGGCCTGGGCTACAATCAGTCTTCTCCTCTCTGCGACGATCTCTCCATCGTCAATCCTCACTCCAGACCGACCTCTGACGATTCTCTTTCCACCCCAGGGAAAACTGCTTGTGTCCACAGGAGCAGCAAGCATCAGCGGCAACATCGACTTGTCGAGAGTGGCAGTTGTGGAGTTGCTCGAAAGCGCGGAGATGAACAAGCGCATTGAGGTTTCGACAAAAGAGCAGAAGGAGAATTTTGCAAAACACGTTCGGGCTATGTTCCCAGACAACATCATCGCCGGGCACATTGCTGTAAGGTTCAGTCATGTGAGAACGGGAGAGCAAAGAAAAGAATACAGATTCTCACTGAACGAGGAAGTGGACCTCAGAAAATTCTGGAATTCCACTGCCTTCAGGGAAATCCTTGCGCTCGCGTATGACCAGAGGGTTCTTGATGCACAGGTGGTATTATCTGGATGGCTGAAAAGGACCACCGTTGTCTCGAGCATAGAACATCAACAGAGGTTCGGGAACCACTTTTTCTACTCGGTATCGCTCTCCCCCGGAATGAACATCTTCTACCTGCAGGCAAAGGCAGCGAACGGAAAACCCGTCGCCTTCGATTCTGTTGCGTTCTTCTACAAGACAGCTGTTCAGAGCGATTCTCCACCATCGGATTTTGTTCATCTTGCATTTCATCAGGAAGCATTCGAAGGTCCTTGCACAACCTGCCACGCACTCTCACTGCCGACTTCCGTAATGGAAAACAAATCTTCAGTCGAGGCCGAGTGCCGATCGTGCCATAGCGGCTTGGTGAGTCGGAAATCAGTCCACGTGCCGGCAGAAACCTGGGATTGCCTGATGTGCCACGACCCGCAATCGACACCCAAATATCAATTGTATGCTGAAAAACAGGTAGATGCCGCTCTCTGCTATGAATGCCATGCAGACAAGCAGGAGTCGATTCAGTCGAAACCGAGTGTTCACGCCGTTGCAGAAGAATGCCGAACCTGCCACGACGTTCACGGTTCGCAACAGGATGCTCTCGTTGTTGACCAAGTCAATACAGTCTGCAGCTCGTGCCATCCCGATGTTGCCACGACCCCTCACCCCGTGGTAGAGCACCCGTTGAAGGGTCGCCCGGATCCGCTTCGTCCAGGGAAAGAGTTAAGTTGTGTTACGTGCCATAATCCGCACGCGTCGGATCATCCGCGTCTGCTCACAGCACCACAATTCACGTTGTGCCAGCAATGCCACAAGAAATGAATTATGCAATGATGAGACGATCCAGGTGTTGGACAGTATGTTCTTTTCTGACAATTTCAGCAATGAGTCAGGGGGGGTGGCTCTTCGCGCAGAATGACGCACCTCCTCAGAACTTGGGACTTAGCCAGAAGGGCGGCAGTGGTTTGTTTGCGCATCCCGCTGCAACCGTGCTCGAGCAAGGTCAGTTTGCATTGAGTGTGTACTACAACAGGGAGGTGGGCGCTGGAAATCCAGGCGCTGTTCCGATTTCGTTGGCGTTCGGCCTGGTTCAGGGGATTGAGGCATACGGTTCGTTTGTTTCACTCACTGCGTCGCCGGAGCAGACGGAGGATCGATCACTGCTTGGTATCAAGGTCAATCTTTTTCGGAGGGAATCAGAGAACGTCCAAGTTTCCCTCGACACAAAACTTCAGAGAGAAGAGCTTTTCTATGAACAGAAGGCAGCAGGAGAAGCCACCTCGTTTGCAAGCAGGGTTGTGATCTCATCTCGGCTATGGTACGACGTGCGGGGCTATATGAGTGGAGGGTATGTGTGGGACTCGAACAACCGTCGCGGACGATTTCTTGGTGGATGTGCTCTTGTGTTTCCGCTTCAACAAAACCTGCTTCTTGCGGCCGAAGTCAGTACACCGGATCAATTTATCGGTCTTCGAGAGCCGATGGGGAAGATCGGAGCAAAGATGTTTCTGTTCGATCATATTCAGGTTGCCGTCGGTGGACAATTGGACCGCCGCGGATCGAATACCGTAGGCGGCTTCTTCTTGGGCATAGGCTTTTCTTCTCAAGGACTTGGCGTTGGACCGGACGGAGACCGCGAAGGACCAACCCTCCTTCCTGAGCCTCCCCCGCTTGACAGTCTTTCCTCCGTTGATGCGAGTCCTCATTCGAGCATACGGATGGAGGGGGTGACTTTCGACCATGGTGATTCAGATAGTGTCTCACAAACAGCTTCACAACAGCCGGCTTGTATCTCTTCCGGTCATCGTGGTACAGCGTTGAAGAGATTATGATGAAGAACATTCTTGACAGGCTCTTCCCCACGTTAGGAAGAAAGGTCGCTTTCTCAGTGGTCGTAATCCTGAGCATCACGGGGAGCACATTCATCTTTTTCGCTCATACCACCGGCACGTCCATGTTGAGAAAACAAGCCCAGGCGAAAGCGCACGCGATTGCCGAGTTTGGAAAAGCGATCGTAGAACATATTATGATGTTAGAAGGGAAACGCGAGCATCTTCAGGCGGCATTAGAATCGGCAATCTCCTCCCATCAGGCGAAGGGAGTTTTCATTCTCGACAGCACCGGGAAAGTGTTGTTGGGCGCGAGCAAGAGTTCGCAGCCGGGGCGCATCGAGCTGGATCGTCTTCAAGAAGTCCCCCAGTGGCCGGGTGAACGGTTTCTTTCCGCTACAGAACAGGGATCGCGATACGAGTATGTTATCTCTCCCATCATCAACAAGCCGGCGTGTCACCGTTGTCACGGTGAACAGGCATCGACAATCGGCTATTTTGCAGCAAAACTCTCGATGGATGACCTGCGTAACCTTGCCCTCGAACACCGGACAGTCAATGCAGTGATGGCAATTGTACTGTTTCTTGGGATAGGTACTGTCATCTATCTTGCGCTCGTGGTTCTTGTTCTTCGGCCTGTGGGGAAACTTCGTTCACAGATGGACCGAGTCGAAGAGGAAATCGATAGGTTTGAACAGGGAGGGGAATCTTCTTTTTCTGAACTTGCAGGGGAGCAGCGGGGCGATGAAATCGGCAGTTTGCTCAATGCCTTCAACAAGCTTGTCCACCGACTGAACGAGGCGCTTAAGAAAGTGCACGCTCTGCATCAACTCCAGCTTGAACAGGCAGATCGGTTAGCAGCCACAGGTGAAATGGCAGCGAGCATTGCGCACGAAATCAAGAACCCGTTGACCGGCGTGCAGGGAGCGCTCCAGGTCTTCGAAGCCGAAGTTACAGAGAACGATTCACGGAAGGAAATTCTCCGTGAGATGATAACGCAGTTAAATCGGATCGACCAGGCAGTGAATGATTTGTTAAGCTTCGCCCGCCCCGGCACTCCAGTGTTCGAAGCGGTGAATGTGAATGACGTGCTCGACCGAACACTCTCGCTGTTGAGACCGCAATTCAATGGAGACAAGATCGAGATCAACCTCACATTGGAGCCAACCATTCCGCTGATACAGGCTGACCGCAAACTCCTGCAGCAACTGTTCTGGAACATTATGCTGAATGGGTTTCAGGCAATAGACTCAAGCGGCACATTGAGTGTGCGAACAACGCCTGAAGCTCATACGGTCACGGTGTCGATTCACGACACAGGGAAGGGGATAACCAAAGGACACCTCTCAAAAATCTTCCAGCCCTTTTTTACTACAAAGCACAAAGGCACGGGACTCGGGCTGGCAATCTCGAAACGCATCGTCGAGCAGCACCACGGTACGTTACAGGTAGAATCAGAGGAGGGGCGAGGAACGACAGTGACAATCACGCTCCCATGTTCGTAACCAGATGAGATCGGCTATGAAAGCAGAAACAGTCCTCATTGTTGATGACGAGAAACTGATCCGCTGGTCGCTTGCGCAAGAACTGGCCAAAGAAGGCTACAGAACGCTTGAGGCGGAGACACGCGGGGAAGCGCTCGCGCTTCTTGCCGAGCACGGCGCAGACCTCATCATCCTTGATCAACGACTGCCGGATGGAACAGGCATCGAGATGCTTCAACACATTCAGCTTCAACAGGCTGACCTACCCGCCGACGTTCAGAGAACTTTTGCGGGCGTGCCCGTGATCATGCTTACCGCTGTCGACCAGGCAAGTGCTGCCGTGCAGGCGATGAAGTTCGGTGCATTTGACTACATAACAAAGCCGGTCAACATTGAGGAATTGATGATCGTCGTTGAAAAGGCGCTTGATGCTACGAGGCTGAAGCGGGAACTGGCGCATCTCCTCAAGGAACAATTCAAACAATTTGGTTCGTGTGAACTCATAGGTTCTTCACCTCAGATACGAGAAGTCATGGAATTCGTGGGGAAGGTTGCACAGAGCAGCGCGACCACGGTGCTCATCACTGGAGAAAGCGGCACGGGAAAGGAATTGGTCGCCCGGGCAATTCACCGCAAGAGCGATCGAAGTGAGAAAGCGTTCGTGCCTGTGAACTGTTCGGCATTGCCTGAGACTCTGATTGAGAGTGAACTTTTCGGGTACGAAAAAGGAGCGTTTACAGATGCCCGCACGCAGAAAAAGGGACTGTTAGAATTAGCACAGGGGGGAACACTGTTTCTTGACGAAGTCGGGGAAATGAGTCCCTCGCTGCAGGTGAAGCTATTGCGAGTCCTTGAAGAAAGAGCGTTCCGGCGTGTGGGAGGAACAACGGTGATTACGACGAACGAAAGAGTTATCGCTGCGACGAATCAAGCTCTTGAGCGTCAGATGGAAGCGGGAAAGTTTCGTGCCGACCTGTACTATCGCCTCAATGTGGCTTCGGTTCACATCCCGCCGCTGCGTGAGCGTGGGAACGACGTGCTCTTGCTGGCACAGCATTTCCTGGAAGAATGCAATCGACTCTTCCATAAGCGATTCAAGGGCCTTTCCAAAGAAACGGAGGAGATCTTTCTTCACTATCATTGGCCCGGAAACGTCCGCGAGCTGAAGAATGCGTTAGAGCGCGCCGTTCTGCTTAGTGATGACGAAATTTTGCTGCCTGAGCATCTTCAAGCACCACAGTTTGGTCGACCGGCCCCGACGGAGTCGAGGCAGGCAGAGAAACCTGAAGGAACTCCGGAATACCCGTCGCTCAATGAATTAGAGCGGTATGCCATTCTTCACGCGCTCGAAAAGGCTGGCCACAATCAGTCCGCAGCGGCCCGGATTCTCAAAATTACACGCTACACGCTTCGTTACCGCATGAGGAAATACGGACTGCTCAAACACGGTGAGTAATCGTCAAAAGGGAATCGCACCGGGGTGCTGTGTCTTTTTGCACATAGTCGTGGCATTTGCCTCACGCCACGAACACAAGGCGCCCTTTTTCTCTCGTGGCGAAGTTGGCACGGGAATTGAAGCGACAGTGCATATCGTTCAACATAAGGAACCATTCGATGCTTGCTTCTTCCCTGCCCGCAGAGCGAACTCCCTCTCGGTGGGCCCCCCTGAGTGCTTCGGACGTCGGCGGGCCTCGACAAAGTCGTGGCCTGCCTGAGCAGCAGAGGCGCGGAGAGGATGT
>JBGFRR010000101.1:0-21408 GCA_041695045.1 Bacteroidota bacterium
AACAGGCACTGGTGTCACTATGTTACCTCTGCCACTTGCTCAATCGGAGAACGCTTTCCAACATAGGAATCGGTTCATTCGAAAGATAGATCAAACCGCAGGTTTGATAAAATCCTGCTCAACGGTTTCCGGTGACGTATTGCCCCCCAGAAAGTTATGACTGAAAGGCGATGAAACTCTTTGGTAGGAGCAAGCTCAAGGGGAAGGCGCGTGAAGGCAAAGACGCCGCCGACAAGCAAAGCGTCCTAGAAGCTCGGCCGAAAAGTTCAACCACTAAGACACAAAGACTCAAAACTACACAAAGGTAGACAACATTAAAGCATTTTTCTTTGTGCTTCTTGGTGCCTTGGTGGCTTTGTGGTGAAAGACGGGATTTATCGGCCGCACCTCTAAAACATGCTGACAGCGACGGGGCGGTGGAAAAAGTTAGACATTACTTTCAGTTTAATGCCTGTTCAGATGTCATGAATCTATGATCGTTGAAAAGATAAGGATAGCATGAAACGGAAACAACATGCCATAAAAACAAGAATCCGCCAGAACAAAGGCGGATTCGAGCAAAGCGGTGTAATTTCAGCATGTCACTCTGGGATGACGACATCGCCGCCGGGGCCACCGCCTGAGCAAGGGCAATTGTACTGGATACTTTGAAATATACCGTTACACAATGTCCCATAACACGAAACGTAAGTCACAGTTTGAACTGAGCCATCCGAGCAAAATACCTGCATTGAACCAATGATACAGCTCCCATTAGATTTACCCTCAAAACTACATTGAATCCAAGACCCGTTCGGACATGAGAAGCCTTGACTACACCGGCGTACGGGGCAATCTACTGCCATCGCGTTTGGCATTGGAATAATGCTGCATTCGTTAGGGCTTGTGTTGTTTCTGGGGAGTATTTTAACATACACGATGATATCTGGGCTGGCAATTAAAGACAACCTGGCGAATCTTGCTTTCGCACGGGAGATCATATCAACAGGCTCGAAATTTATCGTCTTTTTGATTATCATCTCTGCCGTGGCTGGCGTGTGGAAATTCCAGGCGAAGAGGTCTCCAATTCTTTTACATGAGCGCGGCTAAAGATTTTTTCATTTTTCCCTTGACAGCAATGTATACATTTACTATATTCTGTTCAGTTACTAAACATCGTTCATCTCACTATGGGTATTGCTGAGCGAAAAGAACGTGACCGGCAGGAAATGCGTAAGCTCATCCTCCAGACCGCAATGAAACTGTTTCTCGAGCAGGGTTTTGGTAACGTTTCGATTCGCCGGATTGCAGACAAAATTGAATACAGCCCGGCAACCATCTATCTTTATTTTAAGGATAAGGATGAAATTCTTTACGCTCTTCATAGCGAGGGATTTGACGAGCTCTTTCGGCAGCAGCAAGCTATTCTTGCGATAAAGGACCCCGCCGAGAGGCTACGGGCGCACGGGAAGATTTACATTCAGTTCGCCCTTGAGCAGCCGGAGTATTATGATTTAATGTTCATCATGCACAGCCCGGCAAGGAAGATTAAAGAAGAGGCCCAATGGACGGTCGGTCTGCGATCCTATGAGATGCTGCGCAAAAATGTGCAGGAATGTGTCGATGCCGGCTATATTAGGAATGTGAACGTGGATGTAGCCACCTTTGCTATGTGGTCACTGGTGCATGGAATTGCCTCGCTCATTATCCGCGAACGCTGCCCGATGATTCCTCAAGATCAGATTCACGCTGTTGTCAATGGCGTTCTGGATTTCATCAATGCACTGCTTGTGGTGAAAAAGGAATTTGATTAGTAAAATTTTTGTGCAATTCCTGAACAACGTTTATTTTTTGTACATTGTTTGAATATATTAACTAACATCGCAGTGAAACTAATCATAATTCCAGGAGGCTATCTATGAGCAAAAGATTCACTTTCATACTTTTGATCTTATTGCTTTCTGCGCTTTCCCTCTTTGCGCAGAGCAAACAAAAAATGGGACGGATTGTGGGTACGGTTCTGGAACTGGCAACCCAGCAACCAATTATCGGAGCGAATGTTACTGTGATCGACACGCAAATGGGCGCGGCAACAGATACTGAAGGAAAATTTTCGATGGTGAATGTTCCGGTCGGAACCTACACCCTACGGATTTCCTGCATCGGTTTTAAACCGCTTTTTAAGACGGATGTCGTTGTGAGCACAGGCCAGCCAGTGCAACTGCATGTACAGCTCGAAGATGCAACGGAGCAGATGGGCGAAGTGGTGGTGACCGGGCCATATTTCTATACGCCGAAAGAGTTGGTCACCAGCACTCATGGGATCAACTATGAGGAAATCCGCCGGCAGCCGGGAGCGCTTGAAGATGTGAGTCGAATGATTCAGACGATGCCCGGCGTCGTGCCGACCAACGATCAGCGCAACGATCTGGTGGTGCGGGGCGGAAGTCCTTCCGAGAATTTGACGGTTGTGGACAACGTCGAAGTTCCCAATCTCAGTCATTTTGGAACGCAGGGCGCCAGCGGCGGCCCCATCAGCATGCTGAATACCGAGTTCATCCGCGAGGCAGATTTCTCCGCTGGCGGCTTTTCTGCACAGCATGGCGACCGTTTGTCTTCCGTGCTCAACATTCACCTGCGCGAGGGGAATCGAGAAAGCTTGGCTGGCATCTTTGATCTTGGTCTTGCCGGCGCCGGATTCATTGCGGAGGGTCCATTCAACAGCCGCGGTTCGTGGATGTTCTCTGCACGACGAAGTTATCTGGATTTGATCATCAAAGACTTCGGCTTGGCCGCGGTGCCCAAATACAGTAACTATCAGGCAAAGGCGGTGTACAATATTGACAGAAGCAACAAGTTATGGCTCGTGAGTCTCGGCGGTATCGATGATATACACTTTACCGTCGATCAGAACGACAAAGACGATCCTTCGCTGCTCGATATAAAGAGCGGCGGCTGGAGAACCGTTTCCGGAATCAACTGGCAGCGGTTGTGGGGAAAAGGCTATGGCACGTTTGTGATCTCGGACGCATTGAGCGCGTTTGAACAAGAAGTGTACGACAAGGAACTGCAGAATCAACTCGTGTTCAAAAACCGCTCTACCGAAGGTGAAACGACTTTAAAATATGATATCGTCCAGCAAATCAAATCCGTCGGCGAGGTGACGGCAGGAATTTCGGGAAAATTCATGCGTAACCGGCTGCGAATAAATTCACCTCTCGGCAACGAGAATCCGTTTTCCACGGACACAATGCGCGTGCATCAGTTTGGGCTTGATGATTCGTTCACGACCTCACAGGCTGCTGCCTATACGCAGATTTCAATCACGCCGGTGCCAGGTGTTGACCTCACGCTTGGCGCCCGCTGGGATCATTTTGACTACATCAAGAAAAATGTGATCAGTCCACGCACCGGACTGCGATATCAATTGATGGAGAATCTGAGCCTCAACACCTCGTTCGGCATCTTTTATCAATTGCCCCCGTTGGTTTTCCTGCGTGCGGTTCCGCAAAACCAGTCGCTCGAGCCAATGCGCGCCGATCATTATGTTCTTGGTTTGTCGTATTTCCCGCGGCCAGACGTCAAGGTCACGATTGAGGTGTACAGGAAAAATTACTCGCGGTACCCGGTGAGCTTGGAGTATCCGACCTATTCGTATGCGAATGATGGCGATCAATATACAATCAACGGAAGGCTGATTCCGCTGGTGAGCGAGGGCGAAGGGCACGCAACTGGCATGGAGTTTTACGTTCAAAAGAAGCTCAGTGATCATCTGTATGGACAGATCAGCTACTCTTATTCTGCAACGCGTCACGCCGCGCGAGACGGTGTGCTTCGTCCCGGCAGTTTTGATATTCCTCTCGTGCTGTCAATCGTTGGTGGCTACCGCTTGAATGAAAAGTGGGAATTCTCCAGCAAATTCACCTATACCTCGGGGCGCCCGTATACGCCGTATAAATTCCCGGAGTCGCGCGATCAAAATCGGCCAATCTATGATTTGCAACAAGTGAATGCCCGGCGTTCGCCTGCATACAGCCGTCTTGACCTCCGGATGGATCACCGCTCCCATTTTGACGGATGGAATCTGGTCACTTACCTTGAGCTGCAAAATCTTTATAACCGAAAAAATGTTTTCCAGTACGTGTGGAACCCGAAGACGCGTGAGGTGCAGGCAGTGAATCAGATTGCGTTCTTTGTGGTAGGGGGAATTAAAATAGAGCTGTGAGACGAGCAAGTCAAATCTTTACTCAGCCGAATGAGGAGGTAGAACATGTCCAAACAAAAAGTCGTTCTCGTCACCGGGATTTCTTCAGGTATCGGTCAATCCATTGCCCAACTGCTGGCTCAACGCGGCTTCACCGTTTGGGGGACAAGTCGCAATCCAACGGGTGTTGAAAAGATGCCTGGCGTCGAGTTATTGTCCCTGGACGTGCGGTCGGATGAATCGGTAAAAGCTTGCATGGACGCAGTGATGCAGAGGGCGGGACGGCTGGACATCCTTATTAACAACGCTGGCTATCTATTGGGAGGTGCTGTTGAAGAAGCTTCATTAGAGGAGGCAAAAGCTCAATTTGAGACGAACTTTTGGGGTGTGGTTAGGATAGTTAATGCGGTGCTACCGATCATGCGTCGCCAAGGCAGTGGACAGATCATCAACCTCAGTTCACTGGCCGGATTGGTTTCTGTGCCGTTTCGGGGCTTTTATTCCGCTAGCAAATTTGCCCTGGAGGGATATACCGAGGCGCTGCGTCACGAGGTCAAGCCATTCAACATCAAAGTTTCAGTGGTAGAACCGGGGTTCATTAAGACCAATTTGGGTCGTAACCGGCAGGAGGCTGCCAGCCGCATCGGCGACTATGCCCGATGGCGCGAACGAGCCTTGGAAGCAATACGTCAATACGAAGAGAAAGCTCCTGAACCAATTCTGGTGGCCGATTGTGTTCTGCGGATAATCCAGAGCAAATCGCCAGCGTTGCGCTATCGTGTTGGTAAAGATGCAACCCTGTTCTTTCGGTTACGACGATTTTTGCCGGAGTCTGCATTCGAACAAGGAGTTAGACGAAACTTCAAAATAATTTGACTGCAAGATTCGGATAGATTTTCAGCTCAAACCACAGCCCATCAGAAAGATATAAGTCGTATACTTTCGTCGCGGCATAGTGCGTCCACAACGGTATTGGCAGGAATGCCGATGCCGATGAAAAACATCTCCATAACCAATCACACCGCTGCTTCTAATTTCTTTCTCCCCATCGCCCAGCGATCGATGTAAGAATACACAATCGGAATTGCAACAATCGTAAAGAGCGTAGAGGCGAGAAGCCCACCCACTAACGGTGCCGTTAGCGCTCTCACTAACTCCGAACCTGTGCCGAACTCGAACACAAGCGGAATAATCCCAAGCACCGTCGTTGCCGTCGTCATCAAAATCGGGCGGAGCCGCACACGCATACCTTCCTTGATCGCCCCGATGAGACTCTGGCCTTGCCTTCGCAACGCCGTGATAATGTCCACTGCAATCACCGCATTATTGTCCACCGCACCGATCATGATCACAAGGCCAATGAGCGACATCACATTGTAATGCTGTCCCGTCACAGCCATCGCCAAGATTGCTCCAATAAACGCGAGCGGACTCGTCAGGAGAATAACAAACGGATAAAGAATCGATTCGTATTGGGCTGCAAGAATCATGTACACGAGAAAGATCGAGAGCAGGATGATGATCAAGAGGCTCCGAAATGATTCCTGAATCTCCTCCTTCTCACCTCCAACCGAGATGCTGTATCCCACAGGTAACGACACCTGTTTCGCTGCTCGTTGAATATCGTCTACAACAGCTCCAATGGACCGCCCGCTCACATTTGCGGCAATGATGACAGCGCGCTGACCATTCTCGCGCCAGATTTCAGCAAAGCCTTCAGTGTGCTGCCATTTCACGAGTTCACGAAGCGGGACAAACGATGCGGCAACCGTCATCGAAGAAGAAAGAATCCGGTCGATATTCTGCCGTACATCGCCTGTCGGCTGCACACGAATGGTGATTTTCCTGTCAAAATCGCTTAAGTACGTCGCCTCTTTCCCACGTACCAGGCCCGCAGCGTACTGCGCTACCGCGTATACGGAAAGCCCATACCGAGCGGCTTGCTCGCGGTCGACCACGAGCTGGTACTCCGGGCTCCCTCGCTGCAGCGACGTGCGGACGTCAACCAATCCCGTAATATCCTTGAGTCTTTGAGCAAACTCCTCAGCAATCGTATATGCCCGGTCAGAGTCTCGTCCAATCACGCGCACTTTGATGTCATTCGGTTCGGGTCGCAAGATTTGCTCAAACGTTGTCCCACGGCGTTTGACCGAGAATTCCACTCCTGCAAATGAAGGGCGAATGCTTTCGAGATATTGCCGTACACGCTCGATGACCTGCTGCGTTGCTGCCTCATCCGTTACCTTGATTTCAAGCTCGGCTTTTTCCATCGAAGCATCAGCGACAGTCCAGAGTGTGCGCTCCTCTGGAATGCCGATGACGGCGTAGACTCCCTTAACACCGGGCATTTGCTGAAAGGCAGATTCTACTGTGTGGACAAACTCGGATGTTCCTTCGAGCGTCGTCCCTTTCGGCATGTAGACCTGTGCTGAGAATCTGCTCTGGTCGATATCCGGCGCCGGTTCGCTGGGTATGAACCATGCAACTGCAATGCTCGCGCCAAACAGTGCAATGGTCGCTCCCAGAACCGTCGGTCGATGCTGAAGAGCCCACTGGAGGAACCGATCCAAACTTGCATAACTTGCTGCACTGAAGCGATCTACGAGGCCGTAGAATTTGGGAGAGACCGACTGAACGGCACTTCTTATCCACGCCATCAAGCTGTTCGAAAGCGTAAGAACGATAACAACGATAAGCCGCAGGGGAAACGTGAGCACGTACCAGATTTTCCGCATCACGCCACGCTGAATGCCTCGGTGTCGTTCCGAGTACTGGCCGAGCGTCATCGGACGCCAGGATAACCCGACTTCTCGCGACACCAGAGTCGGCACAATGGTGGCTGCGACGAGCAGGGAGACAAGCAGGGAGATCGTCATCGTCACGCCCATATCGACAAACAATTGGCTCGCAACGCCTTCAACAAAGATGATGGGGAGAAATATGGCCACGTTTGTGAGCGTAGATGCGGTAAGGGCAAGATTGATCTCCTGTGCACCCTGCAGAGCCGCTTCTACGATGCCAAGACCTTTTTCGCGCAGATGAGTGACGTTCTCAACGACGATGATCGCGTTGTTTCCCAACATTCCTATGCCGAGCGCAAGGCCTGTGAGCGAGATAATGTTGAGGTTGATACCCAGAAAGTACATCGCCACAAAGGTTGCGAGAATCGAGATAGGGATGGTGAGGCCAATGATAATCGGATACTTCGGGCTCCGCAGGAAGAAGAAGAGCACCAGAAACGCCAACACCGCGCCGATGATAATGGCTTGCTGGACATCGGTGATGGACTTGGAAATGAACTCGGCCTGGTCGGTAATTACGTCGAGCTGGAGGGTAGGATATTCTGTGCGAAGCTGCGTGAGTACAGTGTGAACGCGCTCGGAAACTTCGATCGTATTGGCTCCGGCTTCTTTGCGGACCTGCAGGGCGATGATCTCGCTGCCATTGTAGCGTGTGATGCCCGTTCGTTCTTTGAAGGAATCTTCAACCCAGCCGAGGTCGCTGATGGTAATGCTCCGCCCGAGCTGCGTCTGACCGACGACAACGTTGCGAATTTCCTCAACGTTCGTGAATTCACCGACTGTTCGGAGTGAGTAGCGGAAGAGGCCTCGTTTGATCGTGCCGCCGGGCAAATTCAGGTTTGCACTTGCAAGGGCTTGTGAGACTTGATCCAGTGTGAGACCGAACGCTTGCAGTTTTCGTGTGTCGATGTTGACATGGATTTCCCGCTCGACTCCACCGAGCACTGAGACTTGCGCCACACCGTTGACCTGTTCGATACGCCTCTTGATAAGTGCACGGGCGGTTTCTTTCAACTCAACTAATTGTCCACTGCTTTGGGGAACACCCTTGTTACCATGAGACGCTGCGACCTGTTTTACAACCTGAATGCCCCGCAGACGCTCAGACACCGCTAGGGTCATAATCGGCTCCGCCGACGGATCAACGCGCAGAATCGTCGGCCGGCCAGCCTCCCGCGGCAGCGAGGCACGGATCTGATCCAACTTCTCGCGCACTTCGAGCATCGCGAAGTCCATGTTCGTACCCCAGTAAAGCTCCGCATTAATAATGGAAAGCCCCTCACGCGAAACGGAGGAAACTTTTTTTACTCCTGTAACCGTGCCGAGTGCAGCTTCAAGAGGTTGGGTGACGGTGTTTTCAACTTCTTCCGGCGAGACGTTGGGATAAGACGTTTGGACCGTGAGCTTGGGGATCTTAACGCTGGGGAGAAAATCAACGGCTAAGTTTTGAAATGCGATGACACCAAGGAGCACCACGCCTGCGTAGAACATGAGCGTGGTAACCGGGCGGCGTATGGAGACCGATGGGAGTGACATGCAAGAATCTAATCAACGTTGCTTTGCTTCTGAAGTCTTAGTTTAAGACGAAATCACTATACGTACGAATGGCATCCTTATTTAGTCCTCATAATACACCCATTGTAAAGAGCACACAGTTTTCAACTGCAACGAGAATTTCAGGGCTCACTATTCCTAATTTCTGTTGTAACCGTGTCTTATCCAACACTCGAAGCTGATGACATAAGGCGACAGAGTCTTTCTCCACGCCTCCTTCGCCTTTTTGAATCAGAACACCGGAAGGAAGAGAAGCACGCCGGAGATTTGTCGTGAAGGGAATGGCGAGAACGGTGGCGGTAAATTTACTGAGCAGATCGTTTTGAAAAATTAAGACGGGACGGACACCTGCTTGCTCTGAACCACGCGTTGGATTCAGATCGGCAAGCCAGATCTCTCCTCTCTTGACGATCAATGCGTATCCTCCCTCTTCAATCCTGCATGATAATCAGAGATGCCTTCCTCTGCCATTGCCCGGTCTTCGTTACCAACTTCGGCGTAGAGTTGAGCGATTTCCTCTTCGTTCATTGCTAATAAGATGAACTTTGCCCGCGAGCGAAATTTGAGGAACGTCATATAGGCTGCAAGCTCCTTGAGTTCTTCTTCAGTGAAGCTCTTCAGTTCCTCGACAACTTTTTCCTTGAGCGACATACTATCACCTCCTTACCATTTGCGATGAATCCTTAGACGGTGCTCCCGACAGGAATCAACGTTGATCTCTCTGAGGCTAGCCACGCGGCGTACTGCAGGGCTTGTCGAATATCCTCCTCTTGAAGCTCAGGATATGCTTGTAGGATTTCCTGGTTTGTCATACCGGCGGCTACTTGCTTGAGGATGAGCGATACGGTGATCCGCATGCCCCGGATAATCGGCTGGCCAAGACAGACTTCAGGATCAACGGTGATGCGATCAAGTTCTTTCATATATCCGTCCTTGAGTTTATTCAATAATAGGAATCTTTCCGCACCTTATCAACAGGCGTATTCAGGGCGGATGGTACCGCTTGCCGTTGCTTCGATGGACTGTATGACTGTATTTTCTATTTCTTCAGGCGAGACGTTGGGATAAGACGTTTGGACAGTGAGCTTGGGGATCTTAACGCTAGGGAGAAAATCTACGGCTAAGTTTTGGAATGCTACAACACCGACTTGCCCGCCATCTTTCGCGCTTTTTGCGTCCGCCAGTTCTTTGGCGCCTGCCTGCCGCAGGCAGGGATTCGCGCTCTTTGCGTCCCGATGTTTTCAGTCGGGATTGGCGGGGCAGCACCACGCCGGTGTAGAACATGAGCGTGGTGACGGGACGGCGGATAGAAAGAGATGAAAGGGACATGAGACGTTATGCGGTATTCATGTCCAATCTCGGAAAATCTAGGAACAAACGCAACCTGAACTGCTCTTCAAGCACAATTGATAAGAACGAAAATTTGGAATACAAGCTACTCTAACCCGCTTGATTCAACTGGGCCGGAAAAAGCGATGGCAATGATAAACAAGAACGCGGCGACAGAGAAGCGAAAAGGAGCAGGATTATCCCGGTGAATATACGAGAAGGAAATAGCACAGAGAGGTACGCGCAAGAACAAAGGGTTGAGGGAATGGAGGTAGGAACGATAAAACAGAAAGCCTGCAAAGTTCTTGGAGTTGCTACATGGTTACCCCGATTGAGATATGCTGCTTGACATCAGCGGTCATGAATCCTGGCTTCACCACGCCGGATGAAAAAAGTGCTTAAATATTCCAAATTTTCAAAGATTCACTCTTTTTTCATAGCAGAGTTCTCAATAGCTCCCTGCTTCTGTTCAATTTCGCGTTAATCGGTAAACCACAATGGAAGGATTAGGAGCCCCCGAACCTATTGGGTCAGCATCAATGCCAAAGATGTACCCGCTGTTAACTGCCAGAAAGATATGCGGAAGAGGAATCGCGAGTTGCAGAGGTTTACCCTCGAGCGTAAAAAGGTCAGCAAAGCGTTCCATCTCAACTTTATCCTTACTCTCGGGATGAACGCTTCTTCGGAACCACTGCACCAGAACAACATCATCTATCTGAAGCGGCAGACCAACAATCGAGAAATGCGACTGCTTGCTCGATTCTTCAAACGAACTGAGAAGAGGAGGTTGATAGCGTGGGGGTTCAGCCCTATACCTCGCGAGTACTTCTCCCTCCCAGTTCATTTTAACCACACTGTATTCCCGGATAAACGAAAAAAGTATGTTCCCATCGGGGGCAAGGGACATGTGGCCGCCTGGGAGCCGGACAGGTAAAAGTATTGGCGAAGTTGTTTTGGTATCGCTTCCTCTGAGTAAATGTCCATCGAGTGAATAGAAATCAAAGTTTCGCAAACCGATTGATTCGCTCACGATCAGCATGCCTTGCGGGCCAAACTCTATACCACTTGATTGGCCTGTCTCTTTCAATCGAAACGAATACAGGTACGTGCCACTACGTGAAAAGAAGGACACACGTTGGTTGGCTGCTTCTAAGATGGCAACTGTGTCATCAAGAAGAGCAATGCTCGTTGGCGCTCCTAACTCACCAGGGCCGCTACGGCCTTTCCCACCGATACGAGCAACTTTTCTGCCGTGTTCATTAAGTACCCACACGGCATGACATGTCCTATCAACAAGGTAAATGTTACGGTCGTTATCGACTGCAAGGTCATACACATTGCAGACGGTTTCATGTTCATCTAGCGTTATGGAAATATCCCGTACTTTTTCAAACTGGAACGTAACGGGCTTAGAACCACATCCAAGCGAGTTGTATGCGATGAGAACGGCCATGCAGAAGGTAGACCATCCATATATTGGATGCAGACTAAGATGTCGATGGGAAGGATGCAGGAATATCTTTCTCATGGCTCTTCATTCTTGTCCCTGCGTACTCAGAGTCATTGAATACAGGCCAACCACTCGGTTGTCAGGCCTGTTACTGAGCAAGAGAACAAGATTGGATTTGTCATCAACATCGAGGAGTTCACCCGGAATTTTTACGTCGTTCTCTAACAACTCACCAACTAAGGTGTAGATTGCCAAGTAGTGTTCTCGTTCCACATCATAGTATTCTCTCGACAAGTTTTCCTCAGAGAGCAAAGCGTGAGTGTAGTAAACAATAAGAAGAGGTTGTTCGTACCCACGGATTGCGACAACCTTAGTCCTCACATATCGCGTATGACTATTAATGAATTTTACGGCTTGCTTGACCGATGCTTGAGGAGTTTCCTTCTCCAGTCGCCGATGACGCGAACTCTTCGCTCCAAAGCTGCGTTTGAGCTCCCCATTGAACGAAAAAACACGAATGAATGGTAAAGCTTCTTCCAATAGATAGATTTCTTTATCATAAATTGTAAACGTTGATGCTTGTAGTGTAAAAAGCCCAAATTCAGCAACAGATGGATGATGGTTTGCAAACATCCTTACAAGCTTACCACTTTTGTCAAAGCAGCCAATTATCAAAGTCTTAGCGAGAAAATCCGACAACTCTATTGCCTCTTCGTAGACCGTGGAAAAAATCAGCGCCCCTGTAGGCGTATCAACGATTTCCAACCCTGCAGGGCTGATTGCTACTTTTTCGGGCATATCCTGTGTGGAAACTCTCGATACAACTTGACCTACTGAATCTATTTCCAAAATCTCGGACGAACCGATATCTTTAATCCATAAATTTCCGTTCATCCCTTTGGCAATATTGAGAAACGAACAACCCGACTTCGGTTTCGGGACGATCGCAATGGTCTTCAAAAAATTTCCCGATTCACCATAGATGTAAACTTCTGGATGAGCTGTACCTACAGCATAGAATCGCTTATCACGGTAAACAAGGTTGTGAAAGCGAAGCATAAAGCCGGCACCATCAGTGTCCAACCGAACCTGCCGAATTAGGTTCAGGCCCATCCGCTCTCCTCTTTTCGTGAGGCTCCCAATTTGAGGGGGCTCTTGATTAACATCAGAGGCGAATCCCTCCTGGCTGCGAGATTTGCATCCCGTAAGTAAAAGAGATGCAATCAGTACCAAGGCAATTACCATGTTCATGTCTATTCGTTTCAATTCACTTTGAGAGAAGAGCTGTCATGATACTTTCAACTTCACGGACACTTTCTGGCGCTCCCACAAGAGCCTGTTTCTCGATTATACCGTCTGAAAGTAAAACAAGGAGCGGCTTCGGTTCATTGGTGAGAGAGTTCCTCACACTACTCAGGCTATCATAAAAAAGTGGAAAACTCAAAGCATACCTTTCTTGAATCTTGCTCACCGCCTGCCTGTACGGCGTACCCACAATACCAACGATTGGTAAAGAGTTGTGAGAGCTTTCGTAGGTTTCGTTCAACTGGGTCAATATCTCCAAACATATCCCGCAATCAGTGGGAGAAAAAGCTACGACTACCAGCTTTCCTTCATAGAAGTCGATGCCACCATTGATAGCCGCTTGAATTGCTGGCAGGGAAACCTTGGGGAATGAGCGTTGGCTCGAGGAACTTTTAACTCCGCCGCTATGAAATAGCTTCCAAATACCAAAGGGCAAGAGCAAACAACCTATGGTCAACAGCGCAGGAAACAATAGTCGTTTTGGCATAAAAACTCATAGGAAGGACCGCAAACACAGGTAGGGAGGTTACTTCGAAACAGCCAATTGAAAGAACGACTAATCCGAAGAACCTCACCTACTAGCGATGCACTGTGTGGAAAGAAGCTCTACCCTTTCACATCCGAGTGCTAAGCCTAATTTAGAATCACGTCTACGCAGGGATGGCAATTTGTCCCCCGGTGACAGCACAGGCCATCGGGGCCATACGTAGCCGTCCAATAATCCCTACAGCAATCGGCTTTAGCATTTGAAAATGTTCCTGAAAGCGCCAAGCCCATCAAGGCAAATGCCAAGAGTACGAAAAGTCTAGCGCCTCGCTTCTGGCCTTTGGATCTCATACATGCCTCCTGGGGTTTAGTTATTAGTTGTTGAAAATGAACCTATGATTTTCCTCAACCAAAATCTACCTCTCGCCTCCCTCATCTGCAATAAAAATCGCTTGGCATTTTCGGTTGGTACTTTTGGCAGGTACTTTCGGGAGGTACTTTCAGTATGCATGAGCTATTCGTCTTTTCAGCCTATTTTTCTGGGGGGATTTTATTTTATAGAGCGCTCGATAAGCCGTCATGCTCATTTTTACGTCCTCTCTGAACCGTTTGGCGCCGCTATCCTCTCGCCGAAAACCTGCCTCAAAACAAATTTCTTTACAGGGAAGCTCCCTTGTTGCCAACAGATGCTTCATCTTCTCGATGCGTGTCTCGAGGATACAGCGCGAGAGACTCTCCCCGTTTCTCGAAAAATCCTTCCGGACGGTCTCTACCGACTTCCCAACATGTCGGGCCACATCCCTTTCTCCGCGAATAGTCTTAATGTTTTCGCGAATGAAGAGTTTCACTTCTTCTGAATTGAACGGCATAGAACCCCCTCCCTTAGATTTCGCGCTCCACACCGCCTAACACTGAGACTTGTGCGACGCCGCTGACTTGCTCAATGCGACGCTTGATAAGTGCATGGGCTGTTTCCTTCAGCTCAACCAGTCTCGACTAATCTTCTCCCCATCTCCCTTGCTCCGTTGCTTCGTCGATGGCTTTCTCATTCATAACTCCATTTGATTGCAACAATGTCCGCTCAAGGCGCACTGCCTGTTTCCTTTCCGAGACGGCTATCGTCATTATCGGCTCCGCCGAAGGATCGACGCGCAGAATCGTCGGCCGGCCAGCCTCCCGCGGCAGCGAAGCACGGATCTGATCCAACTTCTCGCGCACTTCGAGCATCGCGAAGTCCATGTTCGTACCCCAGTAAAGCTCCGCATTAATAATGGAAAGCCCCTCACGCGAAACGGAGGAAACTTTCTTTACTCCTGTCACCGTGCCGAGCGTAGCCTCAAGAGGCTGTGTAACAGTGTTTTCGATTTCTTCGGGTGAGACGTTAGGGTAAGAGGTTTGAACAGTGAGCCTGGGAATCTTGATGGAAGGGAGAAAATCAACCGCGAGGTTTTGAAACGCGATGACGCCGAGCAGCACGACGCCCGTGTAGAACATCAGCGTCGTGACGGGGCGGCGGATGGAAAGAGAGGGAAGGGACATTTGCGGTCTGGGGGTTTACGGCGAGAAGATGGACAAAACCTGAAAGAGAAGCAACTGGAGACGACCGCAACAATGCAGTGAACGAGAATCTGAGCGGTAGCTACCTCGCTGGAGAAATTATTTGTGAGACTTGATAATAAAATCGTTCCCGCTTAGCATTGTTTCCAACCTCCGCTTCTTGCGCCAGTATTATCTTGTTTTCTTGGCCAAGTAGTAACACTAAGGGCGTGCGGCTTCCTCTTAACTTTTCTAGTATCGTATCCCCGCTATGAAATACATGGAATGCGGGGTCATACTTTCTCCGATATGTAAGCACATCAGCAGAATCCTTGCTCACTGAAACTGCGACAACAGGAATCCTGTAGTTCTGAAAAAGCTCTCCCCAGCGGAGAGTCTCTTCAGTTAGGCAGGAGGAGCAATCGTTCATCGAAAAGAATGCTAAAAGCTTGTACCTATTGCGATAGTCTACGTAGTTTTGGATCCCTAACTCACTGAGCGCTACGGCGACTCCCACGAAGCCCGTCTCCCTTTCCATTGAAGAGACTTTCTTCTCCAGGTCGCGGAGTTGTGTGGTTGCGTGATGGATTTCTCCCTTGAGCGTAATGTTTCTATTGATCTGGAGAACATTTGCGCCGACTAGGAGGAGAATGGTAGAAAACGCCACTATTCTTTGCCCAGAAGGCAGTAACTTTGTTGATGATTTTGATGAACCAATCGCCATTGTCAGTCGCAAAAGATTCAAAGAATTGGAAATTCGCTTCAGTTTTGTATGAATTCAAGGACAGCTTCCATCCGTTTTGGCGCAGGAATATCAAATCCATCGTAGAGCAACAAGCTCTCATCTGGCTGGCGCTTTGCTCCTAAAAAGAGGCCCATCGAAAACCTCTTGTCCGTTTTCACTAGTTGCTCCCATAACGTATCGCTACATGATGAAAATTTCACTCCTTTCCTCCCATACATTGCGTTCAACATCTTGATCTGACTGAAATCACCCGCAACCACGATGAAGTTCCAATTGCCATCAACTTTGTCGTCGATACTCTCAAGTCTCTCAGCAAGACGAGTACGGGATACATCTGACGAGATCAAGAAAAACCTCTCAGATTGCACGCCCGCTTCTTCTGCAATCTTTTGCACAATCTCTTCCCCTTTCGAATGGCCTTTCACGGGTTTGTCCGACAAATCTACGCAGCTATGACTAAATAAGAGTGACGCTATCAGCCAAAGGGCAAGACTGGCTCTTACTCGAAAATGTATTTTACTGGGCAAACTGGTAGGTCTCCCACGTGATTCGGTAAGGGTATCGATCCCCGGATTGAGTTGTATCAACTTCCCATCGTGCTAATAGACTATCCTCTGCGTGCCATACAAATGGGGAGACATTGAAATGGGTCAGTTCTTTCCCTGCATATGTGTATAACCTAATCTTCGAAGTTTCCTTTGTGGGGAATTTGCCAAACTTCGGCACTACGGTATACAAGGTTATTCCTTTATTCGTGAGGAATAAATCATCCACCATCTCAATTTGCTCCAGAAACTTGGCCTGCGTTTGTAAATCAGTAACGTTCCTAAGATCTGTCTGCTCAGGATAATCTAACTCCAGTTTGAACGATTCAATTTTATTCTTCCTGAGATCATAGATCCATATCCGTGGAGAAAAGGGCCATATTACATATAAAAATTCGCCCTTCGCCTTCATTCGTACAGTTGCTGCCGGTGAATACGCAAACACAATCTTGTCGGAGCCAAGATCTGAGTAGCGAAAATTCAATTCAGTTAGTTTGTTATCGTTGTCCAATTGATAGAGCAAGCATTTTTCGGGTTCGGGCTCCCCCGTGTAAGTGGAGTATCCAAAATAAAACGTCCCATTCGCTCTGAGAAAGCCATGGAATTGAGTCAAGTTTGTATTTACTACTTCATCATATACTTCGTCTGTTTCTAGTGAGTATTCAATGATTTTCCCGGAACGTCGATCAAAGACAAAGACAGTATCTCCGATTGCTTGGAAGTACCACATGGAAGCATACTCTCCCGGACCTTTTCCCTTTTTTCCAACAACTTTTGCGAATCGATAATTGACGAACAGTTGAAGTTGTGAGCTCCTGTCCGTCACTAGGATTGAATCATGTCCAATCCAGATCATCTTAGCAATTTCAGAAAGAGGAGGACCATCGTCTATCAAAGGAACGCTTCCTGCGTGTGGTATATTTTCCACGGGTTGTTTGGGTTGTTTTTTCTGCTGGCAGGAACAAAGACATATGATCCCCGCACATGCGAACATGAGAGCCGTTCTCATACAAAGACTTGCCTGGGGTTCTTAAGGTGTTTTATACAATATGTATCGAGAGAAAACAATTGACAGCCTGACGCCGAAGGAGTCTTTTGGCAATTCCTTCCCTCGGCGTCACGAATAGTTGAAATGCTCATGCTAAGAGGCAATTACCTCCAGCGGACCGGATCCTCGGAACATGAACGAACGGCTATAACTGGCTCCAATTGGGGCAGACGCCGCAGCCTCTTGACGTGTAATCGTAGGCATAGACCCACCCCCCGTTGATGTAGCACACCCTGCAGCAGTCGTTGTGACCGCAACTCGCAACACATCGTTCACCAGGGCTTTGCGTCGCCACGGCGCTCGGCACAAACGCCGAAAGCCTCAACCCCAGCAGGCTGATATCACCAGCACCGCCGTCATCAAACGCAAGCTGGATATTGAAAAGCATGAGAAACACAAACAGCATGGTCGCAAGGATTCTCACGCCCTTGACACCTGCGCGTTTTATTTGTGCTGACATGATGGCCTCCTTTGTGATTGTGAATGATTAGTGGGTCCTTGCAGATTGTAAGAACCTTTGCATCTCAGCCTTCATTTCATTCGCTGCCGTCGTCTGTACTTTTTCTTTTGCCCGCACTATGGCTTCAGCCGTGCGCAATGCATCCACTTCTTTGCCATTCTTTTGATACATTTTCGCCAGTAGATACTGCGGGTAAAGTTTGTGTGGAATCATATATGAAGCATGTGCATAATGCTTCTCTGCGGAAGAAAAATCACCGACAGTCTCATAACTCTGTCCAAGCGAGATCCATAAATTTGGATCGTTAAATCGCTGCTTTGCGTCCTCGAGCATCCGGATCGCTCCCGCATGCTCTCCCGCCAACACCAGTACCGCACCACGCATGAATAGGAATTTGCCGTTCTCTCGCAACCGGTCTTTGAGAGATTCGTAGGCGGAGATCGCTCCCCGCCAATCGAGCCGCTGCGATCGGCGAAATCCATCGTTCCATTCAATGTACGCCTGACGGCAATCGATCACCCAGACTGCCGCAATCAGCGCGGATATCATGCCAGCAACGCCTAACGGCTTCAACCAATTCGGACTAAGATCGAGTTGAAAGAGGTCTTCGTAGTGTCCCAAGATTGATATCAACGACAACAAGAAGACAAAGTTTATCGCCGTCGGTAATATGTGGAGGGGAAAAGAGAAGAGCGATGAAACGAGAATCGCAACAAGCGAGGCACGCGCACTCGCTATCAACGCTGCTCTACAAACACCGGTTGACCGGGCCTGCCCCGAATTATCCGGGATCTGCGTCGTCCTCAATGCACCTAAGGCAGTAACAACAATCATCAGGGCAAGCATCAGACCAACGACTCCTGTCTCGGCAAGTACTTGCAGATACTCGTTGTGGGCATGCTTCACGTTGCCCGCAAGTTGTTCCTCGTAGGGAGCTCCATTGCCACTCGTGAAATACGTTGCTTGCGCGTTACCATACTCTACTTGGTATCGGTCAAACCCGACTCCGAAGAGAGGGGATTCCTTAATCATGTTGAACGTGATCTTCCAGATCAAAAGCCTCCCCTCCGCGGACTCCGGTTTCAAGGCGTACAAACCTGCAATTCCGGAAACGATAATCACAACGCCGCAAATAGCGCCCGCGAGAAGAAGCCGCTTCGACCGAAAGTATTGCTTTATCTTCTCTCTGATTTCGTATTTGTGCAAAAAGACCACAATGATTCCGGCAAGAACAGCTAACCACGAGCTTCGTATCATCGTCGCCGGAAGCACAAGCAAACCAGAAAGGAACGTCGCTGCACCAAGATATTTCAAACGGCGATTTTCCCAGGCTTGACGAGAAAGTAAGAAATACAGCCCAAATGCAAACGGCATCACTGATGCCAAGTACCCCGCATAAGCATCCGGATTCTCAAAAGAACCCCGAAGCTTGAAAGAGCCTGATGCCTGGAGCTGATTAGGGCCATGCAGCTGCAACATGCCATACATTGCTTGCAGCAATGCACCCACAAGGAACGCGGTTGCTAGCACATGAAGTGTTGTAACTTTGCTGGCGGAATCATCGAACTGATCCGCGTCCCGTCCGAGAAAAAACCTGAAAAGGAAATACAGACAAATCATCATGGAGAAGAGACCAACGTCCGACAACGCAGCATAAGGGGTGAAAAGCGTTCGCAACGCGGAATACATCCAGAAAGAGATTATCCCAAGGTCCAACCAGTTGATGGTGACTGACAACCCGGCACGATAAAGAATAAGTCTTAATGAGAGAGAAACAATGGAAGCAGTCAACAAAGCCGCGAAAGCGAGACCCTTTGCGGTCGTAATGCCGTCCATCAATTCATTCGATACTGCAAAGGGTACCAAAAACAGAAGAGCCAAAGGGAGAAGCCGCACTCCCCTGCCAATCTCTAGAAGGACTTGCGTCGTGAGTGTCATGTGCCGTTCTCGGTGAGGCCGCCAAGAAGATGTGCTGTCTGCGCGTCAAACGCAACAAAATTCGATTGACTCTTTCGGTTGACTAAATCGGTTGACTCAAAAGGTTGACCAATCAAACAGCATGAGAAATGTAGTTGTTACTATCCCGCGCCTTCGTATCCTTCAGCAGAAGCTTAATCACTTCCATCTTTCTCCCCCCCCCCCCAAAAAAAACCACCGTCTCTATTCACCTGTCGGAATTGCCCCATCGTCATTCCGGCCTCCTCCTTGAACACCCTTGCGCCGTAATCCATGCGGTAGCCAACCTCATAGCAGATCTCTTTGCACGAAAGATCGGAAACGCGCAGCAGTTGTTTCATCCGTTCTACCTTTTCTTGTCTGATGAATTCTCGTAAGGGAATCCTCCTTTTCATCTCAAATGCCCGGTTGATCGTCTGACTTGCTCTCCCAAAGTGCCGTGCCACGTCGCTCGTGCTGTGCACATTCTTGAGGTTCTCTGTAACGAATTTCACAACCTCGTCGATCTTGATCGGCATAGAACCTCCTCCTTGTGTTCTTCTGCTTTTCCACTGCATCCTATGTTAAAGTCCTGCAAGGTCTTCCTGTGTGGCGCTCTTTATTCGTTTACATTCTTATTGCATCTCCCATTTTCCCCCGAGGGGGTCACTTCGCGACATTTTCCATTATCCTTATCCTCTCATCATGCGCCAGCGTGTTGAGAGAAGTTTCAAGTGCCAAGTTTCAAGTTCAAAGTTGAGATCTGGCGCCTTCATTGACGCGGATTATTCCTTGGACCGTCCCATGTCAATCCTCACCTTGGCGTCATGGGCAAGCGTATAATATCCTTGCCTCTTTCGGTCCTAGCCAATGGCCGTGTCCTAATAATTCTTTCCAATTCTCGACCCTACTTGTTTGGACGGGCGGTCTGTTGCCAAACTCCTTACAGAGTAGCAAACCAGTGACGGTCAGTGCGCACAGCACTAAGATACCGCTAAAAATATTGTTGAGTGTGCTACGAGCGCGGTCAGAAATCATGGCTGATTCTTTTCGATCACTCGGTAACGAACAGCAGATTGGAGGCCATCCCGTGTGGTTTGAATGCCATAAGCGTAGCCATTTTTCACCAGCTTAAGCATCACCTCGTTGGTAAGTATCAGATCGGCCATAAGTTTGCCTTCTCTGTTAAAGACCAGCCACTTGTAATGTTGTCGATCGTCGGTGTTAACGGCAACCCAAATGCGTTCCTGATCATCAACGACAAAGTCCTCGAAAGCCGGCAGGTATTCCGGAACAGGGCTTCTCGATCGTTTTATCTTTTCCATGGTGAGAGAACGGTCAGGCCATTGCTGAAGCTCTCGTGTCCACATTTCTGACGTGAGTTTGATACGCTTAACAGGGTACTGTATCTTCCCGATCATCCTGCCTGACACATCAACAATAGAGATCGACAAATCATCTGTATGACCGTAGTAGATATGGCCGCTGGGACCGAGGTAAATTACGGGGCGACTAGCAAATGGCATGAGACTAACTCTAAATCCCCGGCCTTCGAGCACTAGCCACTGTCGATCCGGAACCTGCACGACGGGCTTCTGGCCAATTAACCTGCCGATGCTGTCAACTTGAAAAAGCCTGAAATATCTGGTTGCGTGTAAGGTTGCTGGAGAAAAAGGGATGCTATATCCTATGAACAGCTGATTCTTTGGTGTCGCCCAAAGTCCAGAATGACCATTCTTGATTGAACCAGTCATCGAAGGTGCCTCGCCCTGCGGGCCGCCTAGCACAGTAAACGTCCGTACCGGAGTTTGAAATTCGTCGCTCCGAAAAAGCGTGACCCTTCTGAGATTACCGTCAAGAACGTAAAGCCAGTCTTCTGGGGTGAGCTGCGAACCACCAATTTGTGCAAACTCAGCCGGACCTGGACCCCTCCGCCCGATTGCTCGGAGATACTCACCTGTAGCTGAGTAAAGATGGATCTTGGCATTTACGACATCCCCTATATAAATCCGTCCGCGCTTGTCTACATTA
>JBGFRR010000079.1:0-3806 GCA_041695045.1 Bacteroidota bacterium
GTCATCTCGAGGCACAGTTGGTGGAAGATGCGGTGGCAACGATGGATCTTTCCGGCATTCAACTGCTGGTGATCGAGAATGTCGGCAACCTTGTCTGTCCTGCCAACTACGACCTCGGCGAAGCGATGAAAATTGTCGTTGCAAGCACGACCGAGGGAGACGACAAGCCTTTGAAGTATCCTCCCATGTTCCGGAATGCTTCCGTGCTCATCATCAACAAGATCGACCTCCTTCCCTACGTGAATTGTACCATCGACGTATTGAAGGAGAACGCTTTGCGTGTGAACCCGAAGCTGACGGTGTTTGAAACTTCCTGCAGAACAGACGCGGGCATTTCTCAATGGTGTGATTGGTTAGAAGAACGGGTCGGGGAAAACGCTTGAATGAAAAAGGAAGGCGCTGCAATACTTGACCGGTCGAACCTCGATGCGCTGTTCGACGCCCTGCGCAACCGTGGGTATACGATCGTCGGTCCCTCAGTACGCGACGGCGCCATCGTGTATGACGAACTGGCCTCGGGAGAGAATCTGCCCGAGGGATGGACGGATGAGCAGGATGGCGGGTTCTATCGACTGAAGCGGCGCGGCGATCGCGCGTTGTTCGGCTATGCTGTCGGGCCGCATTCATGGAAGAAATTTCTTCACCCGCCCCTCCGTCGCCTGTGGCGTGCCGAACAACGGCAAGATGGTTTCCACATTCAAGAGGAAAACGAACATCAGCCGAAGTATGCCTTTCTTGGAGTCCGCTCCTGTGAAATTCATGCCATTGTTATCCAAGACAAGGTTTTTCTCAACGGGCAGTATGTCGACCCCGTCTACAAAGCGCGGCGCGAAAATGCCTTTATCATAGCCGTCAACTGCGGAGAAGCAGGGAGAACGTGCTTCTGTGTTTCGATGAAAACAGGTCCGAAGGCAACCGTTGGATATGACCTTGCGCTTACGGAAGTGATCGAACCTGAAGGGAATGAGCATACAGCGGGCCGCCACTACTTTGTGGCTGAGGTTGGGAGCGACCGTGGGACAGAGATTCTTGCAGAGATTGAGCACCGGGAAGCTAACGAGGAGGAGAAAACCACGGCAGAGAACATTGTGGCCGAGACCGCCCATCAGATGGGACGAACGCTGGATACGACGGACATCAAGGATTTGCTGTATCGGAACTATGAACATCCTCGTTGGGACCACGTCGCTTCCCGCTGCCTGACGTGCGCGAATTGCACGATGGTGTGTCCGACCTGTTTTTGCACGACGGTGGAGGATGTCACAGACCTGACAGGACAACACGCGGAGCGATGGCAGAAATGGGATTCCTGCTTCACGATGGATTTCTCGTACATCCACGGTGGGAGCGTTCGCCCGTCGGCGAAATCGCGGTACCGTCAGTGGATGACGCACAAACTCGCCACATGGATAGACCAATTCGGAACCTCCGGCTGTGTCGGATGCGGGCGCTGTATCACCTGGTGTCCCGTCGCAATCGACATTACCGAAGAGGTCGCTGCCATCCGCGCAACGGACGCGCTTGTGAGTACAACAGTACAGAAAAAGGAGGACGAACATGGAAACTCTTGAACCGATTCTTGCGCAGCATCCGTTCTTGAAGGACATCGACGCTCACCACTTGCAACTTCTCGTTGGCTGTGCCTCGAACGTGCGCTTCGATGCGGGGGAATTCATCTTTCGCGAGGGGGAAGAAGCAAACCAGTTTTATATTATCCGGGCTGGGAAGGTTGCGCTGCAGATTTTTTCCCCCGATCGCGGGCCGCTCACCATCGACACGCTGGGAGAAGGGGAGATCCTGGGCTGGTCCTGGCTCATCCCGCCGTATCACTGGCGGTTTGACGCGCGGGTGACCGAGCTGACGCGCGCCATTGCGCTCGACGGCAAGTGCCTGCGTACCAAATGCGAGGAAGACCACAACTTGGGCTATGAGCTGTTAAAAAGGTTTGCTCACCTCATCGAGCAGCGGCTTCAGGCAACGAGATTACAGTTGCTCGATGTGTATGGTGTCCACCACGGCAACGTTGGCGGTGAAGCGTAAACCATGAAGTGCGAAGAACATGGAACAACTGACGGCAAGAACAACCGACCGCTTCGACCCGATGGTTCCACGTTTGTATCGAATTCTTCGGGTGCGGAAGGAAACCGCCGACACGTTCACGCTTGAACTCGAACCGGCCCCATCTGGACAAAAGTCTCGAAGCGACGGGGAACGTCGTGAAGAGATCGCCCCTTCATCCCTTCTCGCTCTCAATCCCTCTGACGCCTCGATGCCGTCGCCTTTTCACCCACTCTGGTTTTTCCCGGGGCAATTCAACATGCTCTATGTCTTCGGCGTGGGCGAGATTCCCATTTCGATCAGCGGCGACCCAACCAAGCCAATGCTCGTGCACACGACGCGTGTGGTGGGCGCCGTCACCCTCGCCATGAGCAAACTGAAACGCGGTGATACCCTGGGCGTGCGTGGTCCTTTTGGAAGCTGCTGGCCTGTCGTGCAGGCCCTGGGCAGCGATGTCGTGATTGTGGCCGGAGGGATTGGATTGGCGCCGCTTCGCCCGGCGCTGTATCATATTCTTTCTCAGCGGGAGAAGTACGGGAAAGTCGTTCTGCTCTATGGCGCGCGCACTCCGGAGGACATTCTGTACTCGCGAGAACTCCGAGAGTGGCGCGCCCATTTCGACCTCGATGTGTACGTCACGGTCGATCGGGCAATCGGCCAATGGCGCGGGAACGTGGGCGTTGTAACAACACTCATTCGCAGAGCGCCGTTCGACCCGTCGAGCACGGTGGCAATGGTCTGTGGACCCGAGGTGATGATGCGCTTCACAGCACAGGAACTCCACCACCGCGGCGTCGTCATCGACAATATCTTTGTCTCGATGGAGCGCAACGTGAAATGCGCTGTCGGATTTTGCGGGCACTGCCAGTTCGGACCGACCTTCATCTGCAAGGATGGTTCGGTCTTCGGGTATCGACGTGTCAAAGAATGGCTCGCAAAGTGGGAGGTGTAATGATTGTAGAATTCAGATTGCGGAATGTGGAGTGATCGAGAGAATATGGAGAAACGTTGATGACGCCTCAGAAGCGCAAACCGAAATTGGCTGTCTGGAAATTCGCCTCCTGCGACGGCTGCCAGCTCAGCTTGCTTGACTGCGAAGACGAATTGCTGACGATCGCCGAGCAGATCGAGATTGCGTATTTTCCCGAGGCTTCCCGATCTGTCGTGAAAGGGCCCTACGATCTCTCGTTGGTCGAAGGCTCCATTACGACTCCCCACGACGCCGAGAGGATTCACCAAATCCGGCGTTCATCAAAACACTTGATCACGATTGGCGCGTGCGCTACCGCCGGCGGCATTCAGGCACTTCGAAACTTCCGAGACGTCAAGGAGTTTCTTTCCATCGTCTACGCCACGCCGGCATACATTGAGACGCTCAACAAATCAACGCCCATTGCCGACCATGTGTTCGTCGACTTTGAACTGCGCGGCTGCCCGATCAACAAACAGCAACTCGTAGAAGTCATCAGCGCGTTTCTCCGCGGCAGGAAGCCGAACACACCGCCGCACAGCGTTTGCATGGAGTGCAAGCGACGCGGCATTGTCTGTGTGATGGTGGCTCACGGTACACCCTGCCTTGGTCCGGTCACGCACGCGGGTTGTGGAGCCATCTGTCCGGCATATCATCGCGGCTGTTATGCCTGCTTCGGACCGAAAGAGACTCCAAACACAGACTCGCTGTGCGCACGGTGGATTCAGCAGGGCGTCACAGAAGAGGATGTTGTCCGGGCGTTGAGGACGTTCAACGC
>JBGFRR010000095.1:0-3795 GCA_041695045.1 Bacteroidota bacterium
GGTCAGACGTGCCGGGGGATGAGTTATTACAGGATGAGTTCTTACCTTGACTTTCGTTCGCTAAATGGCTAACTTTGTGGCAACTTGAGGGCACCATCAACAATAATCACTTTCGATGATTGACGCCCGGGCGTTATCGATAATTCGTTCCTGGTTTGATGCCCTCACATTACGTCAGGAATTGATTGTCTTAGCGGGCGTCGTTCTGTTTTTTGTGGGTATTGGCGCATCTGCCCTCATGTTAAAGATTGTGGCCTTTGTTCTGGCCGGTTCTGCTGTTGCCTATTTAGTCGTAACGGTGAGGAGACCAAGAGGGGAGGCGGAGCACAAGTCCTCCGAACACATCCCGACCACATCTGAGGAAGCCCCCGACATGAGAAAACTCGTTTTTGATGACTTTCAACCGGAGGGGAGGAAGTTCAATGTTGAAGTTGTCGAAAACAGTGGGGTGAGTGATCCCCCGGGTTCTACCAGCAGCACGTCGATTCCCTCGCAACCTAAGAAGTATGAATTCCGCCTGTCCGATTTCTGCGATATCGATGCGGATGTGTTCGAGAGGAAGGGTGGGTCGAAATCGGAATTCAGCTTCCTGATGAAAAAAGTGCTGACGGCAATTAAGGAAGCGAACTTCGCTCACTCGGTTGCGTTTTTCTGGATCAATCGGGAAAAGAATCAGATGGTGTTGGAGAGCTTTGCGTCCGATAGCGAACGATTTACCACCTACCGGCAGCGCGAGCTTGGAAGCGACGTGGTGAGTCAGGTGGCGTCGAGCGGTCAGCCGGTGGTGGTGAACCGCATCAACATTTCCGGCCAGATCGAGATGCTCGGTTACTACGAGGGCATCGAGCCGGTCAAGTCGTTTGTCGGCGTGCCCGTCTTCTATCCGAAGCGCAAGAACGAGGCTGGGGAACCGGTTGCCGTTCTCGTGGTCGATGCGTCGGGCGAGGATGCGTTCGGGCCTGAGACCCTGACGCTGCTCGGTCAGTTCACGAAGCTGATCTCCGCCACCATTAAGAGTTACACCGATAAGTACGACCTGCTGTTGGATTCCGAGGTGCTTCGTTCGATTGCGCGCATCCGGGATCAACTGAAACTCGACTTCACGCGTTACAACATTGTTCGCACATTAGCGGAAGAGACGACGCGGCTTGTTCCGTGGGATTATGTGTCGGTGGTGTTGTTCGACGAGACGCGCAAAGCATGGGTGGTGCAGTTCGTCATCAACAGGATGAACGACCCCTACGTCGCCGTCAGCCAGGAGATCGACCATCAGCACAGTTTGGCCGGAGAAGTACTTCAAACGAGCGTCCCGCGCATCGTTGAGCGGCTGGAGAACACAGCTTTACCGCGCTTCTATACATCTGAGCGTGTCGACTCGAAAGGGTCGATCATGATCTTACCGCTCAACTCCATCAGCCGATGCTACGGCGTGTTAGTGGTGGAGAGCAAGGATCAGAAGGCCTACTCCGAGACCGAGGTGAAGCTTGTGCAGAAGCTCGTCGAGACATCGTCATGGGCGCTCGAGATTCTGAGCCTGACGGATGTTGTGAACAACTACATCTCGTTGGATGAAACGACGGGTGTGGCGGCGCGGAAGTATTTCATGGGCCGCATGCAGGAAGAAGTGCAGCGGGCGAGCGATTTCGCTACCGACCTCGCGCTGGTGATGGTGTCCATCGATACCATGTCCGACCTCCTGAATCGCTACGGAAAGGAGGGGTTCGACTTTGCTCTCCAGAACGTCGGCCGGATGGTCCGCTCGTTCGTTCGTCCGTACGACATCGTCGGACGCTATGACTTTAATCAGTTCGCTGTCCTGCTTGTCCACACGACGTCGAACGAAGCGTATCTCTGGTCGGAGAAGCTGCGGAAGAACATTGCCAGCAACATTATCAACATCGAACAACGGAGTTTTTCCGTGACGGTGAGTATCGGTGTGTGTGGGTCGATGAGTGATATGAGCGATGTTGAGTTACTGGGCAACACGAACCAGGTATTGCGAAAGGCTGTGGAAGCAGGCGGAAATATCGTGAGAGTGTTCTAATCGAAAACTATCTACAAAGAAAACACTATGGCGAAGTCAACGGATTTTGCAGAGAAGGCCAAGAAAGGAATGATGGAGCGTGGGGTTAAGTGCCCCAAGTGTGGGACAGTGCGCGTGCCGACGCTCTACGTCAACTCGACTCGGTCTGCCCACCGGTCCTATCGGTTTAACCGGCAGATCGTTCAAGTGTGCAAGTGCAACGAAAAGGAAATCTACGGCTAAGCCTGCACACTCAATCTCACCGGTCGATTCAATCTTTTCACCAATCTGGTACGATGGACGGGCGACTGCGGGTAGTGTGGTGAGCCCAAGCCTTGTCGCGAGGGCGTTTCAACAATGCCCTGAACACAACTGATGACGACGAACACAGACCGAAAACTCAGTGTGGAATTTGACGCCGAAGTCAGTGAGCGCGGCGAGTTGCTCTTGCCTCGCGACCTCGACGCAACGCTGCACGAGCATAAGGGGAAGCGGATCCGCGTACGCGTTACTTCACAGCACCTGAGCGAGGCTCTCCAGCAGCGGAGGGTTACCGAAGAAGAGGTAGCCCGGATATGCGAAACGCAGTTTGAGTCAAGAGAGAACGTATTGCGCTTCCTGCTTGCGCAAGGAAGCTTAGCCTTGACTTTGTCGGGGCGGGCGTTCCGCAAGCGGGCAAAGGAAGTGATCGCGTGAGTCCACGGAAGGTCGTGGTCGATACCGACGTGTTCATCCACCATATGCTGTTTCAGCCGCCGGCACGTCTAACGGAGAGCATATCACCGTTGCGGAAGATGATGTCCTCCGTGTTCTGTTACACCACGGTGTTCAACGCCATCGAGCTTTTCTCTCTGGCGCAATCGGAAGCGGAAGTGAGGGCAATTGAGGACACTCTGCAGGCGGTGAAGATTCTTGGCCTGAACGGTCGAAGCGCCAAGAGCGTTGGCACCGGATTTGGGAAGATTCGAACGAAGCGCGTGCGCGATTTCGATGCGCTGATAGCCGGCGTGTGTGTTGAGAGCAGGCTTCCGCTTGTCAGCGGCCGCGCAAAACGATACCGGGGAATTCCGAATCTCACCGTCATCAGTGCGGAGAAGGTTGTGCGAAGCCGGTCGGCATCTGAACTTGAATCGTTATTCACTTCCGTGAGGAAGGAACGGACATGATTCTCGGCAAAGTGGTCGGAACGGTGTGGGCGACGCGGAAAGACGAAGAGCTTGTCGGCGCGAAACTTCTCATCGTCAAGCACGTTGACCTTCACTACAAGGTCAAAGATACCTTCGTTGTCGCCGTGGACACCGTCCAGGCGGGCGTTGGCGATGTGGTGCTGATGGCCACGGGAAGCTCCGCGCGACAAACCGCGGCAACCAAGAACAAACCGGTCGATGCCGTTATTATGGCTGTGGTGGATAAATTGGATGTCGCAGACTGAACATGTTCTTCGCAAAAGTCATCGGCACAATTTGGGCGACACGCAAAGATGAGAATCTGCGCGGCTTCAAGCTGCAGTTCATCCAGCCGCTCAACGCCCGTTGTGAAAATGCCGGCACACCGATCGTGGCCGTTGATACCGTTGGGGCTGGACCGGGAGAGACGGTTTTCTACATCACGGCGCGGGAGGCGGTCATTCCTCTGCCCGTCGAGATGGCGCCTGTCGATGCGAGCATCGTCGGCATCGTCGACCGCATTGACCTGCAGAACGCGTGAAATCTTTTACACTCGCCGTGTGTTCAATAGTGTGGATTCTACGAAAAAAGATATTTTGATCACTC
>JBGFRR010000100.1:0-20945 GCA_041695045.1 Bacteroidota bacterium
TTTTTCAACAGCCTGCTAGAAAAGTTCGAGGCTATCGCTGACGATCTCGGCAACAAGTATGATCTTATTCACGTCGAAGCTGGCAAGCGGCTTGACCCTTTTGATATCATTCTTCAGTTCAAGAAGAAGAACCTAAAAGACGCCTACATCTCTGCCAATGTTGACGTGAAAGCAACCGCTGAGGATATCAAAAGTGCTGGAAAGAGCCCCAACATCACATCATATGAGCGCATTAGAAATGAATACCTTGAGGACCCTGATTACATTTTTGTTGTTCTCTCACTCAAGCACAAGGTCTATTCAGAGAAAGGGGATGAAGCAGGTATAACCTACGGCATTATGGAAGTCACGGCTTACGCTGCCTACGACCTAAAATACGTTGGCGAGAAAGACCTGAATTACAATCCCGCTCTTGGCACAGGACAGCTCCAAATTCGAGACATTCATTATGTTCAAGTCACAAAACGCACTACTTGGGAGTTCCTAAAAATGCTTGACAAGAAGTACATCAAATCACGGGGAGAAGTATCCTGGAAAAAGATGGCAAAGGAAAACGAATGGATAAAAGACTAGCACAAATTGACTGCTTAATTTGCGGAGACGCCGAGCAGATTCTCAAGTCGTTCCCAAGCAACTCTCTTGATCTGATTGTTGCTGATCCACCATACAACCTTGGCAAAGACTACGGACACACAATCGACAAAAAGGATTGGTCCGAATACAAGATTTTTACCGAGAACTGGTTGCAAGAATCGTATCGCATCCTGAAGCCTACAGGCAGTATTTATGTCTTTATGGGCGTTCGATTCATTTCAAAGCTCTATATGCTAATGGAAGAAATCGGGTTTCTCTTCAATGGTTGGATAACTTGGCACTACACGCAGGGTATGGGTCGAACAAAGGGCTTCTCCCCAAGACACGAAGACATACTTTATTTCGTTAAGTCTGAAAAGTACACATTCAACCTAGAAGATATTCGCATTCCACAAAAGTACTATCGCCAAAGAAACAATATGAAAGGGGCAAACCCCGGCGATGTCTGGCAATTCTCTCATGTCCATTATTGTGCAGATGAGCGCGAGCAGCATCCAACTCAGAAACCCGAAGCATTAATCGCACGAATAGTTCAAGCCAGTTCTAACGAAAACGATGTTGTTCTTGATCCATTTGTCGGCAGTGGTACAACCTGTAAAGTCGCGCGAGATCTCAAGCGTCATTGGATCGGCATTGATATCAATCCAGAATACATTAAGATGTCAGAGGAGCGCATCGCGAACGGCACCCCCCTTTTCGACTCAGTTGATCCAAGGACGGCGCGCAAACCGATATAAACATGTGCACAACGCCAGCTAACAGAACAACGGCGCTCCCTTTGTTGATAAGGAATTATTGTGCGTGGTTACGCCAAACGTTAGGCGTCATTGCTTTGCGCGCCAATGAGTCAAATAACAATGAAAGGAGGAGATAACCATGGCACTTTTTGATTCAAAGCTCGAACAATCATTTGAATATGCGGCTGAGCCTGCTATCGTTGCCCAAGCCTGCCAAGATGCGATCAACTCAATCGGCTTGAATATCAAACATGTGTCGAGAGAAACGGGTCTCATCACTGCACGTACACCCGTTTTTGCTTTCGGTGGCGATAAGTTCCTGACTTTGAAAATATCCAAGAGCGAGAAGGGTACAACAGTATCTTGCTCTATATCTGCTGCCGCTGGCATATTTTCTTCAGCAAGTGCTGCGCAAAAGTTACTCGCCAAATTCTCGAAGGCTCTCTCACAGAACAAATCTTTAAGTCGCGCATCAAGAAGTGGCTGGTGATGCAAAGGTTATGGAGCAAGTAGAACGCACACGAAGGTACCTTAAGCGATTGAGGGACATTTACAATGTTCAGGAAGGAGTCTTAACTGAGAAATTCATTTCTGATGCTCAGCACATCCGCAGTCCCCGGGAGGTATTGTATGAAAACTGAAACCATTAATGCTGTTGAGATGACGCGCAAGATTCGGGACAAGCAAGCCGCCCTCTATTGGAAGGATAAGGCCGAATATCTGAAAAAGATGAAAGAAGCCGCCAAGCAATTGAAGGAGTTCCTCTCCCAGCAACGTGCGCACGGCAGCTAACACCGAAAAACTACGACGCTCTCCGCCTTCGGCGGATCGCTCAACGCTTCACTCATTTGATTTGTAAACCATGTTCAAGCAACTCACCGATAAGATCAATTCCCATGAGCTCGAGACGCTAGTCCTCAAGTTCTGGGAAGAGAACCGAATCTTCGCAAAGAGCGTCTCCTCGCGCGAGGGTAAGCCATCCTTCACCTTCTACGAAGGCCCCCCTACGGCAAACGGTCGTCCCGGCATTCATCACGTGATGAGCCGGACGCTCAAGGACCTCATCTGCCGCTACAAGACAATGCGCGGCTTCCGGGTGCATCGCAAGGCGGGGTGGGACACGCACGGACTTCCGGTTGAAATCGAAGTTGAGAAAGAACTTGGCTTCAAACACAAAGACGAGATTGTGAAGTATGGCGTGGCGGAATTCAACAAGAAGTGCAAAGAGTCCGTCTGGAAGTACAAAACCGATTGGGAGCAAATGACCCGGATGATGGGCTACTGGGTTGATATGGACCATCCTTACATCACGTTCGAGAATAGTTATATCGAGTCTATCTGGTGGGCGCTGCGGCAGTACTTCGACCGGGGGATGATCTACAAGGGATACAAAATTCAGCCGTACTGCCCGCGCTGTGAGACTCCGCTCTCATCGCACGAAGTCTCGCTCGGCTACAAAGACGTCAAAGACCCCTCCGTCTACGTGAAGATGAAAGTGAAAGGAGAGGAGAACACCTACTTCCTCGTCTGGACGACAACGCCATGGACACTCATTTCCAACGTGGCATTAGCTGTTCATCCTGATGTCGACTACGTTAAGGTAGAACTACGTGGAGAAAAGCTCATCCTTGCCGAAGCGCGCATGAGTGTGTTGGGAGATGGCTACACCGTCCTTGAACACTTCAAGGGGAGTGCTCTCGCGGGAAAAGAGTACGAACGGCTCTTCAACTATTTTCAAGTGTCAGAGAAAGGTTGGTATGTCGTCGAAGCGGACTTCGTGACGACAGAGGACGGCTCCGGCATCGTCCACATGGCGCCGGCGTACGGTGAAGACGACTATCAGATGGGGAGAACGTATGGCCTGCCGACAATTCATCCCGTCAACAAGTCGGGAGAGTTCGAAGCAGCGGTCACGGATTTCGCCGGCAAGTTTGTGAAAGAAGCCGACCCGGAGATCGTTGCAAACCTGAAGCGGCGTGGGCTGCTCTTCAAGAAAGAAACCTACCTCCACAGCTATCCGCATTGCTGGCGGTGTGAATCGCCGTTGCTGTACTACGCGCGCGACTCGTGGTATATCCGCACCACCGCCTATGCGCAGAAGATGATTGACCTTAACAAAACGATCAACTGGGTGCCGAGAGAGACGGGCACGGGGCGATTCGGCAACTGGCTCGAAGAGAACAAGGACTGGGCACTGTCCCGCGACCGCTTTTGGGGCACGCCGCTGCCGATTTGGATTTGCGGAGAATGCGGCGACCAGGAGTGCATCGGGAGTATTCAGGAATTGAAGGAAAAAGGTTTTTGGGGTGTAGGTTCGAGCAAAACCCAAACCTCGAACCCCGAACCAGTCCTGGATCTTCACAAACCCTACGTGGATGAAATCACCTGGACTTGTACTCGATGTGGCGGAACAAAACGACGCACGCCCGAGCTCATCGACGTGTGGTTCGATTCCGGGGCGATGCCGTTTGCGCAGTGGCATTATCCGTTCGAGAACAAAGACGTGTTTGAGTCGTCGTTTCCTGCCGACTACATCTCCGAAGGCATCGACCAAACGCGCGGGTGGTTCTACACACTGCATTCGATCGGCACTTTCCTCTTCGATAAGCCCGCATACAAGAATGTGCTCGTGAACGAGCTCATCCTCGACAAAAAAGGGCAGAAGATGTCGAAGTCGAAAGGGAACACCATCGACCCGTTCGAGCTCATCCAACAATACGGCGCCGATGCGACGCGCTGGTATCTCGTCTCCAACAGTCCCGTTTGGCGACCCACGCTCTTCGATGAGGACGGCGTGGTGGAAGTCCAGCGGAAATTCTTCAGCACGCTGGTGAACACCTATTCGTTCTTCGCGCTCTATGCCAACGTGGACAGGTTCACGTTGGCCGAGCCTCGCATTCCGGTCGCAGAGCGGCCGGAGGTTGACCGGTGGATCCTCTCCGAGCTCAACTCGCTTCTCCGTAACTACATCGAGTGGATGGAGGCGTATGACGTCACGCGTGCCGCGCGGGCGGTGAGCGATTTCACCATCGACCATCTTTCCAACTGGTATGTCCGGCGCAACCGTCGGCGCTTCTGGAAAAGCGAGATGGGGAAGGACAAGACGGCGGCGTATCAGACGCTGTATGAGTGTCTCATCATGCTCAGCAAGCTGATGGCGCCGTTTGCTCCGTTCCTCGCGGATGAACTCTACCGCAACCTCAACGGCGTGACAGGTAAAGAGACGTCGGAGTCGGTACATCTTTCCGAGCTGCCGTCGGCGGAGGAAGCGGCCATCGACCGCGAGCTTGAGCAGCGGATGGAGCGGGCGATGAAGATCGTCGGCTTGGTGCGTGCCATGCGGATGAAATCGAACCTCAAGGTACGGCAGCCGCTCAAGCGCATACTCCTGCCCGTTGCGAACGAACGAAAGCGAGACATGATCAAGCGCATGGAGCCGTTGATCCTCGAAGAGGTCAACGTGAAAGCAATCGAGTATGTGTCGGGCGATTCGGAGATTGTTCGGAAGAGAGCGAAGCCGAACTTCAAGACGCTTGGTCCGAAGCACGGAAAGAATGTGCAGGCGATCGCCGCGCGGATTCGCGAATTTAGTTCCGATGACGTCAAGACACTCGAAACCGCGGGGTCGCACAAGATTTCCGTCAACAGCCAGGAGGTGGTGATTGAGCCGGAGGATGTGGAGATTCAGCACGAGGACATTCAGGGCTGGCTCGTGGAAACCGACGGCCCGCTCACCGTGGCGTTAGATACAGAGTTGAACGACGAGCTGGTCGATGAAGGGCTTGCGCGTGAGTTCGTCAACCGGGTGCAAAACCTTCGAAAGGATGCCGGATTCGACGTCACCGACCGCATTCGCATCTACCATCGCTCTTCGCAGCGCCTTACACACGCCCTGCAACGAACGTCGCACTATGTTAAGGAAGAAACCCTGGCGCTCGAAATCATCGCGCTCAACGGCGGCCAACAGGTTGCAGTTGCATTAAAAGAAGAGGATATTAACGGCGAGCCGACAGCCATCGGTGTCGTTCGGGCGGCGTAACGATTCTTGTTAAGGAACGAACGTACAGAAACAGGAGAGCACAATGGCCAAACACGTCAAGAAGAAAACGACCCAGAAGAAAACCAAGACCACCACACCTGCGCGGACGGCAAAGAAGCCCATCGATGCAAAGCCGAAAGCCAAACCGAGTCCTGCCAAGGCCCCCGCACGGAAGGGATACAACAAAGCCGACCTCGAACACTTCAAGCGAATCATTGTCGAACGCCGGAAAGAGATCCTCGAAGACCTTGAGACCCTCAAAGCGAGCATCATGGATGTCACGACGGGTGAATATGTGACGGAGAACTCCACCTACTCGCTGCACATGGAGCAGGGCACCGATGCGATGGAGCGTGAGAAGACATTTCTCTTTGCCTCGCGCGAGGGAAAGTTCCTCAACTACCTTGACGATGCGCTCAAGAGGATTGAGAAAGGCGATTACGGCTTTTGCTCCGACTGTGGAAAGCTCATCGAAAAGGAACGCCTCGAAGCGGTACCCCATGCGCAACTCTGTGTCGATTGCAAAGTGAAGAGAGGAAAGTAGTCGATAGCGAATAGTGGGTGGTGGATCGTGTGTGGAGGCTTCTCTCCGAACGCACACACTGAAGTTCACGAGAATCGACCACTCAACCACTCACGACTTCCTACTCACCTGCCACGATCAACCTTGCCATGCGCGTACTCTACGTAACAGCACTGATTGTTGTTCTTGACCAAACGGCCAAGCTGCTGGTGAAGGGTTTCTCCATCCCATTGCTCGACGTCTACCACGCCGGGGTGCCGTTGGGGGCGAGCTATCCGATCATCGGCGACTTTCTCCGCCTTACGTTCATCGAAAATCCGGGCATGGCGTTCGGCATCGACATCGGTGGGAAACTGTTTCTCACGCTCTTCTCGATTGCCGCGAGCGTCGGTATACTGATCTATCTCTACAAGATTCGCGAGGAGCCCTTCGTTATTCGTCTTTCGCTCGCAATGATCCTCGGCGGCGCCATCGGCAACCTCACCGACCGGACATTGTACGGCGTCATCTTCGGAGAAGGGCCGCTGTTTTACGGCAAGGTGGTTGATTTCATTGATGTCGACTTCTTCAACATCGAGCTGTGGGGGTTCTCTATATCGCGCTGGCCGGTCTTTAACTTTGCTGATGCTGCCGTCTCGACGGGCGTCATTCTTCTCCTGATCTTCCATCGCCGGCTTTCCGAAAAACCGGAGGCGCCGCAGCTTCAATCGACCGAGATATCCGAGTCTGCATCCCGCGAACCACTCTCCTGACATGTCGAACGTTGTCGAACCCGAACGCCGCACACTGGACATTCCCGCCAAGCAGTCCCGCGAACGCTTAGATGTTTTCCTGACGCATCAAATCGAAAACACAACCCGCAGCAAAGTCCAACAAGCCATCCATGCCGGCCTCGTCCTCGTTGACGGCAAGCGCGTCAAGCCGAGCCATCCCATTTCGCCGGGGGAAGTCATCGAGATTACGCTCCCGCGCCCGCCACGACCCGAAGCAACGGCCGAGGATATTCCGCTCGACATCGTTTATGAGGATGACCATCTGCTCATCGTCAACAAGCCGGCCGGCATGGTAACGCACCCCGCCTACGGAAACACTACGGGCACGCTTGTCAACGCGTTGCTTTTCCATTGCAATTCACTCTCCACCACCAACACACCGCTGCGGCCCGGCATTGTGCATCGACTCGATAAGGACACCGGCGGGCTGATGGTGGTTGCAAAGACGGATGCCGCTCATTCGTTTCTCGCGCGACAATTTTCTAAACGCACGATCGACCGCGAGTATTGGGCGCTGGTGTGGGGGAAGCTCAAACAGCCGAAGGGTGTGATTGAAGCAAACTTGGGGAGGAGTAAGAGGGATCGGAAGAAAGTTGCTGTCACGGTGGAGGGGAAGGCAGCTGCGACGGAATATGAGGTTCTGAAGGAGTTTGAATTTCTCTCGCTTGTTCGCCTGAAACTCAAGACAGGAAGAACGCATCAGATCCGCGTGCATCTTGCGCACGTTGGACATCCCGTGTTCGGCGATCCGACGTACGGCGGAAGAAGTAGAACGTGGGGAGGACTATCGGGCAAGAAAGCGCAGTTTGCGGAGAGCCTGCTCTCGCTGCTGCCGCGACAGGCGCTTCATGCAAAGACGATTGGATTTGTGCATCCGAAGACCCTCGAGGTGGTGAAATTCGATTCCGAGCTGCCTGCAGATGTGAGGGAGGTGTTGGGAAGATTGGAGAAACGGTCGGAAGCATAAGGAGCATGTTTGTGTCGTTGGCGTCTTGGGTCTCCCAATATGACAGGGAGATTACTCCACGACAAATGTCTTTCTCATTCCCTCCGCCTCTCCTCGCCAGAACACAATCGCGTACGTGCCTCGCTCCGTCGGTCGGATGGAACCGCCCGCTTCAAAGGAGCCTATGATTTGAATGCACGGCTCGCCGTAGTACTGCGCGAAGACTTCTACTCGATATTCCCATCCCTCCTTGCTTGTCTTGATAGTGCGGAGGGTCCAACACGGCGTCGGCGTTTCGACAACAACGCCGTATTGAAGCTCTTGACCAAGGCTGATTCTGTCCGGCATGGTGACGGACTGCACCGGCATCCGCTCGATGTACTTCGGCTCAGTGCTCTCCGTCGGTTTCCTGCAATCGAATGCCGTGAACGCGAACAGTGCGAGAACGAGTGCTGTGAGTTTCATACATCAGTTCCTTCGTGAGGAATAATGTGTAAGGGTTAGAAGCTTTGTGCGATAGAACTCAGCATCAAAAACAGCACGACCGGTCAACATTACTCTGGCCACGAGATTGTTCAATCATTATCCCGCTTCCGTTCCCGTCCGCTCGATCGGCTTTGATCGGCACCGCCTTGTTTTCGCTGCGGTGCAGCTTGTTCACCCCCTCGTTGACGAACTTGCGGCGGTGCCACGCTTTCGCGCTCTTTTGAACGCTCCTGTGGGGGCTCACGACGCTCAAACCTCCACTGCTCCGCCGGCATTTGAAATTGCCGCTCGTAGGGGGAGGTGAACCGCTGCCGCGGCCGCTCCTCTTCTTGTTGCTGGGGCGCCGGAGGTTGTGGCGAAAGCATTCGCTGTCGTCCTTCTGCGCCGCGTCGTTCGATGGAGCGGCCTTCGCCCCGTTCTCCACGCTCGATGCGCTCGAAGTCTAATGAAATCCTCCGCTCCGGACGACGCGCTTCGATCCGGTCGCCTCGGTCCCGATCTTCACCGCCGCGCGTGTCCGGCCGGAAGACTTCAATTCGCTCCTGACGGCCTGTTCGCACGAGCCGCTCACCGCGCTCACGCGATTCCGCCACTTCATACCGCTCGATGCGCATATTGCCGCGCCGCTCAATCATGTTTCGGTCAACACCGCGATTGATCACTCTGTCTCGTTCCACTTCGTATCGTGCCGTCGCTCGCGTTACGCCGATCAGCCGACGTGTGTACTCCGGCGGTGCGGTGTGGCGAACAATGTTGACCGACGTGAAGTGCCGGTACGGGACGAACGTCCAGTACGATACCGGAGCTATCCATCGTGTCGTAAATCGAATCCCAATCGTGATGCTGAATCTCGCGTAGGGCGGCAGCGGCGCCCAACCAATGTAGTCGTCGTTGTATCGCCACTCAACCCATGCAGGCCCCCACACCGAATCTGGTATCCAAATCCATCCGTAGTAGTCGTCGTAATACCATCGGCCGTAGTGATACACGGCCCATCCGAACGGCTCGCTGGAAACCCAGTACCATCCGTAGTCGGTCCAGACCCAGCGGCCATGCATGTAGGGGCGCCATCCTCGGTGGATTTGCAGCGGTCGCCAACCATAGTAACCAACATCAATCTCGATCCACTCACCGTATGGCGACAAGGAAGAATAGAAGAAACCGACGCTTCCCGCCATCCCGAATCCGCCGTGAAATGCCGGGCTCGCCTCTGATTCTCTCGTGCCAAGGCTCAGGAGTATTGTCAGAATGATCAATCCAAGTAATCGTTTCATACCACACCTCCACGTTGCTCCTTATGGCTAACGCAACCCTCATGCCAAGTTGGGCGGCCAAATCCTGCTCGAAAATGCTCGAAAATGCATAGTCGCGTAGGTAGGGTGTCTTGTTCTCACTGCACAACGTGCTCTCGAATGGACATCCTTGATTCCATTGACAAAAATAGCAATCTTCACTGTGGCGTTTTTGACGAATGACCAACACAACTGAACTGTATGCCTGCATTGCAAACGTTTGATTGGCTGAAACAGGAACTCTGGCCGATGCTCGATGAGCACGGCAGAGCCTATCTTGAACAACAACGAGTCTATCTCCTCAAACTACGCAACGAAGATGAGCGCCGACGGCTTATTGACGAGGTGATGGAGAATATCAGAGCGATGAAGAAACGCAAGGCCGCACATTGACGCATTGAAATGCCGATGAGATTTTTCTATATTGTCGCATGCAGAATAGCGAGTTGATCATCGTCCTCGATTACGGTTCCCAATACACTCAGCTCATTGCCCGCCGCGTTCGCGAGTTAGGCGTTTACTCCGAGATTCATCCCTTCCATCTTCCCGTTGAAACCATTCGCCGCATGAAGCCTACCGGCATCATTCTCTCCGGTGGCCCGTCGAGCGTGTATGAGGCCGGCGCCCCGCATTCTTCGCCCGAGGTTTTTGACGTGGACGTTCCTGTGCTTGGTATCTGCTATGGCCTGCAGTTGATTGCGGATCAGTTGGGCGGGCGTGTCGATACAGCCGCACGACGCGAGTACGGCAAAGCTATTCTGCACATTGACAACAAGGAAGATCTGTTCTCAGGACTCAACGGCTCGACCACCGTCTGGATGAGCCACGGCGACGCGCTGAGTCAGCTTCCTCCCGGCTTCGAACCGATCGCCCACACCGACAACGCGCCGATCTGCGCCATCCGGGACTCAAAGCGGAAGATCTACGGCGTTCAATTCCATCCCGAAGTTGCTCACACACCCGACGGCAAAAAGATCCTCGCGAATTTTCTGTTCAACGTCTGTGGTGTGCAGGGAGATTGGACGCCGTCGGCGTTTATCGAAAAAGCCGTGCAAGAGATACGGGAGCGTGTTGGCGATGCGCGAGTGCTTTGTGCGTTAAGCGGCGGCGTGGATTCCTCGGTGCTTGCGCTGCTTGTGCATCGTGCGATTGGCGACCGGCTCCACTGCATGCACATTAATAACGGACTGATGAGGATGGGAGAGAGCGAGCAAGTTGTTGAAATGTTCGGTAAGGACTTTCATCTTCAATTGACGTATGTTGATGCCGGAAAAGAGTTTCTCGGGAAATTGTCCGGCGTCATCGAACCGGAGCAGAAGCGGCGCATGATCGGACACACGTTCATCGATGTGTTCGAGCGGGAAGTGAAGAAGCTGGGGGAGGGGTTCGAGTTTCTGGCGCAAGGAACGCTGTATCCCGATGTGATTGAATCGACCTCCTTCAAAGGACCGTCGGTCACGATCAAGACGCACCACAATGTCGGCGGCTTGCCGGAGACGATGACGATGAAACTGCTCGAGCCGTTCCGCGATCTGTTCAAAGACGAGGTGCGAGAAGTGGGACGGCTGTTGGGACTGCCTGATGAATTGATTAGGCGACATCCGTTTCCCGGTCCCGGTTTGGCGGTACGTGTGTTAGAGGAGATCACGGTAGAGAAGCTGAACATCCTGCGTGAGGCGGACGATATCTTCATCACAGAATTGAAGCAGGCCGGGCTTTACAACAACGTATGGCAGGCGTTTGCGGTTCTTCTGCCTGTGCAGTCGGTTGGTGTGATGGGGGATGCGCGAACGTACGAATACACGGTTGCCCTGCGCGCCGTGACGAGCGTGGATGGGATGACAGCCGATTGGGCTCAGTTGCCGCACGACTTCCTCGCTCACGTGTCGAACCGGATTACGAATGAGCTTCGCGGTATCAATCGTGTGGTGTACGACATCAGCTCGAAGCCGCCGGCGACGATTGAGTGGGAGTAACAAGCGGCTGGGGTGCGGGGGACAGGGGCAATACAGGAATTGAGCGATGGAGCGGAGATTCATGAGGGTTGCAAGCAAAAGACCAATTGATCCATCGCACCGATTAGCCTCGTGCTGTCGGTTCAAGGCTCCTTGAAAGTAGAAAGATCACATGCATGATAGAACTCTGCAACGTCACGAAGCGTTTCGGCAGCTTCACGGCCGTTGATAACATCTCGCTCGAAATTCCGTCGGGGGAATTCTTCGGCTTCCTCGGTCCCAACGGCGCCGGCAAAACAACGACCATCAAGATGATGGCCGGCCTGTTCACTCCCACGAACGGACACATTCTTATCAACGGCATTGATGTTTTTCTGCACCCTCTCGCGGCAAAGCAGCAGACTGCCTACGTTCCCGACCAACCATTCCTCTACGACAAACTCACCGGCCGTGAGTTCATGTTCTTTGTCGGCGGGCTGTATCGGGTGCCGAAAATGGAGCTTGCTCGGAGAATCGACGAACTGATCGAGCGCTTTGAGATCGGCCCCTGGGTGGATAAGCGAACCGAGGACTACTCGCAAGGCATGCGGCAGCGCATCACGATTGCGGCCGGGCTTGTCCACAACCCGAAGGTGATCATCATCGACGAGCCGATGGTAGGCCTTGACCCACGAAGCGCAAAGATCGTCAAAGAGACGCTCAAAGCCCGCTCGCAGGCCGGCACGACGGTGTTCATGTCCACGCACAGCCTCCCCATCGCTGAAGAGCTGTGCGACCGAGTGGGGATCATCAACAACGGCCGTCTCGCGTTTGTGGGCACGCAGACGCAGCTCGATTCACTTAAACGGCAGTACGACGGTAAGTTTGAGTCGGTGTTCCTTGAGTTGACCAAGTAAGCCATGGGCACACTGCTTCACGTCATCTCGTATAAGATTCTCTCGTTTCTCAAAACGACGTTCGACTTCCGGTTTGTTTCGATCGTCCGCGGTGTCGGCTCCTTGATCGTCTTCGGAGGATTCTCAGCCGCAGCGTACTATCTCTCCTTAACCATTACCGAGTATGTCTTAGACGACACTCGCATCGGCCTTTACCTGTACCATCGCTTCATCTCGATGGTGCTGTTTGTCTTCTTCCTCGCGGTGAATCTCGGCAACATCGTCGTTTCGTTTGCGACGCTCTACAAGTCGTCCGAAGTAGCATACCTCCTGACGAAGCCGATTTCGTACACCAACATCTTCATCCTCAAGTTCCTCGATAATTTTCTCTACAGCTCGACGACGCTTTTCCTCCTCGGCTTCATGGTGCTTCTCGGTTATGGAACGTATTTCGGCTACGCGTGGTACGCATTGCTGGCGGTGCTCCTGTTCATTCTCATCCCGTTCATGCTTCTCTCCGCGTGCATTGCCGTCCTCATCTTGATGGCGATCATGAAGGCGGCGAGCAAGTACGGATTCCGCAAGATTGTCTTTGCGCTTTCAGCGCTCTACCTGCTGATCGTGATGCTGTTCTTCCGATACTCCAACCCGATTCAGCTTGTTGCCGACGTCAACCGGTACTTCCCGAACGTCGATGAATACATGATGAGTCTCGACCCCGGCCTTCTTATCTACCTGCCAAACCACTGGGTGTCGAAATTTTTCTTCTATCTTGCACGCGGCGATATCGGAGGCGCCCTGCCGATGGCGGGCATTCTCTTGGGAGTAACCGCTACGGCGTTCGTTGTGTGTTTGCTCCTCGCGCAGCGGTTTTACTTCGCCAGTTGGGTTGCGACCTTTCAGTTCCGGGCAGAAACCAACCAGCCGGCTCTGCACCGAAAGCCATGGCTGTTTGATTTCCGAAAACCATCTTGGTTACAGCAGCAGTTGGAGGTGTTGCTGAAGAAAGAATACTTCCAGTTCATCCGTGAGCCGAGCCAGTGGATTCATCTCGGACTGATGCTCGTCCTTGTGGTATTATTTGTGTCGAGCATCGGCAGTTTGCGTATATCACTCGGTGATGTGAACATTCGTTTGGTAACCTACCTCGTGTTGTTTGGGTTCGGCGCGTTTCTTTCGAGCTCGCTCACGCTGCGCTTTGTGTTCCCCATGATCAGCTTAGAAGGCAAAGCTTTTTGGTCGGTGTTGAGCGCGCCGGTAAGCCTGCAAAAACACTACGCAGTCAAGTTCCTTGTCTCGTTTGTTCTCATTCTGCTGCTTGCCGAGCTGGTGACCGTGTTTTCCAACCTCCCCTATGCGCGGTTCACCGAGCGGCGCCCACTGTTGATGTACTTCGGCATCTACAGTGCATTTTGGCTCTCCCTCGCGCTGACTGCGCTCAATCTTGGGCTTGGAGGGTACTTCGTCAACTTCAGTGAGAAGAATCCCATCCGTGTTTCGTCATCGCAGGGGGCGACGCTTACGTTCCTTCTCTCGCTGCTGTTCTTAATTGCCGTGCTCGTGATCGTGCTCGTTCCTCTCAACAATTACTTCTTGTCGCTCTTCCTGTTTTATCCCTTCGACGCATCAGTCGTTGTCGTACCCGGGACACTGCTTGCCGTCATCTCGATGCTGCTCGCCGTCGCGTCGTCGGAGCTCGGCTTGCGCTCGCTGCGTCGAGATTTCTGATTGCAACTCATGGAGCCGGAGTGTACATTACGTCGCTATGATTCTGCACGAACTGCATATGAAGGATATGTTCGAGCAAGCGCGTGCGTTGATGGTGCAGCGAAAGCCGCTGCACGCCATGCAGCTCTACCATCGCATCACAACGCTGAACCCAACGCTCGATATCGCATGGATTGAGTTGGCTGAAGTCTATACCGCACTCCATCGCTATGATGCCGCGGAACGCGCGCTGCTGACCGCTCGCGACTATGCTGGCGAGCGCAACGAAATTACGTTCCTCCTTGGGGCCATGCATCTGAAGGTCAATCGCTACGACCGTGCGATGGTGTATTTCAAAGAGCTGCTCGCAGCCGAGAGCACAGTCTCGGTTGCTCAGCAGGCGCGTCTTTCCTACCATATCGGGTTGGTCTATTGTTATAAGAAGAATTACAAGCTGGCAGAGCAATACTTCCGCAAGACGCGCCGTCTCGAGCCGCATTACCCCAAGATCAACGAGTCGATCGGAGAACTGCTCTTACGGCGGGGAGCTTCGGCAGAGGCACTCCGGTCGTTCCAGGCCGCACTCGACGCCGACCCGTACAGCTGGATCGCGCATTATCTATCCGGCATGGCCTACGCCAACCTGTATGATTGGCGGAACGCGTATGAGTCCTTTGCCTCTGCGATCGAAATGGATCCCCAAGAACCGTCGGCGTGGCAAATGTGTGGCGAGGTGCTGCTGATGCTTCAGCAGCTCGATGAAGCCGAGCAGTACCTCCGCAAAGCGCTTGAATGTAACCCGCTCTTGACCGATGCCGTGGTGAATTTAGGATACGTGTATCTCAAGCGCGGCGAGCGTGACCGTGCCGTCGAATGGTTTGAGCGCGCTCTGTCGCTCGACCCGCAGCACCCGAAAGCCAAACAAGGCAAGACAGAAGCTTCCATGCATTCGCAACGATCCTCCTGAGCTGCCGGCTCGCTCCATGAGACTCCTCACCCTCCTCGCCGTGCTGCTTCTTGTCGATGTTGATGACCTTCGTGCTCAGCGCAGTCTCGTGTACAACCCGGATGCAGAGCGTGTGTTCGAGATTGCGATGCGTCATTTCGTCGATGATGAATACCCGCAGGCGCTCACCTACTTTCGCTCGCTCATCAAGGATTTTCCTGAAAACCATCGGCTGACGGCTGCTTACATCATGGGTGCAAAGTGTCATTACCGCATGGGAGAGAGCGAAGCGTCCATCGAAATGCTGAGAGAGTTTGTCCGACGATTTTCCACATCGACCTACCTTCCCGATGCGCAGTACACGCTCGGCCTGAACTTCCTCCGACAGCGCCGTTACAACGATGCAGCGAAGCAATTCATCGAGGCATGGAGAGGAACTGCCGACTCTACGCTGGCCCGCCGTGCTGAAGCGCTGCTCGACCGATTGGCAGATTCCTTTCTGACGGCGCACGAGCTTGAGTCGCTGATGGCCAGCGCGCCGTTGCCGCAGGCTCGTGTGTTGCTTGGTGTGCGACTGGCCGAACAGCAGCTTCAGGGCGGGAATCCGTCTGCGGCTCAGGAAACGCTACGCCGTGTGCTCGCGGCGCAAGCCCACGGTCGCTATGCAGCTGAAGCGCGTGCTGTGCTCGACCGCATTCGTCGGGGAGGAGTGGTGAAGCTCGGCGTGATTGTGCCACTGCTCGATGGCGACGATTCGGATGAATCACCCGCTGAACAAGATTTGTTGTATGGCTCCCAGCTCGCGGTGGATGAACACAACGAGCGTCACTTTGTGAAAGTGAATCTCGAGGTTCGAAACTCTGGCCGAGATCCAGAGCGTGCCGTACGCCATACCGAAGAGCTTGCATCGGATTCTGAGGTCGTCGCCATCGTCGGGCCGGTCTACAGCGATGAAGCGCTCGCTTCCGCCCCCGTTGCCAATGCGCGGCGTATTCCGATGATCACGCCGACGGCAACCGCCGTCAGCATCGGTGCTGTCGGCCCGTATGTGTTCCAGGCCAATCCGGACTATGCGATGCGCGGTCGGGCAATGGCGTTTGTCGCTGCGCGGCGTCTTCAAGCTCGCAGGTTCGCCGTCCTTGCTCCCGACGATAGTGTTCGTCGTGTATTCGTTCAAGGGTTTATCGATGAGGTCCAGGCGTTCGGAGGAGAGGTTGTTGATGTACAGTGGTATGAAGCGGGGACAACGGACCTTCGCTCGCAACTGATGGAGATGCGTCGACGCGCGTTTGAGTTGATGGATTTGACTGTCGTTGAGTTCTCATCGAAGATGCGCACACGGGATGTGACGAAAATGGTGGAGTGGGGTGTCCCGCAGCGTGTGGTGGATTCTCTGATTCTCCGCGAAAGTCGCGTCCCGCCGACCGTGTTGTTCGGTCCCAACGGCAAGCGCGTGGCAGATTCCCTCCGGATTCCGACGACGCGGCAGCGCATTCGATTCGATAGTCTTGCTGTCCCGGTACGCACCATCGATGCCTTGTTTCTTCCCATCACGAATCCGGACGAGGTCAGCATCGTCAGCTCTCAGGTTCGGTACTTCAATTTCCATGCGTCTCTGCTCGGCAATGAGGAGTGGAATAACCTTGATGAGCTCGACCGCAATCGTCAGCATGCGAGCGGAGTGTATTTCCCAACGGATAGCCGGGTCGATGAGCAGTCTTCCGAGTATCGTCGGTTTGTCCAGCAGTATCGTCGTGTGTACGGCCGCGCGCCAACGCTCAGCGCGCTGTTTGCGTACGACGCGATGCGGATGCTGTTGAGTGTGATTGCGGCAGGTGCGACCGGTCGAAATGAGATCATGGCAACGCTTGGCGCGCTGCCGGTGTATTCGGGCTTGCGGTCGAAGATCTCGTTCGATGCAAACGGTGTGAACGGATATTTGTCGGTACTGCAGTATACGAATCGAATCATCCGGCATGTCTGCGATGTGGATGTGGTGAAACGGCAGATATATGAGGACGCGAGCGACAATGAGTAAACGGAAAGCTCCACCCACACTCTTCGAGCCTGCTCGATACAGAACGAGAATCAAAGATTGGCCTGAAGGGGAGCGTCCACGAGAAAAGATGCAAGCCATCGGGGCGGCGCATCTCTCGGAAGCGGAGTTACTCGCGATTCTCCTCCGCACAGGAACGCCCGGCGCAACGGCGGTTGACCTTGCGAAGAAGCTTCTTTCCGATGGAAGAACGCTGCGCGACCTCGCGCGCTATTCTGTGGGCGACTACAAAGCGCTCGGCATTGGCAGTGCTCGTGCCTCGGCAATCGTGGCGGCATTCGAGCTTGCGCGGCGGTATGATGCAGCACAGACGGAAGGAAGACCGGTGTTTCGTTCCCCGGCGGATGCTGTGAGTCGCTACGGCCCGCGGTTGCGCGACTTGAAGCATGAAGAGTTTTGGGTTGTACTTCTCACGAACAGCAATCAGCTCATTCGTGCCGTCCGGATGACCAGCGGCACCACCAACTCTTCCCTGGTGCGCGTGGCAGAGTGCTTCAAAGATGCAATCCAGGAGAATGCGGCGGCGGTTCTCTTCGTCCATAACCATCCCAGCGGCAATCCCGAACCGAGTCAAGAAGACCGGATGATCACCAAGCAGCTTGTGAAAGCAGGAGAGCTTCTGCAGATTACGGTGCAGGATCACATCATCATCGCGGGGACGAGCTACACAAGCTTCCGCGAGCGGGGATGGATGTAGCTGCGTCGTTGCCGTGGGCGACCATGGGACAGTAATGAGCAATGACTTTAGAACCGGGCGAATCCACTTGACATTGCTTTTTCTATTGGTTATCATGGCAATGTTGATTTTTGAGCAGATTTCCAAGTTTACTATCTTCACGGGAGGGTTCTCATGAAACGGTTTATCCCACTGCTGCTGAGCGCTCTGCTCGTTGGTGCCGTTCTCAGCGGATGCGCAAACAGGCCGAGTGAAGAGGAGATGAGACGATTAGACGCCTTGAAGGCTGAAGTTGCGTCGCTTGAACGGGAAGTGCAGAACAAGGAAGCAGAGAAGGTAGCCTTGCAGAAAGCGAATGCCGAGAAGGAAGCAAAACGCGAACAGCTCAAGAAAGACAAAGCCGCCGTTGAGCAGCGCGCGAAGGGACAACAATAACCGACCACAGCAACCATAGGAGCATGCAGATGAACTTTCGAATACTTCTGACGGCCATACTCCTCGTTGGCGTTGTGGGGTCGGCATGGGCGCAGCAGGAAATGACCAAAGAGGAGTGGCAAAAACAGATTACCGAACTGACGGCGAAACGCGACCAGCTCAAGTCGAAGCTCGATGCACTCAATCGTGAAATTGAGGAACTGAAGCGGTTGGGTGCGGCCATAGATGGAGAAATCCAGGAACTCGAAGCGCAAGTGATGGCGCTCGTAGAACTCGATGCGGCGGGTGTACGAGCATTCGAAGCGCAGTTAGACCGGATTGACCAGTGGCTCAACGAAATGGCAAGGCTTTCCAGTCCCGACCTCTGGGCGCGCCAAAAAGAATTAGATGATATTCAAAAGCTGATTGATGAAGCTCGAACACAAAAAGCCAGCTACCTTCCGCGTTACAACGACTGGCTTGACCGGCAGCAATCGCACCTCAATGGTTTGCGTGAGACCCTCAAGAAGTATGAGGAGTCGATAACGTACACTGTTGGGACGTGGTCCAAAGACCGGGATTGTCTCTGGAACATCGCGAAGAAGCCGACGGTGTATGGCAACGCGTTTCTCTGGCCGAAGTTGTGGTGGGGCAATCGCGACAAAATTAAGAATCCCGACATCATCCATCCGGGGCAGCAACTTCGGATTCCACCAAAAGGCGAACTCACGAGCAATGAACGTGCTGCCGAGCGGTCCTACTGGAAACGGAAACAAGCCGAAGGCAGCGTGAATCCATAGCGAGGAGGCTTTCCCGACGGCAACAATCTGTGTATCGGAGATTTCACAGACGCCCTTCCCGCGATGCAGCGGGCCGAAGGGCGTTTTGTTTTTTCATCAGACCAAATGTGAAGAGGAGGACGATTGACAGAACGTAAGATTCAACTCGGAGGAGTAGACGCCGTACAGCTCTTGGGCTTCAACGACGTGAATCTCCAGTTGATTGAAGAGCGATTTGACGCGACAATCACGGTGAAGGCCGACCATGTGTATGTCCGTGGACAGGACGCAGAGGTGGCGAAGATCGAAAAGGTTGTTAAGGAACTCATCTACATTCTCAACAAGAACGGCAATCTCACCCCGACCGACGTCGAAACGGTGATCGACCTCGTTTCGGTCAACGGCTCGTCGCCGAGCGTGCCTCAGGATGTGGCCGTCGACGATGCGGAGACGGCGATCCTGTATACGAAAGTTGGAGTCATCCGCGCCCGTACACCCGGACAGAAGCGGTACATTCAGGAAGTCATGAAGAACGACATCGTTTTTGCCATCGGGCCGGCGGGGACGGGGAAGACATACCTCGCGGTGGCGATGGCTGTTGCGGCGCTCAAGAACCGGGATGTTACGCGAATCGTTCTCTCGCGTCCGGTTGTCGAAGCGGGAGAGAGTCTCGGATTCCTGCCGGGGGATTTCCGAGAGAAAGTTGATCCCTACCTGCGTCCGCTGTATGACGCGCTGGATGATATGCTGACCGCAGAGAGGCTTCGTAGCTACATGGAGAAGAGAATCATCGAGATTGTACCGCTTGCGTACATGCGCGGACGAACGCTCCACAACTCGTTCGTCATTCTCGATGAGGCCCAAAACGCCTCTGCACTGCAGATGAAGATGTTCCTCACGCGACTGGGTGTCCACTCACGCGCTATCATCACAGGCGACGTGACACAAATCGACCTTCCACAGAAAACCACGTCGGGGCTGGTACAGATTCAGGGAGTGTTGCAGAAGGTGCAGGGGATTTCGTTTGTGTATTTCGACAAGAACGACGTTGTGCGCCATCGGCTGGTGAAGGACATTATCGACGCATACGATCGCTTCCACACGAATAACAAGGCACAAGGGGAGGGGGGCTAACGGGTTTCTTGTTTCTTTCCTTCATCCCACATTCTGTCCATTTCCTCTACACGAACCTTTCCGGCTTCCTTGCCCTGCTTTCTCAGTTCGTGCTCGACCCTTCGGAAGCGCTTTGAGAACTTATCGCTGGCCTTCGTCAAAGCGAATTCCGGGTTGACGCCGAGGAATCTGGCGTAGTTGACGAGCGCGAAGAACAGGTCCCCAAGCTCCTGTTCAATGCGGTCGCGGTTTCCCGACGTCTCGGCGTGCTGCAATTCGCCGACCTCCTCTTCGACCTTCTTCCACACGTCCTTCTTGTCCTTCCAATCGAATCCCACTTTTGCCGCCTTCTCCTGCAACCGCATCGCGCGTAGCAATGCAGGCAATTTCTTCGGCACGCCATCCAGAATGGACGAACGCCCCTCGCTCATCTTGATTGTTTCCCAGTTTGCCTTTACCTCGCGCGCCGTGCTGGCTTTTGTCGTCCCGAACACATGCGGATGCCTTCGGATAAGTTTCTCTGACGAGGCGCGGATGACATCGTCAATCGAAAACGCTCGTCGTTCCGACGCCATCACCGAATGCATGGCGACGTGGAGCAGTAAATCGCCTAACTCCATTTTTAAGGCGCCGAGGTCTTTTCCGTCGATGGCTTCGACGACTTCGTACGCTTCTTCAATCAGCATGGAGCGAATGGATTCGTGCGTTTGATCGCGATCCCATGGACACTCCCGCCGGAGCCGCCGGACGATAGCGATGTATTCATCGAATGCTGAGGTTTTCTTCATGGAGTTCCCCGTTGTTGTCGAATGACGGTGCATCATAGGGAAAAGTCGAAGGAGATTCAACGGAGGCCGTCGTTGTTTTTTTGTCCATTTCTCGTTACCTTGAAACCGTTCGTTTGCGGATCCCGCTGTAGCGGGATTGGGAGCTACACAGATTTGGGGCTGTAGCTCAGTCCCAAAGTTGCTCCCGACGCTGTTTGTCGGGAATGCAACTTTGCGGATCCCGCTGTAGCGGGATTGGGAGCTACA
>JBGFRR010000120.1:0-3692 GCA_041695045.1 Bacteroidota bacterium
CCGAAACGTAGAGCGTTGCTTTGCCGCCCGGTGCGGAATAGAAACCTATTTCATTCTTCGCCGGCGTCACTCCTTTTGCATGGAGGTGGTCAATCATCTCTTGAGCGGCGGCACCCGAGAGGAGTTCGCCGAGCTGTAACTCCCCGAGTGTCTCCGGTGTTAACCGCTTACTGAGGTGCTCACCGGTTTGATAGGTTGCAACATAAACAATAACGGCCAGAAGGAGCAGCGCGAGGATCAAGACATAGGGGCGTTTCGATGGTTGCCTCTGTTCGCTTGTCCCTTTGGGGTTTGTCTGTGTGGTTTCTGTCATGGTGGCGCCCTTTCGTTATGCAAGAATGGTTATCAGCCTCTCCCGCTATGAACTCGTTGCGGCGGCGTTCCGTAGAACTGGAGGAAATTTCGCCTTTCGACAAAACGTCCGAACAGTGTTATCGTCAGTTGCCCCGACCTGTCGGGGCTAACGCTAATCCGGCCAAGAAAAAATGAGCTCCCGTTGCGACGTGCTGTTCACATCCACGTCTGGCGTAAAACTGCCGTGAGTGTGTTGGCCTTATCCAAGGTGTGAGCGTCAGTTTTACGCCTGTTAGCTGCCGTTTGGCGAGCTGGTTGGAATCACATTTACTTTAGGGAAGCAACCAGAGGACGCAACTGCATGAGAAAGTCGCGACACCGAGCCAGCTGATTGAGAACATACTCGCGCTCAAAATCGATGAGGGCGACATAGTCTCCCTCTTGCCGGTCCTCGAACAGTTGGTCGTAGAACTTGCCCCAATTGGAATCGAGCATTCCGTTCTTGACAAATTCTCTGTGAAAAGCAGCACGAACGCCAGAGTGTTTCTTGAATGATGTCTGTCGGTCAAGTAATGCTGCGCTGACTGCATAGAAAGCAGCGTAATAGATGCGATTCATTGTAAAAGCAAATGCACCGGCGTCAAATTCACGTTGAGCCGATGCGAGGCTTTCTTCAGCTTTTGACCACCAATAGCGAACGACATCGCTCCGAGGTTGCTCTTGGTTCATAGGGCGATGCCCTCACGGAGAATTTCCTCTTTCAGCGGGAGGATGGTGAAGATACCGTGTTCCCAAGCGTTGCGATCCACGACGAGCGAACTGAAATTTGTGTCATATTGAAGGTTGATTTCGCAGATGATGTCCGTAATCTGATGCCGCATTGGTCGCTTGAGGGCATGCTCGGTGACGATCAGTAAATCGATGTCCGACTCATCATCGGCTTCACCGCGTGCAACCGAACCATAGAGACTAATTGATTGGATCCCAAAGGAACCAGAGAGCCTCCGTCGGAGCTCGGCAAGAGCACTCTGCTGGCTCGGTGTCAGTCGGGTTTGATCGAGAGTTTTCATGGCGACCTCTCAGATAGTGTATTCGCCCCAATGTACAAAAAAAGCGAGCCAAATGGCAGCTAACACAAAAACGAGGTACGTCCTAAAATGTCACCATAGTTGAAAGATATCCCCACAGTCCCACATCGGCGCCGCCAAACCGGGCCCGCATCAGATGAGCCGGCAGGAACACAGAGATGCCGCACTCGAAGGCAAGGTTCTTGTTATAGCGATACAGTGCAACAAAGTCGAATTCCTGGCCCAAGACTTTTTCACCATTCTGCTCACGGTCGTAGCTGAAGTGGTGAACCCAGATGTTGGCTGTGAGGTTTTCTCGGAGAGCAAACGTAGCGCGCGCGAGCAGATCGACAAGCCCTCGATCGCTCGTATGTGCCGGTATGGCGATGAAATAATCCATAAAGCCGTAGAACTTGTGTCCCGTGTGGAAGGGGGAGTCAAATGATCTGTACGTGGTGCTTGTCTGCGGCGTTCCGGACAAAATTTCGTAGCCGATCCCCAAGCGAGAGAGCGTTGAATTCTTCAATGAATATCCGACGCCGGCAGTGACCATGTACGCGGCAATATCGACCCCTCGTCGGCTACCTGTTTGATACGCTACTTCGGCTTCTACGTCGAGCGCACCGCTCGCGCCCTTCACGTAGGAGCCGACGGTGTAACGCTTCAAATCCGGTTTGCCGAGAACGGTCTGGTTTCGATCCCAATGGTACAGCACATAGGCGTCGGTACGAAAGCTGGAAAACAGATTGAGGGTGGAATACGCGCCGAACAGATCTGCGCCTACATCTTGTGTGTACCGAACTGCCGGCGGTGTTGCTGCCGGCGCATAGCTCTGCACCTCAGCGAGTGTTGCCCAGAGTAGATCGAGCGTGTATGAGGGCTGAGTCAGTTTCACAACAGCGCCGTCAAACACGCGACCCACATTGTGCCAGCCAACCGCGCCGATTATTCTCTCGTTCGCGTATGAGAGTTCCATCCTCCCAAGTTTGAGCGTCAGCGCGTCGGTAAAGAGTTTTTTCACTTCCACAAACCCCTGGTGCAAGTCGAGATTGCGGGAGTCGGCCAATGTGCTGAAGACCGCGCCGTCTTTCTCTTGCCCGAACACTCGTGAATCGCGAACCTGCAGGACGACGCGGAGGTCTTCCAGAGGAAGCACTTCAACGCCGAGACGCGAGCGCAAGAGCGTATAGGTGTTTGCCGGCGTCCGCAGATTAAAATCGCGCATATCAACCTCACCGCGCACTCGAACATCGCCAAACCAGCGAACATTGCTCGATTGTTGCCCGATCGCGCTTGTCGTGAAAAGAAGAACAATGAAAAAGAGAATCGTACACCGTCGAATCATATGCTTACCCTTTCTTTCGAACAAAGAGGATTATTTTTTCCGCGCTGCGATAGCTTGCTCCAAAAATTTGATTCCTTCCTGTGCCGTGTCGATCGATTTCGTCAAGGAAGCACGGGCTTGCTCGGGATTGTGAAACCCGTCCGAATTCTCCGCCGTCCACCATTCCCACAGCGTATGGGCTTCGTCGTGGAACCGGCGCGACTGCGCGAGAACCGAGTCGGGCACGCCGAGATCCTTCGCTCGCTGGTATGTGTCGATGAACTGACCGAGCCAGAACTCCGCCTTCCGCATCTTGCCGCGCGTGTAGTTCTGAATCGCATCGACTTGATAGTGCGCTTCCTTCTCCGTCCAGTCACTGTGACAGGTGAGACAGGTTTCTTTCGTCATATAGCGAGCACTTTTCTGGCCGTGCCAGGTGTAGGTCTTCGTTCCCTGCTTGACCTGCGGCATGTGGCAGCTCTTGCATTCCACGCCGGCCCGCTCGTGTTTGCTCCCCCAGAAAACCTCCAATTCCGGATGCTGAATCTTTGAGAGCGACGCGCCCGTTACCGCATGTTTGAAATCCTTGAATCCAAATTCTTCCATCTTCTTGTTGTAGTCGAAGACATTGACCCATTGAAAGATGTTGGTCCTCGGGTCGGCTTTGGTGATGGGCTGGCCTGTCTTCGGGTCGTGGCCGGGATTGCAGTTATATTCGACGTGGCATTGTGCGCACATGAGGTTTGAATCTTTCTTGTTGAGAATACCGATGGCGCGAAAATCGCGGAAGGTCACTTTCTTCATTGTCACCTGTTGACTCTTCGCCTGATCGTAGGGATAGGTTCCTTCGCCGCGGTCGACCACCGCTTCGATCAACGCATCACGTACGACGCGCGGCTGCGTTCCATGCGGGTCGTGGCAGTGAATGCATCCCATCGGCTGCTGCATCGCCCGCGCCATCTCAACGACCTTTGAGGTGCGCGACCATGTCGCCTCCGGTGCCGCCT
>JBGFRR010000160.1:0-3689 GCA_041695045.1 Bacteroidota bacterium
CCGCACGAGTTCGCTCGTCGCCATTTGAAGCTCTCGTTTCGCTTTCACAATGCGCTGTTCGGGTGAAAGCCCTCCATGCGTGTCTGACGTGTCGCCCGCCTGTAGGGCGAGATTCATCCCACAGATTGAGCATGTGCCCGGCGTTTCCGAGGTAACCTCCGGATGCATCGGACAAGCATAGACCGTCGCTTGAGTGATCGCCGTCTGCGACGGCACGGACTTTTCCGATGTGTCTTTCGATTGTTGATCCTCTTTCGAGGTACAGCTCGCGAGCAAAGCGATGAGGGCTAACAAGACAATGCGTATCATAGTATCCTCCTATGGTGGTATGCAACGAATCGCGAAGGTTAATGTTCCTTCATCCATGAAGCTATTTTTGAAACTTCAAGTTTGCCTTTTCGCAGTGAGCGCTCTTTCATCCAACTGAACAGAATCGGCGTCACAACGAGCACGTGGATTGTCGACGTGAGCAATCCGCCGATGATCGGTGCCGCAAGCGGGCGCATGACATCGGACCCAACGCCCATGCTGAACATGATCGGCAGCAGCGCGATGATCGTCGTTGTAACGGTCATGACCTTTGGACGCAGACGCAGCACCGAGCCTTCATACGTTGCGTCGATGATGTCCTGCTTCGTCAGCGGCCCGCGCTTGCCTTGCCGGTATTCCCGTATGCGTCGGTCGAGCGCCTCATGCAAAAAGACGACCATGATGACGCCCGTCTCCACCGCCAGTCCGTAGAGTGCAATGAATCCCACCCACACGGCAACCGAGAAGTTGTAGCCGAATGCGTAGATGAGATACATGCCTCCGATCAACGCAAACGGTACAGAGAGCATTACCACGAACGCTTCTTTGAAGTCCTTCGTTACCATGTAGAGCATGACGAAGATGAGAAAGAGAACGATCGGCATGAGCATCGTCAGCCGCTCACGTGCGCGAATCTGGTTTTCCCATTGACCGCTCCACTGCAATGTGTAGCCGGCCGGCAAGAGGAGTTCGCGTTCAAGGGCTTCTTTTGCCTCATTGACGAAGCTTCCCATGTCGCGCCCGCGTACGTTGAGGAAAACAATCGACCGCAGTTGTGCGTTCTCGCTGGCAATCATCGGCGGGCCCGGAACGATCTCAATGTTTGCAAGTTGTCCCAGCGGTAGATAACTTCGCAGGGAAACAGGAACTTGAGCCGCTTCACCCGCAGCCGCGGGTACGAACGAAGATATTGTAGCTCCCCCCGTCATGCCGCCGCCCATCGATGCTTCGGCCATAGCCATTGGTACTTCGGCCGCCGATGTCCGAGGCATGCTGCCGCGCGCATTGACGGGAATGAGGAGATTCTTGAGCGCCTCTACGCTCTCACGCCAGTCGCGTCCATAGCGGACACGAATGGGGTACCGTTCGCGCCCCTCGATCACCACGCCGATGTTTTCGCCGCCGATGGCCGTCTCGATGACATCTTGCACGTCGCCAATGTTGATGCCGTGGCGCGCAACGGCTCTGCGGTCGATCTGGATATCGAGAAAGTAGCCTCCCTGTGTTCGTTCAGCGTAGAGGTCGGCGGCGCCTGGGATGGTGCGAAGGATCTGCTCCGCTCGGATCGCAAGCCGTTCGAGCGTATCGAGGTTTGGTCCGAAGAACTTCACGCCGAGGTCTGTACGAACGCCGGTCGAGAGCATGTTAATGCGGTTGATGATCGGCTGCGTCCAGCCGTTGCGCACGCCCGGAATTTGCAACTTCGCATCCAACTCGGCAATCAAATCGTCCTTCGTGATTCCCGGCCGCCACTCGCTGCGCGGCTTCAGCAGAATGATCGTTTCAATCATACTCACCGGCGCCGGGTCGGTCGATGTTTCAGCTCTGCCCGCCTTGCCGAGCACAAGGTCGACTTCCGGAATCGACTTGATGATGGCGTCCTGCACCTGCATGATGCGATTCACCTCCGTGATGGAAGCCGAAGGGAGCGTGACCGGCATGAAGAGGAGACTTTGCTCGTCGAGCGGCGGCATAAACTCCGAGCCTGTGCGCATGATCATCGGGATGGTGATGAGCAGCGCGAGGATATTCAGAGCGATGGTGGTCTTGCGCCACTTCAGTACCCATGAGATGGCCGGGGCATAGAGGCGAGTGAGAAATGCTGTTACCGGGTTGGCCTCTTGGCGACGATATTTACCGCGATTGAGAAGCGTCATCAGCATCGGCACGAGCGTGATGGCAATGATGGCGGCGCCGACGAGGAGGAACGTTTTCGTAAACGCAAGCGGGCGGAAGAGTTTTCCCTCCTGCCCTTCGAGCAGGAACACTGGAAGGAAGGAAACGACCATGATCATGACGGAGAAAAAGATCGCCGGTCCCACTTGTTTTGCGGAGAGAATGGAAATCTCGGTGAAGTCGGAAGCGGTTAGCTCTTTACGTTCTTCCTGCGCTCGGGCCAGATTGCGGTATGCATTTTCCACGAGCACGATCGAGGCATCGACGATCACGCCGATGGTGATGGCAATTCCACCCAGCGACATAATGTTGGAGGTGATGCCGAAGTGCTTCATGAAGATGAATGTCATCAGCACGGCGATGGGGATTTCGATGATCACCCGCAGCACGCTCCGTACATGCAACAGGAACAGCAGTATGATCAAGCTGACAACGATCGCTTCCTGAACAAGGGTATTCTGGAGGTTGCTGACTGCAGCCATAATAAGGCTGCTGCGGTCGTACGCGGTTTTGATTTCGACCCCTGGCGGGAGTCCCGGTGTGATCTCCTCGATGCGCTTCTTCACGCGATCGATGACGTCCTTCGCGTTTTCGCCGTATCGCATCACCACGATTCCACCGACAACCTGCCCCTCGCCGTTCTTCTCTAACGAGCCGCGACGGATATCGCCCCCCATCTGCACGTTGGCGATGTTGCGGAGGTAGATGGGGACGCCATCCCGCCCGGTTGCAATGACGACGTCTTCGATTTCGCGGACGGACTGAATGTAGCCCTGACCGCGGACGAAGTATTCCGCACCGGAGATTTCCAGGATCTTTCCTCCAACATCATTGTTGGATCGCATCACCGCGTTACGGACGTCGACGAGTGAGACACCATAGGCTTTCATCCGATCCGGATTCACGTCAACTTGGTATTGCTTCACGTATCCGCCAACCGACGCAACTTCCGAAACTCCTTGCACGCCCTGGAGATTGAGCCTGATGTACCAATCTTGGATTGCTCTGAGCGTGCCAAGGTCGTATTTTCCTTCGACGGTGTACCAAAACACATGGCCAACGCCGGTGCCGTCAGGACCAAGTTGCATCTTTGCACCGGGCGGTAACAAAGGTTGGACAGTGGAGAGCTTCTCGAGAACGCGACTTCGTGCCCAATACAAATCGGTCCATTCTTCAAAGATGATGTAGATGAACGACATCCCGAACATCGACTGTGCGCGGATGGCCTCGACTTCCGGAACGCCCTGGAGCGCAGTAACGAGTGGAAATGTAACCTGGTCTTCAACGAGCTGTGGCGCGCGGCCCATCCACTCGGTGAACACGATAACCTGATTTTCGGAGAGGTCGGGAATGGCGTCAAGCGGCGTTGTGCCGACTGCCCAGATTCCCCACCCGACGACGATAAGGTAGAACAGGATGATCAGAAACCTGTTCCCAGCGCTGAATTCAATAATTCGTTCTACCATGGAATGTTCTTTCCAGTT
>JBGFRR010000117.1:0-3670 GCA_041695045.1 Bacteroidota bacterium
AAAAAGATGAAACACCACAGATTTCACAAATTGTTTCCAGAGAACTCTGTGCGGGTCGGCGTAATCTGTGGTTATTCCCTCACGTCGAGTCAGTTACTGAAAAACGAAAAAAAGACTGTGCGCTGAAGGAAAATAGGGGAAGGGAAGACGGGAAGCAAGCGAGAGCGAGGCTTTCCGACGGAGTCAACCGACACTTCAGTCGGTTCACAAGAATCATCTGGCGTAAGGATGTGGAAGCATTGAATTATGCTATGCTGCTTTTCGTGCGTTTACGAAATGGCTACTTGAATAAATGACGCCTGTACCGTATTATGTTTTCATCGAACGTGCAGGCTGAACATGACCATTACAGCGAAGAAATCATATACGTACAAAGATTATGAACAGCTCCCTGAAGGATCCCCCTATCAGTTGATCGGAGGAGAGCTTGTCATGACCCCCGCCCCCTCACCGTATCACCAAATAATCGTCGGGAATCTTTTCATTGCCATGACTGAGTTTGTGAAGATGAACAAACTCGGGGTAGTAATTAGCTCCCCTCTCGATGTGTACATCTCCGACACGGAAACCTATCAACCCGATATCATCTTCATTGATGCCAAGAGGCGCCACATCATCGGCGAGAAGAAAATTGAAGAAGCACCGGACCTTGTCGTCGAGATTCTTTCGCCTTCCACAGGCTATTACGACCTAAGCCATAAGAAACGGATGTACGAAACCTCCGGCGTGCGGGAATATTGGATTGTCGACCCGGCTGAAAAGACGGTTGAAGTACTGGTAAACGCCGATGGAGCGTTTAAGCTGATCTCGAGTGGCCGCGGTGAAGGAAAAGTCCGATCACACCTACTCAGCGGGTTTGAAGTTACACTCGAGAACATTTTCGCGAAGTAGACTCTTCCCTCCACGACGCCCGACATCGCATCCTGTTACGCCGTCTTCAGCGCGTTCACGATATTGAGCCGCGCAGCCCGCACGGAGGGAAGGAATCCTCCCACAAACCCCATCGCTAGAGCAAAGGTCAGGGACGCTGCAACAATTGAAGGAGAAAGCGCAAACGAGAAGGCCAACTCCGAAAACGAATCGAAGTTGATCGTGGAGACGGTGAAGAACTGCAGGAACGAGGCGAGGAATAGCCCCAATACACCTCCAAAGAATGCGAGCGTGAGGGATTCAACGAGATAGGCGGCAAGAATGCTCCGGCGTCGGAATCCTAACGCGCGCATCGTGCCGATCTCCACGGTGCGACTGGCAACGGCGGAGTACATCGTGATCATCGCGCCGATGGCCGAACCGATGCTGAAGATCACCGTAATAACGATGCCGAGGATGCGGATGAACATGGCCATGGTTCGTGATTGCTCTTCGAAAAACGTTCGCTCCGGTTTCGGTTCATATTGCTGGAGTCGGTTTTCACGCGCAAAGGCCTCTTGAAACACTTCGTATTCCTGAGGCGATCGGAGGCGGAACGTAATCGTCTGAAACGCTCCCTGCCGCTCAAACGCCGCCTGGATCTGCGTCGCGTCCCCCCAGATTTCGGAATCAAACCCGCTGCCTTCCGCGTCGAATCGGCCTACTACGCTCCAGACATCGCCGCCGAACTTGACCGTGCTGCCGATCTGCGCCCCCTGCATGCGTTTTGCGACCGAAGACCCGACAATCACTTCCCGCGCTCCCCACTGAAACATGCGTCCCTCCACAAGCTTCACACTCGGACGAATCACAAACGCGGGCTCTGAGACACCGCGCACGGTCACATTCGTCATTCCGCCAAGGTCGACCTTTGGGAGATTGATCACCACGACGACATCCGTCGTCGCCAGTGGTTTGCCATCCGCGCTCCGTGCCACCTGATCCATCGAAAGAACGATGTTCGCCGTTTCGCGAGTAATGATACTCGTGATTTCTCCGGTGGCCGCTTTCCGGGCAATCAAAATGTTATCGTCCGAGCCGGTGGCAACGAGCGTCTTTTGCACGCCGTACGCCATCATCAACACTGCTGCGAACACGAAGACGACCAGCGCGACGCCCAGCACCGTGATGGCTGTCGTCAACCGCCGCGCAGCAAGATTACGAAGGATGTATTTGAAGGGAATCTTCATGGCAAATCGAAAGTCAAAACGAAAAAGTGAAACGAAGTGGCTTGGCACACAGCAACCGCGAATGAACGCCAATGAAAATTGAAGCCCCGTGAGCGACATAGCGACAGTTGCGTAACATCAGCTGTAACACTCTATAAAAATGCATATTCGCGTCCATTCGCGGTCCAGCTTTTTTCCTTACCCAACAAACCTCAACCCATCAACGATGCGCGTCTTGAGTGCCCGTTGGATGGGAAAGATCGATGCCGCGATGCCCACCAGCAACGCGGAAGAGATAGCGAGTACAATCGTCATCGGCTCGATGAAGAAGTACGGGAAAAATCCGCCCGGCATGGCTTCTTGGAATCCTTTGACCATCGGAAATGTGATGAGCAATCCAAAGCCACCGCCGAAGAGAGCAATCAGCAGCGACTCGCCGCCGATGAGCGCAATCAGTTGTTTGCCGGAAAACCCCAGCGTCTTGAGCACCGCATACTCACGCGTTCGCTCACGCGCCGACATGACCATCGTGTTGCCGAGCACGAGCATGATGATGCCGATGATGACGAACGAGATGACGTTCATCGCAACGATCACAGAGTTGAACGCGGCGAGGAAGTTCTGCGTGAACTCCCGTTCCGTTTCCGTCTTCGTCTCGGCACGCGAGTTGGCAAACAACTGGTCAATCTGATACGAAATCGCTCCCGCATCTTGCGGGTTAGCAATCTTGACGATGTACCACCCCACCTGTCCCGCTCGACCGGGCGACTGCTCACGCACGCGCTCTTCCAAATACTGCCAGTGGAACAGCATGTTCTGCGGGTCGGTGGCCTGGTCACGCGGTCGGTAGATGCCGCGCACCACAAACTGCCATTGACCCGGATAAATATCACCTTCGAGGTTGATGATGTCGCCAACGTTGAAGCCGTAGCGTTTCACCAAATCAGTTCCCACGATGCAGGCGTTGCGTTCTCGCTTGAACGCTTCTAACTCTTCCGGCGTGACGAGAAATTCCGGATACATCTCGAAGAACGTCTCCGCATCAACCGCCATGCGCGCGAAGAACTGCGTCTTGTCCTTGTAGATACCGCCGAACCAGTTGGCATACGACACCGCCTCCACACCTGGTACGTTGGTAATTTGATCGCGATACGCGAGTGGAAGGGGGAAGATGAACGACACGGCCTGCCGCGTGATCAATCGGCTGACCGACGACGCTTCCACGCCGGCATACCAGACCGTCACAACAGTGCGGAGCAGCCCGAACGCCATCACGGCAATCGCGATGCCGAGGATGGTGAGGGAGGTGCGGAGTTTGTGCCGGAGCGCGTTTTTCAACATCAGTTTGATGGCTTTCATGGTTGTCGTCCCCTCAGAACGTTCGAACAAAATCGGTCCGCTTGCAAATAAATCCTAATTCTCATATTTTCATAGCAGTATTGTCTTTGTAAGAAGATTTGACATTCTTGATGAAGTTGAGAGAAAGGAAAGGATATATCCATGGATAAAGAACTCTTTCAAAGAGCATTAAAGATGCCACCCAACGAACGTTTAGCATTTGCTGAATTAATCCTTGCCAGCATAGACTACGA
>JBGFRR010000023.1:0-3665 GCA_041695045.1 Bacteroidota bacterium
GCGCCCGTAGCTCAACTGGATAGAGCATCAGACTTCGGATCTGAGGGTTGGGGGTTCGACTCCCTCCGGGCGTACAGATGATTGGAAGTTGGGGGTTCTCCCGATGATTGCTGATGCAATCATCGGGACCTCCGGGCGAACAGACGTTGGTCCTCAGTCAACTATCACACCAGAGGCGATGGCTTTGTCATTAAACCCCCTCGCCACTCTCCGCGGGACACTCCCCCTCCAACACGGGGGAGAAATTTTCCTCACACGCGAGCGTAAAAAACCACAAAGCCCTGAACGCACGGAGCTTTGTGGTTAAACCCACTCTCGAAACTCTCCTACCCACTCCCTCCTGTTACAGAAGCCATCGCATCAAGAATCTGGCGAAGCCCCCTCAAGAGGTCTGCATTGATGTATGGCTTCTGGACGAATGCATCAACAGCGAGGTGTGATTTGAAGCACGATGGTGAAGCGTTTTCACTCGCTGAAACGGATGCGTGCTCTTCACGAGATGTAATTTCTTCAATCAGGGAACGCCTCGCGTGTATGAAGGTTCGATTCTCGACAGATTTTCCATCACTCAAAATGTAGCACACTCTTTGTGGGCAATATGACCAAACACTCACAAACGGAGGAGGAAGGATGCGGTTCAAACAGTCTATCCAAAGCCTGAAGGATTTTTGCATACGCTACCCTGCGGTTCTTTCCGGCTACATTCTCTACAGCTGCCTTTTCATCACGACAATCGATTTCTTTCTTGATGTGAAAGATCCGACGAGGGGATTGCATCCGTTCGACCTCGTGAAACAATTCGATTCTCTCCTCTGGATGTGGCTGTTAGCGCTTTCCCTTGTCAAGATCATCGAGTTCCGCACACGTCTGCATGAACAGGAGAAGGCAGAGCTCCGGCGCCAGCAGGAATTGCAAGTCCAGAAAACACAACTGACCACGCTGCTGGAAGTGATCCGCGGCCTTCAGCATGAAATCAACAATCCATTGACGATTGTGATGGTGTATTTGCAAAAAATGGAGCGCATGAGCATCACGAACGAGCTGCGACAAACCATTGCAACGGTTCGTGTGGGTACACAGCGAATTGCAAGCATCCTCCGGCGCTACTCGGAAGCACAATCATACTCCACCACAGCAACGCCTGTCGGGGCAATTGCTACCCCTCCCGAACGATTCTCGATAGCAACGGAAGTCGAGTCCAGATAATTCGCCGGCTGGAGTATTCCTCGATCCCATCGAGCGGCAGCGAACACAGCCCGTCGCTTGATTCCTCTCCTCATTTTGCCGACATTAGTCGGCAGCAAACAAGGGCACGTTGATGACTCACCAGCACTGGATGAAGTATGCCCTGCGCGAAGCGGAGCGGGCGTACGAAGAAAATGAAGTACCCGTTGGAGCGGTTGTCGTTCATGAAGGGAAGATAATCGGGCGGGGATATAACCAGATCGAGCGCTTGCAGGACCCGACAGCGCACGCAGAGATGATCGCTATTACGGCGGCCTGCAACCATCTCGGCTCGCGACGCTTGGAAGACTGCACCCTCTACGTGACCCTTGAACCCTGCCCGATGTGTGCGGGAGCAATTGTGTTAGCGCGTATTCCCACGCTCGTCTTCGGCGCATACGACCCCAAGGCAGGCGCTTGCGGAACACTCTATAACATTGTGGAAGATGCGCGACTCAATCACCGCGTCCATGTTATCCCAGGTGTCGGTGATGCAGAAAGTGAAGAATTGCTGAAGGGATTCTTTGGAAGAGTCCGGACGATAACACCCGGCAAAAGTCCAACCTGATGCTTCCTCCATCTTGACCGCGAACGAAAAAGCCCCAGACGGAAACAGTCCGAGGCTCTTTCGCTCTACACGTAACAAAAGAATGACCCTTACCGCACAAGCAGTATTTTCTGTATCACAGCTTTCCCACCGCTCTCCAACCTCGCAACGTACAGACCGCTCGGCACAGTACTCGCATTCCACGCTGCGCGGTACATCCCAGCATTCTTTTCTTCGTTCAGAAGCACGGCAAGCTCGCGTCCAAGAATATCGAACACGCGCAGCAAGACAGGACCAGCCTGTGCAACGCGGAACTCAAACTGTATCGCGGGATTAAACGGGTTCGGAAAAGCAACCAGTGAAATCGGTTGTTCCACTACGGGCTTTGATTGTCGCGCCACTTGCCGTTGGCTTGTGCTCGGCTGAGTTTCGCCATCAGCAACTTCCATCAGCCACGCAGCTATAGCGACCATCTCCTCGTCCGGATATCGTGCTTGTAATGTCGTGAGCTGCTCACGGGCCTGACGGTATCGCTGTGAGTTGTAGTTGATGAAGAACTGATTCAACCTGCCATACTTCTCATGTTCTGTCCCGGCAAAATCACTGACGAGCGTGCTGTTGACTACTAAGGCCTGAGCAAAACTTCCATCCACCCGATAACAGTTGGAGAGAATCTGAAGCGCTGTCGCTCGAAACCGATTGGCAATCTTGCTCAACGATTCGATGTACCCCAGTACTCCATTGTCTCTGACCTCCCGATAGACATTGCCTAATTCGATGAGCGCAAACATGGCCTCATCGGAGTGCGGGGCGTCTGTCAGCAGCGATTTGTAGAGAGCAATGGCTTCCTGAGACCGGCCGGCAAAACGGTGTTCCAGCGCCCGGATGAGGAGCGACCGGCGATCATTTGTCTCCGCTGTACTCGAAGCCACAACGTTGAGCGTAGGAAGTAGAACTGTTGGAGCAGGGTCGGGTGCAAGGCGAAACGCTGCGCCCGGATCGCTCGTCAGCCACGGGTCATAGTAAATCGCGGAACCAGATGCGGCCTGGATCTTTGAGGCGTCCGGTGGACTTTGACCCCACCACGCATGCATCGCGTAAATGACAGAGGTCTCGTGGGCATAGGCATTGGCAGTGGAGTTGCCAAAGAGCCGATTCTTGTAGGCAACGTCGGAGGGACCTGCGTAAACGGTTGAGGAACCTCTCGCTTCAAGGCCGATGGGGAAGTCTCTGAGAGTGTTTCTTCCTTCACCCGCTGGCGATGTACTCCCTAACACTGGGTTTGCAAGATCGATGCACCAGACGGCCGCAGCACCGGCAAAATTGCTGGCTGAACCGGTGATATTGTTGAAGCGGAGCGTGGGGTTGGATTTTCTGATATCCACGCCGTGCCATTCGGTGTTGCGGATCGTGTTGCTGAGAATCTGAGGCGCTCCGAGTTCTATCACGCGAATGCCTTTTGCCGTACCGGTGATATTTTCAATCGTGGTGTTTTGAATCGTGGGTGAGGCATTGTTGACCGTAATGCCGGCTTTGCTGCCGTCGTTCGAGTAGACTCGCGAAATGGTGCAGCCGTTGATATTGCCCGAGCTGCCGCTGTTGAACAGGATGCCGCTCCAGGTGGTGGAGGGTGAGGTGCTGGTGAAGGTGGCGCTCGTGGCGTTGAGGGTGCCGTTGATCGTAAGCGATGTGCTGGAGGCAAATTTTATCGTACTCCCTGCTTGAATCGTTAACGTAATGCCGCTGTTGACTGTCACGGATCCTGAAACGACTTCTAACAGGCTGTTGAAAAACTCATAGAAAATATTTTTTCTGTTCCATGTCGCAAACGCGCGATGATGTATTATATTTGTAGCCACTCATCACCAACACAGGAGATAGCCCATCATGCGCG
>JBGFRR010000049.1:0-20184 GCA_041695045.1 Bacteroidota bacterium
CTGGTGATGTCTGCTGAAACAGCGACTCCTGTCCTGCTGCTTTGTTCCCTTGAAGTGTTCGATGGATGCCAACACGACCCGCTTCATCCATATCACCAAGATAGGACACAACACGCTGTCGAGGCCCTCGCTCTGTCCGCACGGATTCCACGAGCGCCCAAGCATGATACGCTTTACCATTCTTACGTCGACACTTGCGGCGAAGAAACATAATGCCAAATATACGATATCAACACCCGCCTCCGCAAGAGGGTCAGTGAGGCACTACATCGACTTTGGGATCATAAGTGCGTAACACAATCCAAAAACCAAACATCACCCCCGAAAATATTTTTCAACTGTCGAACTTGGGTTAGTCGTAGCGGTCGAGCTTGAATTTCTCTCCCAAATAGAGCTTACGGGCTTCCGCGTCGTTGGCGAGAAACTCAGCCGTACCTGATTTCAGAATCTTCCCTTCAAACAAAAGGTAGGAGTGATCGGTGATCGATAACGTTTCGTGGACATTGTGGTCGGTAATGAGCACGCCGATGTTTTTTCGTTTGAGCGTCGTAACGATTCGCATGATGTCTTCCACGGCAATCGGGTCGATGCCGGCGAAGGGTTCATCGAGCAACATGAATGTGGGTTCGAGCGCCAAGGCACGGGCGATTTCCGTCCGCCGTCGCTCTCCGCCAGAGAGCATATACCCTTTGCTGTTGACGAGGTTCGTGAGTCCAAAATCCTGGAGCAACCGGTCGCACTTCTCACGCTGCTCGTGTGGCAAGAGGCCGCTCAGCTCTAACACAGCCATCAAATTCTCACGCACAGTGAGCCGCCGAAAGACCGACGCCTCCTGCGGCAAATAGCCGATGCCCATCCGTGCCCGCCGATACATCGGCATCGTCGTGAGCTCCGTTGCATCCAGAAAGACACGCCCCGCTTCGGGCCTCACCATTCCGACAATCATGTAGAACGTCGTCGTCTTGCCTGCACCGTTCGGCCCCAACAACCCGACGATCTCTCCTTGCTTCACGTCAACGCTTACATCGTGAACGACGGTGCGTTTCTTGTACCGCTTTACAAGACCTTCCGCGCGGAGAATTCTGCCGTTCCGTTCTGCTCGAACCTCGGCCGCGGTTGTCCCGGGATGTGCATGATGCTGCGTCATGGGATAATCTCCATGCCCATCCGCTTCGGTCTGTTCGCATGGACGCGAAAACCGTCGAGATTGTATGCCGCCTCGCGCGCAGCCACCATCATCTCGGGAACGTATTGCCCCTCCACACCCCCTGCGATGGTGATGCTGTCAACTTTTCCATCAAGGAACTCGATGCGGACGCGACCGCCGCTGGAACGGTTCACGCCGTTGGCTCCCTGTTCATCGAAAAGAAAATACAGACTCGTTGCATTGCGTTCCGCGTCGATCCGGTGAATCTTCTGATTCTCAAAATACATCGTCAGTTGGCGTGCGGTAAGCTGGTCGTAACGATTCGGATAGCTCGAATCGCTCAGCGAAATTGCCATGGCTCTGCCGGCGACGAACATGCTTCGCAGCCGACGGTTCTCTAACGCAACGGCGATCGAATCCCCCGTTACCTGACTCTGCGCATACCATACGATGGGCTGTTGTTCCAACACGATGCGATCACGAAAGCGTGTCGCCCGGCCTGCACGCGCAGCCAAGTCTCCCCGCACGATCACGACATCGTCATGGGCGAGAAACCGCTCGAGCGTATCCCGATACGCTTCCATGCGCCGGCTGATAACGATGAGCGTATCGATGTCGCCGTCCGATGTCGTGTCGATCTGAACCAGACGCGGATTGATCGGGACCTCGGTATACTGCTCGCGATTCCAATGAATGAGCGAGTCCGCAAACAACGTCATCCCGTCTTCATGATGCACCATTTGAACATTGCCTACGGCGATGGACCGGTCTTCCGTCTCAAAATACGTCAATCGGTCGGATGTTGTCGTCATCACGGAATCGGCAACCACGACATCGCCGGTGAAGTGCGCGCGCTTGGCGTCGGTCAAATAATTGGCGTGCTTCGCGGTGAGCACCATCCCTCCACGCCGCAGGACGACGTTGCGCCGCATTTCGGCGCGGCGTTCGTTCCCGTCGTAGATGCCTTCCGGTCCGCGCATTACCACGCTATCCCGCACCACCTGAACGTTTCCGTACAACTCCACTCGATTGCGCGCGATGTAATGGACGGCTCGGTCGCACCACACCTGAGTCTCCTCGCCCGTCTCGCCAATCTGGATGAAGTGCACATTGCCGATTAACTCCCGCACTTCATCCCGCCCCATCGAACGACCGATCAGAGAATCTGCACTCTTCAACTCCAACATCCGTGTCTGACCGATTGCGCTTGCGGGAATCAATGCCGCCACGAGGAACGGCAGGTAAACACACAAGCGGTCGAAGTATCGACGCTCTGGTTTTGTCATTGCACAATCGCTTCTCCGCGCACGCGGAAAATTCGGTACTCGCGTAGGTGTTGGTCGGACTCAAAACCGAAGCCCTGTATTTGCTCCTTGGGCGTTGTGATGCGCACAAACTCCGGCGTGTGGATGAGCCGCCGCCAGTTGTCCCAGTATAACTTCGATGTCCTGAGTACCGTGCTGTCCGAAGACACCACCACAACGTTGCCGCTGGCCTCGAAGTTCTTTGTCATTTCGTCCACGGCGCCTTCCTGCGCCGTGAGCTCGGAGGTCTGCGTGCCGTCTTCATCGTAGAAGAATGTTCGGATGCCTTCGCTCAACAGTGTCCTCGGCGGATAGTCGTACGCACGCGCATACCCCGCATAGATGCGCGCCTTGATGCGGCCGGAGTCGGACAGCACGGTCGTGCTGTTCCAGCTCTCTTGCCGCGGAAGCGTCTGCGGGCCGACGTCCGACAACACAGAGGGTTGAATCTTTTCCTCACACGCCAGGAGGCCAAGACTACCGACAATGACGACGAGGAACAAGAATTGTCGCGCCGTCAATGTCATGACGATGAATCCCCCCGCAATCCCGCTTTCACCAGGTCATGAAGATGCAGCATACCGGTCGGCTGGTAATCTCCGTCTACGACAACCAGTTGTGTGATCTTGAATGCTTCCATTTCCTCTAACGCCGAAACCGCTAACAGTCCCTTACGGATCGTTTTGGGATTCTTCGTCATCACCTGAGCGGCGGTGAGGGTTGAGATATTCTTCGTGCGCTGAAGCAGTCGCCGGAGGTCGCCGTCGGTGATGATGCCGGTCAGCCGTCCCGCATCGTCCACAACGCATGTCGCTCCGAGACGTTTGGAGGTAATCTCCACGATCGCTTCGGAGAGGGGAACGGTTTCCCGTACCCGGGGAACAAGTTCGCCCGATACCATGAGATGGTCGACTTGAAGCAAAAGACGCTTGCCCAAGTTACCGCCGGGATGGATCATCGCGAATTCTTCTTTGGTAAAGTTCCGACGATACAATAAGGCGATGGCAAGCGCGTCTCCCAGGGCGAGCGTTGCTGTTGTGGAAGCCGTCGGGGCGAGGTCGTGCGGACACGCTTCTTCCTCCACGCTCACGTCGAGCACAACGTCGCTGTTGCGGGCGAGGTGCGAGTGGGTATTCCCGACCATCGCAATAATCCTGACGCCGATGCGACGAAACATCGGCAGCAGCTGACGGAGCTCATCTGTGTCGCCGCTCTTGGAGATGCAAATCGCGACATCTTCTTTCCGCACCATCCCCAAGTCGCCATGCACGGCATCGGACGGATGCAGGAACAGCGCCGCCGTCCCCGTGGAGTTCATCGTGGCGACGATCTTGCGCGCAACAAGTCCGGACTTGCCCATGCCGGTGATGATGACACGGCCGGAACAGTTGAAGATGAGGTCAACGGCTTTGGTGAACTCCCTGTCGATCCTCGCTTCGAGGTTGGCAACGGCTTTCGCCTCGATGCGGATAACTTCCTTGCCTTTTTCGATTGATGAGTCCATACGGTTTCACCGTGCAATGCCGAGGAGGGATTTGAGACGGCTCAAGAGGCCGCGTCGCTGTGCCCGCACAACGATGGCCCCTTCGAAGGGCACTTTGGTTCGAATCTGGTTATACGTTTGGAACGCCTGCGTGAAGTCGAGATCCGAGTACGAATCGAGGTCGTCGAACAAGCGTTGCGGATGGAGGGCGATCTCCGGCGTTCGGATGTTCTTGTGCAGCATCAGTTCGTTGTAAAAATTCGTGATCGGCATGGGATGATTGACCCCCTCTGCATCATCGTACACCCACAGCCGCCGGTCGCGTGGACAGATGGCGAGCACGATGAGCTGCCCCCCTTCGGTCCTCATGGGCACTTCACGCGCCTGCTGACCGCAGATGGGGCACGGTTGTTGAGGAAGCCACGTCGAAAACGTCCACCGCCGCACTTCTTCGAACGATCGCGGGTCGACGGTGCCACGAATACTCTGAATCTCAAACTCCATCTGATTCCCCAATCGCTCACGCACGCTCACTACAAGCGCGCCCGCCGTCGTCTCGACGACGCCGTAGGCGAGCACCTGAGGAAGCGGCGATTCGTTGTCTGCAACTTCTCCCTCCTGAGCGATAATGAAATTCCCTTCTCCGCGCCTTCCCCGTGCAACCACATCCCACTGCTGTACACAGGAACGATACTCGCGGTAGCCAACCCGCTCTTCGGGCAAGACCCACAAGAGCAAGTCACGCTCATACGGTCGCACGGAACGAGGATATCGTTCACCGTTTTGCATGCTTTCGCTCGTTCAAAATCAATTCCACCACCTCACGCACCGCGCCCGATCCGCCTTTCCGGCGACACACGTAGTGCACCTTCTTACGGACCGTTAGCACAGCATCCGCCGGCGCCGCGGAAAATCCCACACGCGTCAGTACAGGCACATCCGGCTCATCGTCGCCAATATACGCAACCTCTCGATCCTCTAAGCCGTGCTTTGCCTTAATCTGCTCGTATGCTTCGACCTTGTTTTCAAGATTCTGATAGACCTCGGTGATGCCGAACTCATCGGCGCGGCGCTTCACAAGGTTCGAGACACGGCCGGTGATGATTCCGACGTTCACACCCGAAGCCTGCAGCTTGACGATCCCGTATCCATCCTGGATGTTGAACCGTTTCAGCTCGTCGCCCGACTCGGAGAAATACAGCGACCCGTTCGTCATCACACCATCGACGTCGAGGAGGAGCATGCGGATGCGTTTGAGTCGAGTGCGGGTCAATCGTTGCGGCACCGGAGCCTCAGAATTGCTTCACCGTGCGGTCGATGGCCACAACCTGCCGCACAAAGCCGTCGAACAGCGAGAGCTTCAACTGACTCGCTGCATCGCTCAGGGCCTTCGATGGATTGGGGTGCGTTTCGACAAACAGGGCATCGCATCCCGCGGCAACGCCCGCGCGTGCAATGGGCAGAATAAATTCCGGCTGGCCACTGCTGCGATTCTTGCCCGCACCGGGCAACTGAACCGAATGCGTCGCATCGAGCACAACCGGATACCCTACGTTCCGCATAATGGAAAGCGAGCGCATGTCGACAACAAGATTGTTGTAGCCGAACGTCGTGCCTCGCTCCGTCAGCAAGATTCGCCTGTTTCCGGTTCGCTCGACCTTCTCCGCCGCAAACTTCATTTCCGTCGGCGCCATGAATTGTCCCTTCTTAATGTTCACCGCTTTACCCGTTCGTCCTGCAGCTTCCAACAAATCCGTTTGTCGGCAAAGAAACGCGGGAATCTGCACGATGTCTGCAACCTCCGCCGCAAGCGAAGCTTCTTCAGGAGAATGGATGTCGGTGAGAATGGGAACGCCAAGCTGCTGCTTGATCTCGAAGAGAATCTCCAACGCCTGATGCATGCCGATGGTCGAAAACGAACGCGCTGCGGTACGATTCGCCTTGCGGTATGACGCCTTGAAGATGAACGGGACGCTGCGTTTTCGACAGATCGTTTGAATGGTCTTTGCGGTATGAAACGCCATGCGGCGGTTCTCAACAACACATGGCCCTGCAATGAGGACGAGCGGCGCGCCCCCGCCGATGCGAACGGAACCAACTCGAACAACAGTAGCCAACCGATCTCCAAGAACGTGAACGAAGCGATGACAACATACTAAAAAATGGACGAACAATCAAAAAGGCCGCGTTAATATTGCGTTTCTTGCTTCTCGAAGCTTATTGCCGTATTTTAGCCGCACCGTGAACGTACGTGCATACGCAAAGATCAACATCGGACTGCACATCCTCGGCAAGCGAACAGACGGATTCCACGACATCGAAACGGTGTTCCATCAAATCAATCTGTACGATACCATTGCATTGCATGAGGCCGACAGCGACATCACCTTTCGCTGCGATGATCCAACACTGCCGATAGACGCAACGAACCTCTGCATTCGTGCAGCACGATTACTCATGGACATTACAGGCTCAGCGAACGGCGTTGAGATTCATCTTCAGAAACGCATCCCTGTTGGCGCGGGACTCGGCGGCGGAAGCTCCGACGCTGCGGCTGTACTGAAGGGCATGCGGAAACTCTTCGGCCTCGATATCTCCAACGCAGAACTCCGCACGCTTGCGGCATCGCTCGGCTCGGATGCGCCGTTCTTCATCGATGGCGGCTCTGCGTATGCAACCGGACGCGGTGAGCTGTTAGAAACGCTCGACCTCGATATCCCGGCATGGATTCTCGTCGCAACGCCCCCCGTTTCGATTTCAACAGCATGGGCATACAGCGCGGTGAACCCGACGAACAGCACGACAGCGCGCGAGGACCTTCGTACAGTGCTCACCGAGTATTTCCGTCGTCATGACGCGCTGTGCTCGCGACTGCGGAATGATTTCGAGCCGATTGTGTTCGAGCACTATCCGGAAGTCGCTGCAATCAAGCACCAGATGCTCGATGCCGGCGCCGATGTTGCGCTCATGAGCGGAAGCGGGTCGTCGGTGTTCGGATTGTTTCAAGACGAACAACGCGCGCAAGCAACCGAGGAACAACTCCGCCGCGACTACCGCACCTCACTCACCGAACCATCTTTCAAACCGACGATAGCCGATTGAACCTGACGTTCCCCCCACACCGAACCGCTGCGGGACCCATCACGTCGATACTGTTCGTCGGCTTCATCTCTGTCGCAACGGCACAGCAAGATACCACGGCCGCTCCTCCCACTCAAGTACCGGAGGTTCGCTTCATTGCCGGCATGGGTCGCTTTGACACGGGCGACACTACCCGCTCACCCTTTCATGTGAACAGCACCATCTGGAGTGCTCCCAAATACCTCGGCGACCTCCTCGTTCGCATGCCAGACGTTTGGCTTGCATCGCTCGGCGAAATTGGAAAGCCGCTGCACGTCGGCGTATCGGGACTCTCGCGTAACGCCATGTCCGTCTTCGCCGATGGCCGGCCGACCAACGACCCGCTCACCGAATCCGTTGACTTGTACGATGTGCCGATTGAAGCGGTAGAAGATGTGGAAATCCTCCGCGGCAGTGCGTCGTTGATCATGAGCGGCAATCCGGGCATGACGCTCAACCTTCTGACGCCGCAGTACAACACCGTTCGGCCTGTCACAAAAATTCGCTACCTGCAAGGACCGCACGAGTACAGTTTGCTCGACGGACTCTACACGCAGAACGTAGCACAGGGAACGAACCTGATGCTCGGTTTTCAGCGCCATGTTTCCGACGGACAGTTCGCCAACTCGCGTTTCGACTCCTGGAATGTGCGCGGGAGAGTCCGCTACAATCTGTCTAACCGATGGAACTTCGCTCTTTCGCGTTCCTACAATCGCGCCATCAACGGCATGAACGGCGGCATCGACGTTCGCCGAAGCCCTTCCCTCTTTAACCAAGTGACGGCAATCGTCAGAACCACGGAGGCACGGCATCGCACATCGCGCAACGACCTGACGCTCAGTGCCATCGGCAAGCTCGCTGCCGATTCCGCGAGCACAACACAGATGACCGCATACTTTTCGGAGCTTGAGCACGAACGGCACGACAGCGCTTCAGTCTCCCGGGTCTATACGTCATTACTCCTCGGGGTTCGCGCACAGCAGGCATTCACCCTTCGTTCTTTCAGATTACGGCTTGGAGGGGAAACAGAGCACTTGAGGATGTATGGCAGCCCACTCTTCGGCCTTCATCCTGAGCACCATTCGGCCTTCTTTGCACACGGAAAACTCACGCCGGCACACTGGATGACAATCTCTGGAGGGTTGCGATTTGATTGGCGGGAACAAGGTGCGATGAGCTCCGTGGGAGGCTCGGTTTCGGTCCGACCCGCCGAAGTTCTTACATTGTCTGCCGACGCCTATCTTACCAGTCAAGCTCCACCTTGGTATGCGCGGTTCTTAAGGCCCGACTACATTTATTCTGAACAGCATGAGGGGTTCGTCGTTGGTGGGACATTGCACTTACCGCCCACGTTCACGTTCTCCGTCAACGCATACAGCCGCTCAATCACTAATGTCCTTACTGTTATGCATGTTGGTGAGCAATATCCACTTGTTTTCGATTTTACATCTGTGCCGATCCATGACCTCCGTGCACAAGGATTCACTGCGGAAGCAACAGCAGCGATTTGGCGGCTTGAAGTGAGTGCCAATGTTATGTTCACGGACATTCAACACGGCTCTACATCCAAGACTTACCTTCCCCGATGGACTGCGCGGGGCGAGCTTGCATATCGACAACACCTCGGGTCGGTTGACGGTCGGATTGGGCTACGCGCTCATGTTGCTTCGAGACATCGCGGGATGCAGTATCATCGGCTGCTGCGGGTCTTCTATGAGAACACAGAGGAGGAGATTGGGCAATTTACGGTGGTGGATGTCTTCGGTACGTTCAGGATAGGGGATGCGTTTATTGTTGTGGGATGGGAAAACGTATTTGACGTGAAATACATGACGACGCGATGGTATCCCATGCCCGACCGGCGATTCATGCTCGGCGTGAATTGGGTGTTCGTCGATTAAACAGGAGGGGCGATTCCCCGCCGCGACCAAGCCATCATGCAACCACAACCTCATATTGTTACCGTGTTCGGAAGCTCGCGCCCACGCGAAGGCGATGAAGATTACCGCCTCGCTTACCGTATCGGAGCGGAGTTGGCGCGGCACGGCATAATGCTCTGCAACGGCGGCTACGGCGGGACGATGGAGGCCGCAGCACGCGGGGCGAAGGAACATGGCGGCTCCACCATCGGTGTGACGGTCGAGGTCTTCCCCAACGCGACGAATCCATGGATTGACCGTGAGCTTCGACAGCCCGACCTGTTCCATCGGTTGATGAAGTTGGTTGAATTGGGCGAGGCCTACATCGTGTTGAAAGGAGGCACGGGCACACTCTTGGAGTTAGCGTGCGTGTGGGAGCTGGTCAACAAAAAACTGATTGCGGAGAAGCCGATCGTGCTCGTCGGATTGTTTTGGAACGCTGTCGTCGAGACGCTTCGAGAGGAACTGGAGCGGGAAGGGTTCGCCTTCATCCATCAGACGAACTCGCCTGAGGAAGCAGTGCAATATATTGTGGAGAGGCGAGGAAGAGGTTGAGTTTGTCATTGCGCTGCTTGCACCGCACACTCAAGAGATCAATCCTTTCCGCGTGATCCTTCCCACCCAATGTGTAATGCCCCTTGACTTTCTTCCTTCTCAGATTTACCTTCGTAATAAACCAACAGCCTTCGAAATACTTGGCGGGAGAAACACCCTCCCGAACCTCGTTGCGCTGATGCAGTACTGAGAACTCTTACAGAAGGAGGAAAAAACTATGCCAGTCTACCGATGGAGTTTATGGGGTGTGCGGAGAGCTGATCTCGATGCAGTATGGTGTGCCGGTTTTCATTATGTGAGACCTCCGTACCCCGCTGCTGAACATCCCGAATATTCCGGCACTTGGACAGAAGGATCACAAACGTACTACTTTGACCACACGGACAACTACAGCAGCACGCTCAATTATGCAGCGCGTGCTCAACAGATCGGCTTTACGAAATTGATATATGACCTCGGCCTGAAGTATTTGTACGAGCAATACCGCCGCACGGTATTGGATCCAAATTATGGCGTAGGGAATCCAAACATTCCAAGAAGTATTCAAGAGATTCGAGATGAAGTTTCAAGACGGATTGAATACATGAGCACAGGAGGTGTCGATCGTGTAACAGGGCAAACCGTTGTACTCAACAGTATTGTTTGCCATCCCTACCTTGACGAGCCCGACTACTTTCCGCAAGAGAAAACGGTTGTTGAAGGAGTAACTCTGTGGGAAAACTATACTGCTGGTATTCGCTGCCTTGAGAATCCGACGGAATACGGGTTCCGAGACTACCGTCATGCGCTTAATGACCTTCGACTCGATACAAGCGCATGTAAGAACGAACCCTACAATGCAATAAACAGGGACCTGATAACGGAATTTCGAGACCTGGTTTCGTATGCAGCGGCGGTAGCAAGCAATTATGGTCGAACCTTGTATATCGCAACAACAACGCCGGATATCGTGAGACGCTGTAATCCTCCAAGTCAGGATTGTTCCAATATTCGACTCGATTGGAGAGAGGACTTCGCATGCTATCACTATAACTCTCTTTCAAACATTGCGCTGATGAGCAGTCTTTATGAGACCGCGGCGGACATGAACCCAATTCTCAACGCAATCCAGAGTAATTACAACAAGCCAGTGCAACAACTCATCAACTTCTGGGATTATTTTTACGGTTGTCGATATGCCTGTACTGTGCAGGAGATCATCGATCAGATCAATGTCAATACACAGTTCACTGGAGGCGAGAATTGGTTTTATCAAGGCGATTACATTTACCTACACAAGATTGTGAATGGGTATGATTCGTTCTTGCAGTGGCAGAAGTTGCGCCAGGCATTGGCTTCGTTCGGTAATCAAGAACGATGTCCAGTTCCTGAATAGTGACGAAAGAGAAAAGGAGGGAAGGAACTATGAGGACAGGATTCGTATTGGTCAGTCTTGCATTGATGTTGCTTGGTTGCAGAGACGAGGGTGTACCGCCAGCTCACCACGAACCCAAACAGGAAATTATTAGATGGAATGTTCTCAAGACATACCCAGACATAAGATTTGACGGTTTGGGAAAGTTAGTGCATTTTGACCCATCGGGGAAATTTGGCTACGCAATTGGACGTGACTTTATCGATCGATATAAGGATAGATGCCTTGTCACAAGAGATGGTGGAAAAACCTGGCCGGAAGACTTTGAATGCAAGCTTCGAGGTATGGTTTTTCTCGATTCAACCACAGGGTATCGAACCCATACACCATTTTACAAAACGACCGACGGTGGTCAAACAGTAACTCCGATGAGCATCCCTGTTGATGGGAGTTTACGGCCCATTTCTGCTAACACGCTCATCTTATTTCCAAGTGACGACAGACGCTCCTTGTTGAAAAGCGATGATGGAGGTTTCTCCTGGCAAAGAATCGCGCTTCCTAAAGAACGATTTTGGGTGGACTCATTTGATGGCCGAAATATTATCGTCATCGGAAAAAGTGATGAGGGTCTACGATACGGAAAACACATCCTCTATTCATCCGATGGTGGGGCTACATGGACTCTAGCGAACATCGATACGACTGAATTCACTCGGTCTTCAGTCGATTGGCAGTTGAGTCGTGTTCAGTTTAGCAATAGCACGCATGCGCACGCGGTCGTAACTGTAATGCTCGAAGATGCTTTAGAATTGTATAAGAAACGAAGAGTAGTACTTCTTAGAACGATAGATTCGGGCCGAACGTGGCACAAAGCGCATGAGACAGAAGTGACGGCAAGATATGGAGATCGATATTCCATGGGCATCACTACGCACTTTCCCCTTGCCAAATCGCCCCAATGGATATGGAATGTTGTGTACGATGACAGACGAGAGAGCACAAAATCCTATGTGAGTAATGACGATGGTCGCATGTGGGAGTATGCAGGAGAGTTTGGATTGGGTCCTCCCTATCAGCTTTACATACCCACCTTCGCCCCGCCCAATTGGAAGATCGGCATATCTGGTAACCTGATGACATTCGATGGGGGAAAAACGTGGACCAAGATGCCATGGTATGTTCGTGCCGCAGCCTTCATCGGTCCCACGGAAGTCATCGCCGTGCGCGACAGTTTGATCTTAAAGGGAACGATACTCAGGTAAAGTCCACCTGTTGACATCCGCAGACAATTGGGAACCCTCAAATCCAAATCACCTATCGACCTGTCGTTGCCACGCGACAGTCTTCTATTGCGAGGCACTATGCGGCGGTAGAACGTCAATTCATCAAGAACAATCAAAAAGAGGGCTGTGGCTTACCCACCACCCTCTCCAACACCCCCATCATCTTCTTCGCAGACTCATCCCACTGAAACGAACTCGCCCACCGCAGCGCGGCTTTTGCCAGCCGATCGCGCAGCTGCTCATCTCGAAGCACACGCACAATACTCTGCGCTAACTGCCCCACGTTGCCGTACGGATACAGCAATCCCGTCTCCTCATGGCGAACGGCGTCTCGCAATCCGGGCACGTCGCTCGCAATCACCGGAACGCCGCACGCATTCGCTTCTAACACGGTCAATCCCCATCCCTCTTTGACCGAGCAGTTCACCGCGACCGTCATTCCGTTCAGCAATCGCACTTTCTCCCCTTGCGTCACGTGGCCCGAAAACGTAAACGAGCCTGCGGGCAATCGCTCTCGTGCGTACGCTTCAAGCCTCGGCCGATGACCGCCATCCCCTACAACAACAAGTTTCGCATCCGGAATTTGTCGCCGCACATACACCATCGCATCGACCAAATGCTCCACGCTCTTGTACTTCTTCAACCGTCCTACGTGCCCGACGACCGGCGATGCAGGCCGCTCTGCATTCAACGGGCGATAGACGGTGCGGTCGACACTGTTGGGGACGATCGCAACCCTCTCCTCCGAGAATCCATACCGAACCAATTCCTCTCGCGTGCTTTCCGAGACGACCGCCATCCACGTCTTCCGATAAACCGGCCGCGCGAGCAGCTCTGCTCCGTACACGTAGAACGCAGCCGCCGGATGCGTTTCCCGAAAAATCGTCGTCCCAAAGAAATGATGTACAATGCCGACGATAGGCTCGCGCACATACAACGGCGTGTAGAACGGAATCTTGTTGATGTCGTCAACAACGACATCATACCCTTCAGCGCGGAAACGCGAACGATAGCGGAGCGGCACGATGAAATTGAACAGATGCCGGTGCCCTTCCCGAATCACCCGCAGGCCGTCAACCTCCTCCTCAGCCGAAGCGCCGGGGAATGACGAGCAGAACAACGTTACCTCATGTCCCTGCCGTGCGATGCGTGTGAAGATTTCGTGGAGATGCACCTCGGCGCCGCCGCCGAGGGGATTCCTGATATCCTGCCAGTTGAGGACGAGAATCTTCATGCGGCCGGCTTTCGAGCAATGACGCCGATGGAAATTCCGGTGTACTGCGACAGGGGGGTGGTTCGAAGTCGCTCGCGAATGCCTGCGCGAAGTGTGGTAAGAGGGCTGAACAGCGAAGGATACAGCGGCAGTGTGACGCCGAGTTTCTTCATCGCTTCGCGTGCGGCGCGATAGAAGAAGCTCGGGTACATCCACTCGCCGTAACGGTGAACCGGTGTAAGGCCGAGACTGCGAAGGAGTCGCTCCAACTCACCGATCGAGAACGAGCGTTCCCATCCTGCAAACCAACGGTTGAGTGCAATGAGCAGATGCTTCGCGATCGTGTAGAGGTGATAGCGCTGCGGCACATCGACGAGCAACAGGCCGCCGGGCCTGAGGACGCGGATGTGTTCCTTCAGCAGCGCCTCGGCCTGCGGCGCGCGAAAGTGCTCGAGCAGTCCTTGATGGAACACGATGTCAAATGTTTCATCGCGGAAGGGAAGCTGAAAGGCATCGCCGCCGACGATGGCGACGGGCGTATTGGTTTCGCGGGAGAGCTGCTGGAGAATGCGGAGGGAATGCTCGGCGTAGTCGAGCTGCACCACGCGGGCGCCGTGGTGAACAAGCGGAAGGCTATCGCGCCCCGTGCCCGCGCCGATTTCGAGAACGAACTTGCCGGCGAGCGGCGTCACTGCCTGGAGGTTGCGAAGAATGCGGTCGGCGTTGGAATAGACATCGTCGGGGCGCTGCTTGTCGTCCCAGAAGGCCTCCCAGTCAGAGCGGTGGGACGTCCGCCGAAGGCGAACAGGGGGCGTTCCGGCATCCATCAGTTCCTCGGAGCGGGCGCCGCTGTGTCGCGTCCGAGCATGGCACGCCGCGCGTCTAACTCAAGCCGCCGGTCGCGGATGAATTCCTCTACGCCGGGCACTGTGGCATAGTCGGTGCGAATTTTGTCGAGCAGTGCCGAGGCCTCGTCGAACATATCACGCGCCGCATAGGTCTGTAAAAGAATGATGTAGGGATTATCGAGCGAGATTTCCTCGCGCGGCCCTAACGCAACGAGAGGCTTCAGTTCTTCGATCACTTCATCGGTGTATTCGATGAAGCGCTCCTTGTTGCCGGCAAACTCATAGTAGTTCGCGACGTTGAACTTCATCCGGTAGTCCATCGGCAGGACGCGGCGCGGGATCAAGTGCTCCATCCGGTCGAGCACCTCGGTGACCTTCTCCGGCTGGTTGAGGGCGTTGAGGTCGTAGATGGCCAAGGAGAGAAACACCCCGCGGTAGTTGACCATCATGCGACGCGCGTCGTCGTCGTAATACACGGTGCTGTCGCGCAGGCCGCGCCAGAGAAACCCAACGGCGGGTTCTTTGACCGGCTCATCGCGGTCGGTGAAGAGTTGCGCGCGCATCCGTTCATAGTTCAGGTTCGACCAGAACGATGCGCCGCGCTTCGGCGTGAGCTTAAACGCCAATCCATCCCACTGCAAATAATCCCGCAGCCCGATCTTTCCATCATCGGAGACCGTCATGGCAAAATAGATCGGTCGCTGCCAGTTGAACGTGCGGACGATGTCGTACACCATCACGTCCTGCACGCGCAAACCGCGTACATTGCCGAATTGCAGCGTATGGTCCATCCGGAAGCTGATAGCCTTGCGGTGAATGACCGCGGTGTCCTGAACGTCGTACATGCGAATCACCTCATCCGGCACAGGCAGTTCACGCGTGCTCGACTCGTACGGGAAGAGCGGCTGGATGTTCTCGATCATTGCATCCGTCAAACTGATCGGCACTTTCTTTGCGCCGTGCGGCTCGTTGTGCTTCAGCTGCCGGATGTACCAGTTGGTGTTCAAAAGACTCAGATTCACCACGCGAACGTCTCGGCGGATGCCTTCGACATCCTGCAAGTACCAGAGCGGGAACGTGTCGTTATCGCCGTTGGTGAAGAGAATAGCGTCCGGCTCACAGCTTTGGAGCAGGTTGTAGGAATAATCGTAGGCCACGTAGTTGCCGCGCCGGTCTGCTTCATGGAAATTTTTCATCAGCATGTTGACCGGAACAAGCCCGACCGCAAGACCGAACACGCCAAAGACGGCATAATTCTGCTTGGCAACGTCGGTGATCTTTTCACGCACGAAATCGGTCAGTGCGAGCACACCCATCCCCACCCACATCGAGAACACGAAGAACGAGCCGACGTAGAAGTAATCGCGTTCCCTCGGCTGGGGTTCCTGCATGTTGAAGTACACGACGAGCACCACACCCATCATGAGGAAAAACGTCGTTGCAACAAACGCCATCTTCTTGTCTCTGCGCCAGTGATACGAGAGACCGAGCAGGCCGAGTAAAAACGGAATGCCGTACAGTCGACGCCAATCGACCCCCGCTTCTTTCCAATCCCCCTCCATGCCGATGTAATTCCAGCCGAGATAGCGGAGATACATGTGGTTCAACTGATAACGCCAGAAGTAGTCGACGTCGCTCGCGTATTTTTGGAAGCGGCTGACCTGTTCGGGCTCGGTGCTCCAGCGTCGCTGGATGAGCGGCGCTGTGCCGTACTGTTCGCGGTTGAGGTACGATACGAGTCGTTCGAGGTTGCTGGGATCGTTCTGGTTCATCGGCGGATCGGCGTTCGCGCGGATGATGACCATCGTGTAGGTCGAATAGCCGAGCACGATGAGCACGAAGGACAGCAGCGCGACGTTGAGCACGCGCTGGTTTGTCCGGATCGAATAGTAGATGCCGTAGACCGCGCCGACGACGGCCGCAATCGGAATCAGCGTGAAGATGATGCTTCGGTTGCCTCCCCATTCACCGTCGAGCAGCGAAGGGAACCACTTCACAACACCGGGATAGATGACACTGAAGACGAGAACAGCCACAACACCGAATTTGAAGAACGATTCAATCGAAAACTCATAATGCCGGAAGTAGAACAGCAGCATGACCGTAAACAGGACGAGGATGGCGAGCAGGTGCACACCGACCGACAGGCCGACGAGGTACGCAATCAAGAGCAGATACACGTCGCTGCGCTCCCGACCGGCACGCTCGTACCAACGCATCCCAAGCCAGAAAATAGCGCTGACGAACAACATGCTCAGACCGTACACTTCCGCCTCGACAGCACTGAACCAGAACGTCTTGCTGAACGTCAACGACAGCGCTCCGACGGCCGCTGAGCCGTACAGCATGACGCGATCAATCAGCGTGGAAGGCTTGCGGCGCCACATCATCATGAATCGAACGGAAATCAGATAGAGGAACATCGCGGTGAGTGCGCTCGCCAGTGCGGAGACGAAGTGCATTCGCACGGCAATGTCCTCGGCAAAGGGAACCATCCCAAAGACTCTTGCAATCAGCAGGAAGAACGGCGCGCCCGGTGGATGCGGCACTTGCAACAGATATGCGGCCGCGGCATACTCACCGACGTCCCAGAATACCACGGTAGGCGAGAGCGTGATGACGTACGTGATGAGCGAGACGGCAAAGATTCCAATCCCGACGATGCGGTTAATCTTCTGATGTTCCATGCATTCCTCAAGTTCTCCGTGAAGACAAAGCAGGCTCAATCTATGACGAAATGCCCCGAACTGCAAGATCAAACAGTGTGCTTATGCTAAGAGGGCTGAGATCTCGTCGCACAGGGGATAGCCTTTTTTCGTGAGGCGAAGTCGGCCGGACTCCACCACGGCAAGTCCTTCGTTCAGCAAGTCGTCGATCGTACGCCGGCGTTCGGCGAGGAGGTCCGTTCTGTAGCGATGCAGAAAACCAGCCACATCGATTCCCTCACTTCGTACTCCGAGGAAGACCTCTTCCTCGCGCAGTTGTTCCTCGGAGAGCTGCTCTTCGCCGGCGACGGGCAATGTACCGTCTTCTAACCGTTCCGCGTATCCGACAACGTTGGCAAGATTCCACCAGCGTCGCCCACTCCAGTACGAATGCGCCGACGGACCGAAGCCGATGTAATCGCTGTGGTTCCAATAATTCCTATTGTGGCGGGATGCAAAACCGGGGCGCGCAAAGTTCGAGATTTCATACTGTTCATAGCCGTGTGCCGCAAGAACGTCGATGGTAAACTCGTACAGCTCCGCATCCTGCTCGGCACTCAGCGTGGAAACCTGTTTCGATTGCACCATGCGATAGAGGGGAGTGTTGGGTTCGACGATGAGACTGTAGGCGGAAATGTGTGTCGGCTGCAAAGCTATGGCGTGTTCGAGGTTCGACGCCCATCGCTCCCGCGTCTGCGACGGAAGGGCGAAGATGAGGTCGAGACTCACGTTCTCAAAACCCGCACGGAACGCATCCCGCACACATTGCTTCGCCTGCTCTGCCGAGTGAATGCGGCTGAGAAACTTCAGGTCGTCCTCATGGAACGATTGAACCCCGACGCTCAGCCGGTTGATACCTGCAACACGGAATGCTTGAAGCTTCTCGACATCGACCGTTCCTGGGTTCGTTTCGAGCGTCACCTCGGCATCTCGCTTCACCATGAACCGCTTCGCAAGCTTTTCCATGATCGTGCCAATGGCTGATGGAGCGAGAAGCGACGGCGTACCACCGCCGAAGAAGATCGTTTCGTAGGTCGATTGGAATTTCGAGTCAGCGGCGCGCAGCTCGATCTCCCGCTCCAGCGCGCGAAGAAACCGCTCGATGATCGCTTTGTATTTCTGCCGCGGCTCATTCGGGGCGATCGAATAAAAGTCGCAGTAGATACACTTGTGTTCACAGAATGGAATATGGAGATAGAGACTTGCCATGTGAGGTTTGGGGTTCGGGTTGTTCTCCAACCACGAACCGTTTCATCATCGAATCAGTGCTCCTATTCTATCCCACCGAATGCTATTCAACTTTTGCCACACGTTGCTCACCGCAACGTCCGGATCCCACGACCAGTAGACCATCAACGCTTCACCGATGAGGTTCTCCTCGGGCACAAATCCCCAGTAGCGGCTGTCAAGGCTGTTGTAGCGATTGTCTCCCATCACGAAGTAATAGTTCTGTTTGATCGTGTAGCGTTGTGCCGGTTGACCGTCGATCAACACTCGGCCGTCGGCAGCAACTTCGACCGAATGCCCCTCGCGGCGGATCAATCCCTGCCACGGGCGAACAGTCGATGCGGTCAGCGTCAGCACATCGCCGCGGCGAGGAACTACGAGCGGACCGTACGCGTCTTCCGTGAAGCCGGCTCCGCGCGGAAAGAGCCTCGAGCGGTGATGGCGGCTGTGTAGACTCGATCCGGACGTTCGCGCCTGCGGCGGGAACACCATTTCAACGCCGTTCACGAGCACGCGTGAACCGCTCACTTCCACAACATCTCCCGGCAATCCTACACAGCGTTTAATATAATTAACGTACTCCGGTGAGTCGGCATCGTCAAAGAAACCCGGATACTCGAACACCACGACATCCCCGTGCTGCACGTTCTGAAAGGCCGGCATAAAGAACGTCGGGATGGCGACGTCCGTCAGCGGGATGTGGCGCGGTGTACGAATTCCATACGCCAGCTTGTTGACGAGCAAGAAGTCGCCCACGACGAGCGTGTTCTCCATGGAGCTTGACGGAATGCGAAACGCCTCTACGACGAAGGCCTTCAACAGCAGCGCAATAAGAAGCGTCAGCAGAACAGTCCTGACGTAGCCCAGCAGCGAGCGAGTGCGCGCCCCGCTCACCATACCGGCTGTCGATTCGTCCTGCACCTGCCTTTCGGCAGCAACCGTGTCTGTTTGCTCTTGTATCATAATAAGGTTGTGAGAGAGAACGGCTCTCCCGGACACCCTTCATGTTGTGAGGGAGTTTTACTCCCGAACACCTGTGCCCATCCTCATCGAATCAACGTTCCGATTCTCCCCCACCGCACAGAGGCGATCTTGTCAAAGATGGAGTAGAGAGGAATCTCCGGACTCCACGACCAGTACACTAACAGCGGCGTTCCCACCAGATTTTCTTTCGGGATGAAACCCCAGTAGCGGCTGTCGAGACTGTTGTCCCGATTGTCCCCCATGCCGAACAGATAGTCGCGCTCCACGCGATACTCGGTTGCAGGCTGACCATCGATCAGCACATCATCGCCGGAGAGGCGCACATCGTGCCCTTCGCGACGGATGAAGACTTCCCACGCGGGGAGATTCTCGCGCGAGATGGGGATGACCATGCCGCGTTTCGGAACGATAAGCGGACCGTAGTGATCCTCGTTCCATGGCGCGCCGCGTGGAAAGATTCCCTCCGCCTGCTCACCCTGCGGGAGAATAGAGACGCGGTTGAACTTCAGATTTCTCGGCAAGGGAAGCATCGTTCCATTCACGTACACGACGCGATTGTAGATGACGATCGTATCACCGGGAAGCCCAACACAGCGCTTCAGGTAGAACGTGAACTCCTCCGGCTCAACTTCATCCCGGTATCCGGGGAACACGAACACAATCACATCGCCACGCTGCACATCACGATACCCCGGCACGCTGAACCATGGGAGCCTGACGTTCGTGAAAGGGATATTCCTCGGCGACGTGCCGCCGTAGACGACCTTGTTGACGAACAGCAGGTCGCCCGCCATCACTTCGTTCTCCATCGAGCCGGTCGGCACCAGGAACGATGCCACAACGAAGTTGTTGAGCACCAGGAACGCACCGAGAATGATCGCCACCTCTTTGAAAAAGGCCTTCACCTTGTGCCCAAGCGGGATCTCCTGTTCCTTCTTTTCTTTCTTTCCCATGAACTATCCTTGTCAGTATTCTTGAGACCTGTTAGGCGCTTAAGAGTGAAATCTGTGTACAAAAAGTCCCGCTCTTTGGATTTTTTGAA
>JBGFRR010000161.1:0-3630 GCA_041695045.1 Bacteroidota bacterium
CCCATCTCCGTTGCGATCAACTTCTCGTCGTCGGGATGGCCTTCAGACTTCTCTAACAGCTCGCCGTACTTCTCGGCGCGGGCATCGGACTCCTGAAACGACTCTTCCCACTTGAACTCGTCCCAGATCTCGGGCTCTTCCGCTGATTCTTCTTGAGCGGTCGTTCATCAGTACTCATCGCGTCATTCTACTGAACTGTTGATAAATGGCTGCCGCTGCAAACAACTTGAGCAAGTCCCACCACGAGAAGATTACAAAGCCGGCTTCGAATGCCCGAAGCCAGTCGTTGAACAGCACAACGTTCAACTGAATTGTTCCGAGCGTAAAGATGATCACGAGGCCAAGAGTCATCGACGCGAGCGTCCAGGCATAGCCGGTGTGCTTTGTAATCATCCAGCCGACAAAGAGTGCCGCGAGAGGAAATGCGATCAGATAGCCGCCGGTAGGCCCGAAGAGTTTCGCGAACCCGAACCCTGCAGACGAAAACACCGGCATGCCCGCTGCGCCGATACCCAAATACACCAGCATGCTGATGAAACCGTTGCGCGGGCCGAGCAATGCGCCGGCGAGAAGAACAAACAATGTTTGGAGCGTGAAGGGGACAGGCTTGCTGGGGATTTCAATCTGTGCACCGATGGCAGTGAGGATGACGAACGTCGTTACCCAGAACGACTGAGCCACAACGTGGTCGCTCGTCAAACCAAAGTAGCGCGAGGTGAGAACTGCACGGGAAACCGACATGTCGACCCTTTCGCGAGTGAGTGGTCTGTCTGAATCGTTGCTAACATACTCATTTTCAGGAGGAAAATCAACAGCATGAAAGCCGGTATTATCTGGAAACTCGCGAAAAAATAATTACATTCTTCCCCCCAACGTCACTCATGGAGGAATTATGAAACGCTTACTCATCGCTCTCTTCTCCATCTCATCAGCCTTCGCTCAAACGCCATTCATGCAGGGACCGTACGACCCGTCTATCCCTACCCCGGCATCTGTGCTTGGTTATGAGATTGGAACACGCTACACGAACTTGTGGAATCTCGACCGCTACCTCGACCGACTTGTAGCGGCGAGCAACCGCATCACGCGCGTCGTCTATGGAGAAACCTACGAACACCGTCCACTGCAGCTGCTCATCATCAGCACGCCGGAACATCTCGCGCGGCTTGATGAGATTCGTGCCGCCAACCTCAAGCTGACCGACCCGCGCACAACACCGTCGAAAGAAGCTGAACAGCTCATCAATTCCCTCCCCGCCATCGTGTGGCTTTCGTACGGCGTGCATGGCAACGAGTCTTCTTCCCCCGAAGCAGCGCTCCTCACGGCATACCAACTTTGTGCGGGGACGGATGAGCGCACCATGAACATCCTCCGCAACACCATTGTGTTGATCGACCCCGTGGCGAATCCCGACGGCAGAGAGCGGTTCGTCCAGTGGATTACCGGAGCGAGTGGAAAAAACCCGCAGGTTCACCCAGAGGCGTACGAGCAAAACGAACCCTGGCCGAATGGACGCACCAACCATTATCTCTTCGACCTGAATCGTGACTGGTCGTGGCTGACACAGCGCGAAACTCAGGCACGCATCCACCACTATCGCCGGTGGATGCCGCATGTGCACGTGGACTTTCATGAGATGCGCTACACGAGCACGTACTTCTTCTTTCCCGCCGCTGTGCCAATTCACCAATCGCTCCCTCCCGAGGTTGTGAAGTGGGGGAAGATGTTCGGCAAAGCCAACGCCGAAGCGTTGAACATGATGGGCGAGCCGTACTACGTCGGCGAGTTGTTCGATATGTTTTATCCCGGCTTTGGCGACTCGTGGCCGACGTTCAACGGCGCAATCGGCATGACCTACGAGCAGGCCGGCCAAAGTGGACGCGCGATACGCAGACCGAGCGGAGATACATTGACGCTGCGTGTCCGCGCGCGCAACCACTTCGTTACCGGCATGGCAACACTCGAAACAACCGCTAACCACCGGCGCGAGCGATTGCGGGATTTCTATACATTCTGGGAATCCGCACTCAACCCTGCCGGCCCAACGAAAGGCTTCATCATGAAAGAGGAGGCCGACCCCAATAGAGCGGCACGAATGGTCAACACTCTTCTTCAACAAGGCATTGAAGTGCATCAACTCCAGTCGGACGTCCAGCTTGATGCACAGCGTTTCTATGCACAACGATCGCGTCGAGAACGATTTCCGAAAGGGACCTACTTCATTTCGCTCCAGCAACCGCACAGCCGGCTCGCGCTTGCGTTGCTCGAGCCGAAGACCGTTGCCAGCGACACATTCTTCTACGATGTCTCGGTCTGGTCGCTGCCAGTCGCATACGGCCTTGAGGCATACACGACGTCGCAACCGCTACCCCGCGAGGCAATCAAGCTCACAAGCGTCAAGCCGGTGGCAGGCGGAATCGTCGGCGGCCGCGCTTCGTTTGCCTATCTGATTCCATGGGAACGGAACGATGCCGCAAAACTCGTCTGGCGATTGCTCTCGGGTGGTCATACGCTCACCTACGCGCTGAAGCCGTTCACCATCGGCAACCGCGCATTCCGAGCGGGGACGATCATCGCACTCACCGGCTCGAATTCACCGTCGCTGCATGACGACATTGAGCGGCACGCTCGAACATTCGGCATCGATCTGTACGCGGCAAACACCGGGTTAAGCGAACACGGCATCAGCCTCGGCTCGGACAATGTTCGTCCGCTCAAGCTTCCATCCATCGCCGTGATTACCGACGCGCCGGTGCGAGCGACTTCCTACGGAGAGCTCTGGTATATGTTTGATCAGGAGTATGATATTCCGTTCACGGCCATTCGTGCTCGCGACCTCTCTGCAACGGTGCTCGCGAAGTACGATGTCCTGATTCTTCCGGAAGGCGGAGATTACCGAACGGTCTTCGACAGCACAAAGATCGCTCATCTCAAGCATTGGGTTCAGACCGGGGGTGTATTGATTGGCTTGCAGGGCGGTGCCGACTTCCTCACAAAAAACCGTTCCGGCATCACAGCTGCTTTGCTCGAGACCGATCGGAAGGATGACGAGAAGACGAAGGAAGAAAAGGAACAGGAGAAGGCGCGTAAAGAAGCGGCGAAACGCGAGACGCTGTTTGAGCGACAAGAGCGCGAGCGGTTAGAGGTGTTACCCGGTGCGATCTTCAAAGCCTTCATCGACACCACGCATCCTATCGGGTTTGGGTATCCGCGCGAAATATTCGTGCTGAAAGACAACAGCACTCCCCTTGTGTTGGCAGAAGGCGGATTGAATGTGGGCCGTTTCAGCACGGACTCGTCTGAAGTGAGCGGCTACGCGCCCAAGATCAAAGCCAGCAAAGTTGCGGACTCTGCATTCATCATTGATTTCCGTAGCGGCAATGGACGCGTCGTTCTTATTACGGAGACGGTAACATTCAGGATGTTCTGGAAAGGATTAGAGCGGTTGCTCATCAACTCGATTCTCTTTCTCCCTGCTCCTCGATAGTGAAACGCAGCCGTAACTGCCTAAATTATAATTGACTTGCGGGCGTTTTTTCTGTATATTTTGTGCCCAACTTGCAACGAGTTGGGCTTTATTTTTCTGTGGGTGCGATTGGTGAGCATAGTCCCGACCGTGTCGGGATAAGG
>JBGFRR010000034.1:0-3581 GCA_041695045.1 Bacteroidota bacterium
AGGCTTAGGTCATGAGCACCAATCAAACCATCGAATCAGTTCGAGCAGCAGCGCTTCAACTTGCGCCAGAGGCTCGTGTGCAACTCGCTCATGCTCTCGTCGAGAGCTTGTCTGGTCTCTCCGAGTCGGAAGTGGCTGAACTCTGACTGGCAGAAGCAGAGCGCAGAGACGCAGAAATGGAGTCGGGCGCTCTCGCTGGCGTTCCTGGCCCCGAAGTATTTCGCCGCATACGAGCCAATTACGGCAAGTGATGCTGCCCTATTCATGAAATCGGCCGCGCGAGGCCGAGCATAATGGCAAGCGATTCTTATGCCAACATACGATTATCGTTGCTCCAATTGTAGTCATCAATGTGAAGAGTTCCAGTCGATTTCAGCCGAGCCGCTGGCCGACTGTCCGATGTGCGGAACGCCATCGCTTAAGCGCGTGCTCGGCGGCGGGGCAGGCGTAATTTTTAAGGGAAGCGGATTCTATCTGACGGACTACAAGAACACGAAGCCCGAATCACCATCTAAACCTTCTGCTGAGTCTTCGAAGACCGACTCAACATCCACCGGCGAGTCATCGAAGAAGCCGGAATCGAAACCCGGCGTACCCTCAAAGCCATCATCGGAGGAAGGGGCCTAACAGCCCTACTCTGTAACCTCGAAGCCTCTCCTCCTCAAGATCCTTCCTGCTTTCTTCGCAACCTCCGCCGATTCGAACGATAGCCGGAACGTGCCGCCGCTTCCCTCGCGAATCTTCATCAATTCCATATCCTTGATGTTCACACCCGCCCGCGCTAACGAGCCGGTGATGGCCGCAAGCGCACCCGGCTTGTCCTCAACGAACACATACAGATCGGCCAGCGTGTGCAGGAATCCCTTCATGCTGCGCGGAATGGCATTCCGCAGTCTGCGCGCAGCGTTGAATTCTCTCTTTAACGCTCGCACACGATTTGCTCTCACCCTCAGCCGGTAACGCTCCGCCTCCATGATGAGAAGTCGAAGCGCCGCGTCGATCTCGCGGCGATTCAGCGCGAGAATGTCTTCCCACATCTCAAACGGGCTCGAGGCGATGCGTGTGAGATCGCGGAATCCGCCCGCCGCCAACTCTAAATGCCGGCGCGACACTGGATTCCTTCGCGCAACGGCGTTCATCAGAGCAACGGCGAGAAGTTGAGGAACATGACTGACCGCTGCAGCAACCTTGTCGTGTGTGCCGGCGTCGAGCAGCATCACGCGAGCGCCGAGAGATGAAAGAAAGTCGGCAAGCGAGCGAGTTGCTGATTTCGGCGTGTGGGTGAGGGGCGTTAGTACGTAAACGGCATTCTCAAAGAGAAGCGGATGCGCTGCGCCGATGCCGGACTCCTCCGAACCTGCCATCGGATGTCCACCGATGAAGTTGCCGGACGGAAAGAGCTTCCGTGCGCGCGCGACAATCGCAGACTTCACACTGCCGACATCCGTGACAACTGTGTTGGCTGAGACGACACGCGCCAGCGACGTCAAAATCTTGAGCGTAGCAGTAATGGGAGTGGCTACAACGACGAGGTCGGCCTCCTTCACAGCCCCATCGAGCACGTTTGATCCGACATCAATCGCCCCGCGCCGTTTCGCGTGTCGCAACACGGCAGGTGTATCGAAGCCGACGACGGACGCGTTCGGCCACCGCTTCTTGATCGCTAGGGCAAGCGACCCGCCGATAAGCCCAACGCCGATGATGGTAATCTGTCTGAAAGCCTAATACTCCGTTACTTTTCCAAATACCACACTAATCTACAGAAATACGCTAAAGGAACTGCTCTCCAAAACCAGAGATCACACCAGCATGTGATGGATACGAAAGACCTTTTGTGAGTAGTACTGCTTGGGCTGAATAGAACATTGCATAGTACACACGTGAAACTGAGGACTCGTAGTCGCCCGACGTTAAGAGCAACTCAGCGCTTCCAAGGTACTTTTTCGCCCGGTTGATCAGCGAAACAACCTCCTTCATGCCTGTATCCCCTCTTTCCTGGCATTGAGCAACAATGGACTCCGCAGAGTCTCAAAGTCCTGTTCGGCAACAGGATAGACAGAAAGAAGGATGGAGTGTTGAAGGTTCAGGTTCGTAATGATGTCGATCATGCGGTCAATTTCCTCTCCCGGCATGACAGTCCCTTTGAGAATCACAAGAAGATCGAGATCAGAATCCTTACGCGCGTCCCCCCTCGCCCTGGATCCATATAGGAGTACACCTTTCAATCGATCACCATACAACTTCTGAAGTTCACGCTTGAATTGTCCGATAATTTCATCAATTCTGATCATACCCTATCTTTCCATTTTCATTAAAGAGGCCATTTTGAGTGTTGTTTGCTACCAACTCGCTACGCAATTCGCCGGCCGATCGCTTCCGCGATGATGCGGAGTTCTTTCATGAGCTGGTCGAACTGCTCTGGGAAGAGCGACTGCGGGCCGTCCGATTTCGCATGGTCGGGGTCGTTGTGGACTTCCACCATGACGCCGTCGGCGCCAGCAGCGACACACGCACGCGCCATCGGTATCACTTTGTCGCGAATGCCAATACCGTGCGACGGGTCGGCAATGATCGGTAAATGGCTTTTCTTCTTCACCACCGGGATTGCTCCAATGTCGAGCGTGTTGCGCGTGGACGTCTCGAATGTCCGGATTCCGCGCTCACACAGAACCACCTTTTCATTTCCACCGGCAAGGATGTATTCCGCAGACATCAGCCATTCCTCGATCGTTGCAGAAAGGCCACGCTTGAGCAGGACGGGCTTCGAGGCCTTGCCGAGGTCTTTGAGAAATGTGAAGTTCTGCATGTTCCGAGCGCCGACCTGAAGGATATCGGCGTACTGCTCGACAAGCGAAATTTGACTCCGGTCCATGACCTCGGTAATGACCTTAAGTGTGAACGCGTCGGCCGCTGCGCGGAGAAGTTTGAGTCCCTCTTCACCCAATCCCTGAAACGCATACGGCGATGTGCGCGGCTTGAACGCTCCGCCGCGAAGAATCTTCGCACCCGCCCGGGCAACCGATTCCGCCACGGCGAAAATCTGTTGTTCGTCCTCGACCGAGCAGGGACCGGCAATGACGACAACTTCGTTCGCTCCAAACCGAGCTCCTCCCACGTCGATGATGGATCCCTCGCGCTTGAACGTCCGGCTTGCGAGCTTATACGGCTCCGTGATGCGAAGAACTTCAGCAACGCCGGGTAAGAGTTCAATGTGCCGATGATCAAACTCCGGCTTGACGCCGATAGCACCGAGCACCGTTTGCTGGACGCCCGTCGAGCGATGGACATCGAAGCCGTGCTCATGCAGAACTTTGATGATGTGTTCGATTTGTTTTTCTGTTGCTCCGGGTTCTATGACAACGACCATAAGAGTAGGTAATCGGTAATAGTTGATGGTTAAGAGAGAATGAATCACATGCTACAGTAAGGAGTTGCCCAGTCGTTACGGTGAACGGATTAGCCCAAGTTCGACAGTTTGCTAGAAAAAACGTTGGTTCTGATTCAAAATTGCAGAAAGGGATAAAAAGTCGGCACTACATTTTGAGTTTCATCTCGAGCCTTTCAGGTGGTTTGAGGTTCAG
>JBGFRR010000122.1:0-19935 GCA_041695045.1 Bacteroidota bacterium
GAGTCCCTCCTGACGTGCACGGGCGATCGGCAAAGCCTCGTCGAGCTGTGGGTGACATCAATCGAGCCATAAGGGAATACGAACGACCATGAAAGAAAAGATCATCAATTTTTTTCGCGACGTCGTGAAAGAAATGGAAAAAGTCACGTGGCCGACGCGCAAGGAGTTGATCGAATCCACCCGTATCGTCATCATTGTCTCGGTCATTATTTCTATTTTAACATGGGCTGTCGACCTTGCCGTGAGCGGGATTCTGAAGGCCATCCTCTAATAACGTGGAGCATACACACAAGTTGGATAAACGTTGGTATGTGGTGCGGACCTATTCCGGCCACGAAGCAAAAGTTAAGGCATACCTCGAGAGTGAAGTTGAACGTCTCGGTTTAGGGGAAAAGATTTCCAGCGTCCTGATCCCCTCCGAGAAAGTCGTTGAAGTCAAGGATGGCAAGAAGAAGGCAAAGGTCAAAAACTTCTTTCCCGGCTACATTCTCGTCGAAATGACGCTCGATAAGGAAGCTGTGCATCTTGTCGTTGAGGCGCCGTCGGTGCTTGGGTTTGTGCCGGATCGGAACAATCCTTCACCGCTGCACCCCGATGAAGTACGTCGGCTGGTCGGAAAGCTTGAGGAAACGAAGGATGTGGAGATGGTCGAAGTGCCGTTCCGCATCGGAGACCCCGTCAAAGTGGTCGAGGGTCCGTTCAACAACTTCTCAGGATTTGTCCAGGAGGTTAGCCCCGAAAAGCTCAAAGTGAAAGTCATGGTCAGCATCTTCGGACGGAAGACACCCGTCGAGCTTGACTTCTCACAAGTTGAAATTGAGAAATAACCGCGCGTAGAGAACACAGGAGAACGTCATGGCAAAGAAAGTTACCGGCTTTATCAAGCTTCAGATCCCTGCGGGCCAGGCGACGCCCGCCCCTCCGGTCGGCCCGGCACTCGGTCAGAAGGGCGTCAACATCATGGAGTTTTGCAAGCAGTTCAACGCCCGTACCAAAGACCAGCCGGGGCTTATCATCCCTGTCGTGATTACGGTGTTCAGCGACAAGTCGTTCACCTTCATCACAAAAACCCCGCCGGCTTCCACACTCATTCTGCGAGCGGCCAACTTGGAAAAAGGTTCCGGCGAGCCGAATCGCAACAAAGTCGGCAAGGTAACGCTCAAGCAAGTTCGTGAAATCGCAGAAATGAAGATGCCGGACCTCAACGCCGCTTCCGTCGAAGCCGCGATGAGTATGGTGAAGGGCACCGCACGCAGTATGGGCATCGTCGTCGAAGAATAACACATCATTGATAATTGGCACACGACCATGAAACAACACAGCAAACGGTATCGAGCAGCAGCCTCGAAGATTGAGCCGAAGCGGTACACGATCGTTGAGGCAGTGAAGAAAGTGAAAGAAACCGCCACGGCAAAGTTTTCGGAGTCGGTGGACATTGCTGTCCGGCTGGGTGTCGACCCGAAGAAAGCCGACCAGGCCGTTCGCGGCACGGTCGCCCTTCCGCACGGCATCGGTAAAGAGGTGCGCGTGTTGGTCGTTGCCAAGCCGCCAAAGGATGAAGAAGCCAGAGCGGCCGGAGCGGACCACGTCGGCTACAAAGATTACATCGAGAAGATCCAGCAAGGATGGACGGGCGTCGATGTCATCATTGCAACGCCTGATGTGATGGGCGACCTCGGCAAGCTCGGGAAGATTCTTGGCCCACGCGGACTCATGCCCAACCCGAAGAGCGGCACCGTGACGTTGGAAGTTGGCAAGGCTGTGCAGGAGGTGAAGGCCGGGAAGATTGAATTCCGCGTCGATAAAGCCGGTGTCGTCCACGCAACGGTCGGGAAGGCTGCGTTCGAAGAGCAAAAGCTCGTCGAGAATATCCAGTCGTTTCTCTCAACCGTCGTTCGCCTCAAGCCACCGACGGCGAAGGGACAATACATCAAAGGTATCGCCCTCGCATCAACGATGGGGCCCGGCGTTGAAATCGACCGCAACGAAGTCGTCGCGCACTAACACAAGGTTACGCACTCATGATTGGTCCGATGCCCGCCGCACGCGGGATGCTTCTCATCGGACAACACGACGGTGTGCATCCGCCGGCCGCTTCACCGGAGGAGCTCACCATACACAGAAGGATCGTTCACTATGAATCGCACGGAAAAAGAGGCGATTGTCAGCAAGGTTGCTGAGAAAGCTTCCCGCGCGACGGCGATGTACTTTGCCGACTTCACGGGTCTCTCGGTCGCAGAAGAAACGGAGTTGCGACGCGAGTTCCGAAAGTCGGGCATCGAGTACACCGTCGTCAAGAACACGCTGGCACGGAAGGCCCTCGAGCAGGTCGCCGGCTACGATAGCGTTCTGGATAAGCTTGTCGGCCCGACAGGCATCGCGTTCAGTTACGACGATGTGATCGCGCCGGCGAAGATTATCCAGAAGTTCAACGAAAAATCCGGCAAGTTCACGCTCAAAGCGGCGGTTGTCGAAAAACGACTCTTCGACGGCTCGCAGTTAGAGCAGCTTGCAAAGCTTCCTTCGCGCAAGGAGCTCATCGCCGGCATGCTGGGCAGTATTCAGGCTCCCGTCTCCGGTGTTGTTGGTGTCATTGCGGCCGTCATGCGCGATCTCGTCAGCGTCATCGACCAGATTGAAAAGAAGAAAGCCGCCTAACATTTGCAATCACAATTCTATACTCAAGGAGAATAACCATGTCAGCAGTTCAAGAGATTGTCGAAAAAATTGAAAAGCTCACGCTGCTCGAGGCGGCGGAGCTGAAGAAGGCGCTGGAAGTGAAATTCGGCGTCACCGCTGCAGCTCCCGTGGTGATGGGAGGAATGACGCCGGCGGCTGCGGCCGGCAGTGCGGCTCCTGCTGCCGAAGAGAAGACCGAGTTCACCGTCGAGTTGAAATCGGGCGGCGCGCAGAAGATCAACGTCATCAAAGTTGTTCGCGCGGCAACCGGCCTCGGTTTGAAGGAAGCCAAAGACCTCGTCGATGGCGCTCCCAAGGTCGTCAAAGAGGGGCTCTCGAAGGACGAAGCCGAGAAACTCAAGAAGGAGCTCGAAGAAGCCGGTGCAACGGTGGAGCTCAAGTAAGGCGGTCGTCCGACAACGCAACATCGGGGAAGCAATCCCCCGCAGTAAGCAGTCGCTGAGCCGATGAGTCTTCCGATTCACTCGATTCGGAGCCATCGGCTTCAGCCATCTTCTACGGCAGTCAACAGACTGCCGGTCGATCCATAGAGGTTTTCCAACATTTTCACAACAAGGAGCGTGGTAGCCTTGAAGAACCAGACCTCCGGAACCAACGGTCGCATCTCGTTCGTGAGCGCGCCGACCGTTGTCGATATCCCTGATCTCCTCAACGTTCAGCTCGATTCGTTCAACAAGTTCCTGCAAGCAGACGTCGCGCCGCATCGTCGGAAGAAGATCGGACTGCAACAAGTGTTCGAGATGAATTTCCCCATTACCGACGCGCGCGGAAATTTCCTTCTCGAATTTGTGGAGTACTACGTAGAGAAACCGAAGTACTCCGTCGTCGAGTGTCAAGAGCGCGGCCTTACGTACGCCGTGCCGTTGAAAGCGAAGCTTCGCCTCTCGGCCAAGAAAGAAGGAAGCAAAGAGTACTCCGACACCGTCGAGCAGAAAGTATACCTTGGCGACCTGCCGGCCATGACCTACCGCGGAACTTTCATCATCAACGGAGCCGAGCGGGTCATCGTGAGTCAGTTGCATCGTTCGCCGGGCGTGTTCTTCGGCGAGTCGGTGCATCCGAACGGCACGATCATGTATTCCGCGCGCATCATTCCGTTCCGCGGTTCGTGGGTGGAGTTCACCACCGACATCAACAACGTGATGTATGTCTACATCGACCGGAAGAAGAAATTCCCGGTCACCACACTGCTCCGTGCGCTCGGCTACTCGTCCGACGATGAGATTCTGGAACTTTTCCAGCTTGTGGAGGAAGCCGATGCGCAGAAGGTGAACCTCCGTGAGTACATCGGCCGTACGATTTGCAGCGACGTCTTCGACAAGAAAACCGGCGAGATCTTCATCAACAAAGATGCGAAGCTCACCGAAGAGCACGTCAAGCAGGTCAAGAAAGCCGACGTCAAAAAGGTTCGCTTCCTCAGGGCCGACGGCAGCGAACATGCGTCCGTCATCACCAATACGATTCTGAAGGATGCTGCCCGCTCGGAAGAGGATGCGCTCGAAGCGATCTACCAGCAGCTTCGCTCGACCGATGCGCCCGACCTCGACACGGCAAAGAACTTGCTCGACCGCCTGTTCTTCAACGCCAAGCGCTACGACCTCGGCGATGTTGGCCGGCACCGGATGAACGCAAAGCTCAGCCTCGATATCCCCGTCGAAACCATGACGTTAACGAAAGAGGATATCGTCGCGATCGTCAAGTATCTCATCGACCTCCAGCAGGGCAAGCGGACGGTGGATGATATCGACCACCTGGGCAACCGCCGTGTTCGCACCGTGGGTGAACAGCTCGCACAGCAGTTCAACCTCGGCCTTTCCCGCATGACCCGCACCATCCGCGAGCGGATGAATCTGCGGGACGCGGAATCGATCGCTCCGCAGGACCTGGTCAACGCCCGCACCATTACGAGTGTGATCAACGCGTTTTTCGGGACCAACCAGCTCTCGCAGTTCCTCGACCAGACCAACCCGCTGGCGGAGATGACGCACAAGCGTCGTGTGTCGGCGCTCGGCCCCGGCGGTCTCACCCGTGAACGCGCAGGCTTTGAGGTTCGCGACGTTCACTACACGCACTACGGCCGCCTCTGTCCCATCGAGACGCCCGAAGGTCCCAACATCGGTCTCATCTCGTCGCTCTGTATCCACGCGCGCATCAACGATTTCGGCTTCATCGAAACGCCGTATCGCAAGGTGAAGGGCAGCAAGGTGGCGGAGGAGGTCGAATACCTCACGGCGGAGAAAGAAGACGAGCTCACGATTGCTCAGGCCAATACGCTGCTCGATGAAAAAGGTCGGTTCAAGGAAGATCGCATCAAAGCGCGTCTCGAGGCCGATTATCCCGTCGTCGAGCCGGATAAGATTCAATACATGGACGTTGCGCCGAACCAAATTGTCAGCGCCGCAGCCGCACTCATCCCCTTCCTCGAGCACGACGACGCGAACCGCGCGCTGATGGGGTCGAACATGCAGCGCCAGGCCGTGCCGTTGATGAAGCCGGAATCTCCGATTGTCGGAACCGGACTGGAGGAGCGACTCGCGCGTGACTCCCGAACCGTCATCGTTGCAGAGCGCTCGGGCGTTGTCGAGTCCGTCTCTGCTGACAGCATCGTCGTGCAGTACGACATCGACGAGAACAGCGCCGAAGCGATTGCCAGCTTCGACGACAAGCGCCGCGTGGAGTACAAGCTCACAAAGTTCATGCGCACGAACCAAGATACCAGTATCAACCAGAGGACGATCGTGCGGGAAGCTCAGCGCTTCAAGCGCGGCGACATACTGGCCGATGGCTGCGCCACCGACCGCGGCGAGCTTGCCCTTGGCCGCAACGTGCTCGTGGCCTTTATGCCGTGGCGCGGGTATAACTTTGAAGATGCCATCGTGGTGAGCGAACGCATTGTGGCGGAGGACGTCTTCACATCCGTCCACATCGAAGAGTTCGAGCTGCAAGTACGCGACACGAAGCGCGGTGAAGAGGAACTCACACGCGAGATTCCCAACGTCAGCGAAGATGCAACAAAGGATCTGGATGAAGACGGCATCGTTCGTGTCGGCGCGGAAGTCAACGAGGGCGACATCCTCATCGGCAAGATCACGCCGAAAGGAGAAACCGACCCGACGCCCGAAGAGAAACTTCTGAAGGCGATCTTCGGTGAGAAGGCCGGCGATGTGAAAGACGCATCACTCAAGGCACCTCCGGGAATGAAGGGCATCGTGATTGCCACGAAGCTCTTCAGCCGAAAGAAGAAGGACACGGAGAGCAAGAAAGAAGACAAGAAGAAGCTCGAAGCGCTCGAACGTGCTCGCAAGCGTGAGTTAGCTGAGCTCTCAGAGAAGTTAGCCCGAAAACTTGACCAGGCGCTCAACGGCGAGAAATCTGCCGGCATCCGCGATGTTGACGGCAATGTTATCGTTCGTGCGAGTACGGCGTTGAAAGAGGACACCTTCCAGAAGCTCGGTGAGGTGGTGGGCAGGCTGGAGCCGGAACAGGAGTGGGTGGAAGAGAAACGGAAGAACCCGCTTGTCGCGAAGGTCTATGAGAACTACCGGCAGAAAGTTGCTGAGGTGGAGGAGTTCTATCGTCACGAGAAGAACAAGGTTCAACTGGGCGATGAGCTTCCGCCGGGCATCGTGCAGCTTGCGAAAGTGTATGTTGCCAAGAAGCGTAAGCTTGCCGTCGGCGACAAGATGGCGGGGCGTCACGGAAACAAAGGCGTCGTTTCCACGATCGTTCCGGTCGAAGATATGCCGTTCCTCCCCGACGGCACGCCGGTCGATATTGTGCTCAACCCGCTGGGTGTTCCGTCCCGTATGAACCTCGGTCAGTTGTTTGAGGTTGCGCTCGGTTGGGCGGGCTACAAGCTTGGCGAACGGTACGCCTCGCCAATCTTCGACGGTGCGCGGTGGGAGGAAGTTCAGGAACTGCTCCACAAGGCGGGGTTGAATGAAACCTCCAAGTCTATCTTATACGATGGACGCACCGGCGAGGCATTCGACCAGGAAGTCACCGTCGGCCAACTCTATATGATGAAGCTGTCTCACATGGTTGACGATAAGATCCATGCCCGCTCGATCGGTCCCTACTCGCTCATTACCCAGCAGCCGTTGGGTGGAAAAGCGCAGTTCGGCGGTCAGCGCTTTGGAGAGATGGAAGTGTGGGCGCTCGAGGCATACGGGGCGGCGCACGTGCTGCAGGAAATCCTCACCGTCAAGTCTGACGACGTCGTTGGCCGCGCGAAGGTGTATGAGGCCGTGGTGAAGGGAGACAACCTCCCCGAGCCGAATATTCCGGAGTCCTTCAATGTACTGGTGCGCGAGCTGCAAGGGCTCGGTCTTGAAGTGAAGATTGAATGATGTACGCTGAAGCGTTGTCGGCAGTACATCACTGACACTGAGATTGGGAGATCACACCATGCCATTTTCAACACATGATGCGGCGCGCAAGTCGTTCTCGAAGATCATCATCAGTCTGGGCTCGCCGGACATGATCCTCTCGCGTTCGCACGGCGAAGTCACCAAACCAGAAACAATCAACTACCGCTCGTTCCGTCCGGAGAAAGACGGTCTCTTCTGCGAGAAAATCTTCGGGCCGGTGCGCGATTGGGAATGCCACTGCGGAAAGTACAAGCGCATCCGCTACAAGGGCATCACCTGCGACCGGTGCGGCGTGGAAGTGACACAGAAGAGCGTTCGCCGTGAGCGGATGGGACACATCTCGCTGGCCGTTCCGGTTGTACACATCTGGTACTTCCGTTCGCTGCCCAGCAAGATTGGTTATGTGCTCGGCCTCTCCAGTAAAGAGCTTGAGAAGATTATCTACTACGAGTCGTACGTCGTCATCAATCCCGGCACAACGGGATTGCAGAAACAAGACTTGATCTCGGAAGAGCAATATCTCGAGATCCTTGCCTCGCTGCCGGAAGAGAACCAGAACCTCGACGACAGCGACCCCAAGAAGTTCATCGCCAAGATGGGAGGCGATGCGATGAAAGACCTTCTGCGACGGGTGAACATCGCGGATCTGGCGGCGGAGTTGCGGGCACTCGTGAAGACCGAAACATCGATGCAGAAGAAGACCGAGGCGCTCAAGCGATTGCGCGTCATCGAGGCATTCCGCAAGAGCGAAGAGAACGCTCCGAACAAACCCGAATGGATGGTGCTGAGCGTGATACCGGTCATTCCGCCCGAGCTGCGTCCGCTCGTACCCCTGGAAGGGGGGCGGTTTGCAACATCGGACCTGAACGACCTATATCGCCGCGTCATCATCCGCAACAACCGCTTGAAGCGGCTCATCGAGATCAAGGCACCGGAGGTGATTCTCCGCAACGAGAAGCGCATGCTGCAGGAAGCCGTGGATGCGTTGTTCGATAACTCGCGCCGTGTCAACGCCGTGCGCAGCGACAACAACCGCGCGCTAAAATCCCTTTCCGATATGCTGAAGGGGAAGCAGGGGCGCTTCCGGCAGAACCTTCTTGGCAAGCGCGTTGACTACTCGGGACGTTCCGTGATCGTCGTCGGTCCCGAGCTGAAATTGCACGAGTGCGGGTTGCCAAAGGATATGGCCGTAGAGCTGTTCAAGCCGCACATCATCCGCAAGCTCATCGAGCGCGGCCTTGTGAAGACCGTCAAGAGCGCGAAGAAAATGGTGGAGAAAAAGGGATCCGAGGTATGGGATATTCTTGACCACATCATCGACGGACATCCGGTATTGCTCAACCGCGCTCCTACACTGCATCGCCTCGGCATCCAGGCGTTTCAGCCTGTGCTGATTGAAGGCAAAGCCATCCGAATTCATCCGATGGTGTGTACGGCCTTTAATGCTGACTTCGACGGCGACCAGATGGCCGTTCACGTGCCGCTGTCGTACGAAGCGCAGCTCGAAGCGCGCATGCTGATGCTTTCGAGCCACAACATTCTTTCTCCCGCAAACGGGTCGCCCGTCGTTACGCCGACCCAAGACCAGGTGCTCGGCTGTTACTATCTCACAAAGTCCAAAGTGGGCGACATGGGCGAAGGGAAGCTGTTTTACTCCACCCTGGAAGCCGTCGTCGCGTACGACCAGGGGAAGGTCGGGCTCCACGCGCGCGTGAAAGTCCGCATTGATGGCAAGATCGTTGAGACGACCATCGGGCGTGTGCTCTTTAATGAGATTGTTCCGAAGCCAATTCCTTTCATGAACGAGCTGTTGAACAAGAAGCGCCTTGTGCAGATCATCGCAACGGTGTTCCGTCGTTGCGGGACGCTCGAGACCGCACAGTTTCTCGACAACCTGAAGATGCTCGGTTTCTCATACGCTACGAAGGGCGGCCTCTCGGTTTCGATCGGCGACGTGGTCATCCCGAAAGAAAAGGCGGAGATTGTCGCCAAAGCGCAGAAAGACGTCGAGAACGTTGAGACGCAGTACTACCGTGGGTTCATTACCAACGGCGAGCGCTATAATAAGGTGATCGATATCTGGACGCGGGCGACGAGTCGTATCGCCGAGCGATTGTTCGACGAGCTTCAGCACTCCCGCGATGGCTTTAACTCGCTCTTTATGATGGTGGATTCGGGCGCTCGCGGTTCGAGGGAGCAGGTGCGCCAGCTCGCGGGCATGCGCGGGTTGATGGCCAAACCGCAGAAGAGCCTTTCGGGTGCAACCGGTGAACTCATCGAGAACCCGATCATCGCGAACTTCCGCGAGGGTCTGTCGATTCTCGAATACTTCATTTCCACGCACGGCGCTCGCAAGGGTCTGGCAGACACCGCATTGAAGACCGCAGATGCCGGCTATCTCACTCGTCGTCTCATCGATGTTGCTCAAGATGCGATCATCTCGGAAGAGGACTGCGGCACGATTCGCGGCGTGCTCACCGGTGCGTTGAAGGAAGGTGAGGATGTGAAGGAGCCCTTAGCCGAGCGTATTCTTGGCCGTGTCTCTGTCCAGGATGTTCTCGACCCGTTGAGTGGCGAGGTTATTGTCAATGCCGGTGAAATCATCGACGATGAAAAGGCGCTCACGATTTCTGAAACGTCCATTGAAGCCGTGGAGATTCGGTCGGCGCTGACCTGCGAAGCGCGTCGAGGATTGTGCGCGAAATGCTACGGGCGCGACCTCACGACGGGTAAATTGGTCGAGCCCGGGACCGCCGTCGGTGTTATCGCGGCGCAGTCGATTGGCGAGCCGGGGACGCAGCTGACGCTTCGCACATTCCACACCGGCGGAACGGCAAGCCTGATTGCCGCACAATCGCAGATTGCATCCAAGTTTGACGGCAAAGTGAAGTTTGACGGTGTGAAGTCGATCGAGATCGGCGGCGACGATGAAAAGCGCATGATCGTATCCGGCCGCAGCGGTGTCGTCCACATTATCGATGAGGACAACCGCGTGCTCACCAAGTACGATGTGCCCTACGGTGCGATCCTTCTCGTCAAGAATGGGCAGAAGCTTCACCGGGGTGAGCTCATTTATGAATGGGATCCATACAACGCTGTCATCATCTCCGAGCACGGCGGGACGGTGAAGTACGTCGACCTGAAGGAGGGCGTCACCTTCCGCGAGGAACCGGATGAGCAGACGGGCCACATTCAAAAGGTAGTTATCGATAGTCGTGAAAAGAGCCTCATCCCGGCAATCATGATTGTGAACGCCAGAGGGCAGAAAGTTGCCAACTATCCTGTTCCGACGCGTGCGCACTTGATCGTCGATGACGATGAAGAGATTGTTGCAGGCACAGTGCTGGTGAAGATTCCTCGTGATATCGGAAAGACACGAGATATTACCGGTGGTCTGCCGCGAGTTACGGAGCTGTTCGAAGCACGTCGCCCGGCTGACCCTGCCGGCGTTACGGAGATTGATGGCGTGGTCGCGATCGGCCAACCGAAGCGCGGCTCGCGCGAGGTCCACGTCCAGAGTCATGACAGAAAAGACAAACGGACATACCTCATCCCGTTGGGCAAGCACATTCTCGTGCAGGATAACGATGTGGTGCGGGCTGGTGAGCGGCTTTCGGCCGGCGCCATCGACCCGCATGACATTTTGAAAATCAAAGGCACCACCGCCGTGCAGGAGTACCTGGTGAATGAGATCCAGGAAGTCTACCGCATGCAAGGTGTGAAGATCAACGACAAGCACATCGAAGTCATCGTGCGGCAGATGATGCAAAAGGTGCGCATCGTCGACCCCGGCGATACGAAATACCTCGAAGGAGATAACGTCGACAAAGCCCGCTTGCAGGATGAGAACGAAAGCTTGAAGGGCAAGGTTGTCGTCCTGAGCAAAGGAGACTCGAAGCTCAAGAACGGCGCCATTGTGCAGAAGAAAACCGTTCGCGAGCTTAACACCGACCTCCGCAAGAAGGGCAAGAAGGTCATCGAAGTGCGTGAAGCAGAGCCGGCAACATTTGAGCCGATCCTGCTTGGGATCACGCAGGCCTCGTTGACAACCGACAGCTTCATCTCGGCCGCATCCTTTCAGGAGACCACCAAGGTGCTCACCGACGCCGCCATCGAAGGCAAGGTGGATTCTCTGCTCGGATTGAAAGAGAATGTCATCATGGGTCATCTTATCCCAGCCGGAACGGGCCAGAAGAAGTTCCGCAACCTCGTCGTTGCCCCGAAAGAGCAGCCCATGGTTATCGATGTTGCTGAGCACGTTGAAGGTGAGATGGAAGAGAGCGAAAGGAAGGTGAAGCGCGCGAGGACGAAGGCCGTAGCGTCGTAATGCGGCCGGTGCGTTCTGAGCGTTCGCAGTTCGAAATCATGATATCATCCACGCGTCGAGCAGAGTTCTGCATTCAAATCCAATACTCACCATCGTAGCGCTTGCGCTAAGACGAGGGGACTATCGTGCTTCGGCGTGAGAAAGCATCGTCATCATCGTAAGACCTTCGACGAAAATTGCCTTCGGTGGAGTGATTTGTTGACAATGAAGGTCTAAACCATTATATTGTAAAGCTTTTTTCAGAGGCTGGACGCTTTCGGATTCAACCCAACATGGAGTTTCTTGCTTGCCAACGATTAATCAGCTAGTACGCCAGAGTCGAGAGAGAGTTGTCTGGAAGAGCAAATCGCCGGCGCTCCAGGGCAGTCCCCAAAAGCGCGGGGTTTGCACAAGGGTATATACAACAACGCCAAAGAAGCCGAACTCTGCTCTGCGGAAGGTCGCCCGTGTGCGCCTCTCCAACGGCATCGAGGTAACGGCGTACATCCCCGGTGAAGGGCATAACTTGCAGGAGCACTCTATTGTCCTGATTCGAGGTGGTAGGGTGAAAGACCTTCCGGGCGTACGGTATCATATCGTGCGAGGAAGCTTCGATACGCAAGGCGTTCAGGATCGCAAACAGGGCCGTTCCAAGTACGGAGCGAAGAAACCGAAGCAGTAAGTAGACTGATCGTATGAGAAAGAAACGCGCAACACGACGCATTATTGCACCAGACCCGCAGTACAACGATTTGTTGGTCAGCCGTTTTGTAAACTCCCTTCTCAAGGAAGGGAAGAAGCATCTTGCCCGGCGCATCCTCTACGGCGCGCTTTACCTCGTCGAAGAGCGAACCAAGAAGCCCGGTCTCGAAGTATTCCGCAAAGCTGTCGATAACACGTCGCCTCTCATCGAGGTGCGCGCACGAAGAGTTGGTGGTGCTACCTATCAAGTGCCCACAGAAGTTCGTCCCGAGCGGCGAACCGCTCTCGCTATCCGCTGGTTAATATCCAACGCTCAAGATCGCTCGGATACGTCGATGTCACAGAAGCTCGCAGCCGAGTTCATCTCCGCGGCAGCCGGTGAAGGGGGCGCAGTCAAGAAGAAAGAGGATGTGCATCGCATGGCAGAAGCCAACAAGGCTTTTGCCCACTTTAAGTGGTAACGCCGTACGATCCGTTTTTATCATCAACATTGATGGAAGGTCGGTCCCGAACGCAGCCCTCGGCTCGAAGCGGGATGGGGGGAATCATATGCCTCGTGAGTATACATTAGAACGAACCCGGAATATCGGTATCATGGCACACATCGACGCCGGTAAGACGACGACGACTGAACGCATCCTGTTCTATACCGGTCGTCTGCATCGCATGGGGGAAGTCCATGACGGGGCGGCAACGATGGACTGGATGGAGCAGGAAAAAGAACGCGGTATCACGATCACCAGTGCATCCACAACGTGCTTCTGGAAAGACCACCGCATCAATATTATCGATACGCCCGGTCACGTCGACTTTACGATTGAAGTAGAGCGATCGCTGCGTGTACTCGACGGGGCGGTCGCTCTGTTCTGTTCCGTCGGTGGTGTCGAGCCGCAGTCGGAAACCGTCTGGCGGCAGGCAGACAAGTACGGTGTTCCGCGCATTGCGTTTGTGAACAAGATGGATCGCGCGGGAGCGGACTTCCTCGGCGTCGTCGAAATGATGAAGCAGCGTCTGGGGGCGCACGCCGTTCCGATTCAGCTTCCGGTCGGGGAGGGGGACATGTTCGCGGGCATCATCGACCTGATTACAATGAAGGCTCGCATGTACCACAAGGATTCCGCCGGAACGACCTGGGACGACATCGTCATTCCCGATTCGCTCAAGCCGAAGGCGAACGAGTTCCGCATCAGGATGCTGGAAGCTGTCGCCGATGAAGACGACAGCTTGTTGGAGAAGTATCTCAACGGCGAAGAGATTTCGCCGGATGAAATTCGCGCTGTGCTCCGCCGCGCATGCTTGAAGGTCAGCATTATCCCGGTCTTGTGTGGCTCATCGTTCAAAAACAAAGGCGTCCAGCTTCTGCTCGATGCCGTGGTCAACTTCCTTCCTTCCCCATTGGACATCAACAATGGTGAAGTGCACGGACATCATCCCCATCGGCAAGACGATGTTGTGCGGAAGGTGGCGGACATCGAAAAGTTTACCGCGCTCGCATTCAAGATTATGACCGATCCCTTCGTGGGCAGGCTTACGTACTTCCGTGTGTATACCGGTACGCTATCGGCGGGTTCGTACATCTACAATGCGAACGCAGACCGGAAGGAACGCATCGCGCGCCTCCTCCGCATGCATGCGAACCATCGAGAAGAAGTGGCCGAAGCATACGCTGGCGATATCGTCGCGGCTATCGGAATGAAGTACACCAAGACCGGCGATACGCTGGCGGACGAAAGCGATCCGATCATCCTCGAGAAGATGGTCTTCCCCGAACCGGTCATCGATGTTGCTATCGAGCCAAAGACGAAGGCAGACCAGGACAAGTTAGCCGAGGCCATGCAGAAGCTGGCCGAAGAAGACCCGACGTTCCGCATTTCCACGAACGAGGAGACAGGCCAGACGATCATCAGCGGGATGGGCGAGTTGCACCTCGAGATCATCATCGACCGGATGAAGCGAGAGTTTAAGGTCGAAGCCAATGTCGGAAAGCCGCAGGTTGCCTACAAGGAGACAATCACCAAGAAGGTCGCCGCCGAGGGTAAATTTGTCCGTCAGACCGGTGGACGCGGTCAGTACGGCCATGTCGTTATCGAAGTTGAGCCAAACGAAAAGGGAAAAGGTTTTGAGTTCGACAATGCGACCGTCGGCGGCGTGGTGCCGCGCGAGTATATCAAGCCGACGCAAGAAGGGATCGTTGAGGCGATGCGCAACGGTGTGCTCGCCGGTTATCCGGTAGAGGACGTCAAGGTGAAGCTGTTCGACGGGTCGTTCCACCCTGTCGACTCGTCCGAAATAGCATTCAAGATCGCCGGCTCAATGGCATTCAAAGAGGCTGCCAAGAAAGCCGGACCGGTTCTTCTCGAGCCCATTATGGCCGTCGAAGTCGTGACGCCCGAAGAGTATCTCGGCGACGTGATGGGCGACCTCAACTCGCGGCGCGGCAAGATCGAAGGGATGACGCCGCGCAAGGATGCGCAGGTTGTGAAAGCCAGGGTGCCACTCTCGGAAATGTTCGGCTACGCAACAATCCTCCGCTCTATGACGCAGGGGCGGGCGCTCTACACGATGCAGTTCTCGCACTACGAACAGGCGCCGCGGTTCATTTCGGATCAGATTATTGAGAAGGTTTACGGGAAGGAAACAATCCCTGCATAGTTCATCGGTAAACGCTACGACTCCCACGGTAGACCCCATTATACAAGGAGACCATCAATGGCAAAGGAAAAGTTTGACCGCAGCAAGCCGCACGTGAACGTCGGCACGATCGGCCACGTTGACCACGGCAAGACGACCCTTACGGCGGCCATCACCATGGTGCTGGCGAAGAAGGGTTTATCTCAGGTACGTACGTTCGACTCGATCGACAACGCTCCCGAAGAGCGCGCACGCGGTATTACGATCGCCACGGCGCACGTCGAGTATTCGACGGAGAACCGTCACTACGCGCACGTCGACTGTCCCGGCCACGCGGACTACGTGAAGAACATGATCACGGGTGCCGCCCAGATGGACGGCGCCATCCTCGTCGTCGCAGCAACCGACGGCCCAATGCCGCAGACGCGCGAACACATCCTGCTGGCCCGTCAAGTTGGCGTGCCCCGCATTGTGGTCTTCATGAACAAAGTCGATGCCGTGGACGACCCCGAATTGCTCGACCTCGTTGAGCTTGAGCTTCGCGACTTGCTCAAGAAGTACGAATTCCCCGGCGACGAGATTCCGATCATTCGTGGTTCGGCACTCAAAGCAATGGAGAAGGCGCTCGACCCCAACTCCTCGCTTGACGACCCAGCCTTCAAGTGCATCTACGACCTGATGGCAGCGGTTGATTCCTACATTCCCCTTCCGCAACGCGATGTCGACAAGCCCTTCCTCATGCCCGTCGAAGACGTCTTCTCGATTACGGGACGCGGAACCGTCGGCACGGGCCGTGTTGATCGCGGTCGCGGCAAAGTGGGCGATGAGGTCGAGATCATCGGCCTCGGTCAGCACAAGAAGACTGTCGTTACCGGCGCAGAAATGTTCCGCAAAGAGCTGGATGAAGTGATCGCCGGTGACAATGCAGGCCTGTTGCTGCGCGGTGTTGAAAAGAACGAGATCGAGCGCGGAATGGTTATCGCCAAGCCGGGTTCCATCACGCCGCACAAGAAGTTTACCGCCCAGGTCTACGTGCTGAAGAAGGAAGAAGGCGGACGCCACACCCCGTTCCTTACCGGCTACCGTCCGCAGTTCTACTTCCGCACTACGGACGTGACCGGCGTCGTGACGTTGCCGAGCGGTATCGAGATGGTGATGCCGGGCGACAACCTCGACGCGGTCAACATCGAATTGATTTCTCCCATCGCCATGGAAGAAGGTCTCCGGTTTGCAATTCGTGAAGGAGGCCGCACCGTCGGCGCTGGAGTCGTTACCAAGATTATTGAATAAAGAGGCAGGGTTCCGGCCTCTCTCGGTCGGAACCTTTTTTATCTCTAAGCCCAAAAGGAGCTCTGCGTTGGCTGGTCAGAGGATTCGCATCAAGCTAAAATCGTACGACCACAACCTGATCGATAAGTCGGCTGAGAAGATCATCAAGACCGTCAAATCGACTGGTGCGGTGGTGTCCGGGCCGATCCCGCTTCCCACGAAGCGGTCGCTCTACACCGTGCTGCGCTCGCCGCATGTCGACAAGAAATCGCGTGAGCAGTTCGAGACGCGGTCGCACAAGCGCCTCATCGACATTTTGAATTCCACCAGCAAGACGGTGGACTCGTTGATGAAGCTCGAGCTGCCCGCCGGCGTCGATGTTGAGATCAAGGTGTAACGGTTCGTAGGGCGATTGATCGACGAGCGTGGCTGGCGACGGCCGGCCTGTGGGGTGGGCTGAGAGACAACCGAAGGAGTAAGAACGTGAGCGGCATTCTCGGGAAAAAAATCGGCATGACAAGCCTCTTCGATGAGCAGGGACAGATGGTCCCGTGCACGATCATCGAAGCAGGGCCCTGCTACGTGGCGCACGTGCGAACGAAAGAGCGCGATGGCTACGATGCTATTCAGCTCGGGTTCGGCGCGAAGCCGGAGCGGCTGGTCAACAAACCCTTGCGCGGGCATCTGGCAAAGTCCGGTGGAAAACCGGTGCGCTTCATTCGCGAGTTCCGGAAATTCAACGGCATGCCGACCGAACTCGGCGCGGAAGTGCGCGTGGACCTCTTTCAGCAGGGCGACACCGTGCATGTGACCGGCACGTCAAAAGGACGCGGCTTCCAGGGTGTTGTGAAGCGCCATCACTTCGGCGGTGTGGGAATGACCACACACGGTCAGTCCGATCGTGTGCGGGCGCCCGGCTCGATTGGTGCAAGCTCGTTTCCATCACGCGTCTTCAAAGGTCAGCGAATGGCCGGCCGCATGGGACACGAACAGGTCACCGTCCGTAACTTGAAAGTGCTGAAAGTGGTGTCGGAATCCAATCTGTTGATCGTCAAGGGGTCCATCCCCGGCGCCATCAACAGCCTCGTGCAAATTGTGAAAGAGCATTAACCCTGCCCCGAAGGAACAGCATCGATGCAACTCGACGTGTACAAGCTTGACGGAACGACGAGCGGTGAGAAGGTGACGCTCGCGTCCGAGATCTTTGAGGTCAAGCCGAACGACCATGCCATCTACATGGCCGTGCGTTCGATCCAGGCGAACCAACGACAGGGCACGCATAAGGTAAAGCCGCGGAACGAAGTGCGCGGCGGCGGCAAGAAGCCCTATCGCCAGAAGAAAACAGGACGCGCACGGGCGGGAACAATCCGTTCCCCATTATGGGTCGGCGGTGGTTCGATCTTCGGCCCGATGCCTCACGACTATGTCGTTGACTTGCCCACGAAGGTCAAGAAGCTCGCACGCAAGTCGGCGTTGAGCTATAAAGCGCAGGACAAAGCGATTGTGGTGGTAGAAGATTTTGCATTCGATACAATCAAGACGAAGCACGTTGCGACGATCCTGAAAGCGCTCTCGCTGCAGGGAAAAAAGACGCTGCTGATGACACGCGCAACCGATCGCGTGCTGTTGAAGTCCGGACGCAACCTCCCCAAACTCAACATCCGCGAGGCCGATAAGGCTTCCACCTACGAGATCGTCAACAATGAGGTGCTGTTGATCCAGAAAAGCGCCGTCGACGTTCTCCAGAATTCGTTGAAGAACTGAGGTTGCCATGGTAGGAATTCTTAGACGACCGATTATCACCGAGAAGATTACCGCGCTGCAAGAGAAGCGGCAATACGCATTCGAAGTTCCCCTCGACGCCAATAAGATCGAGATCGAGAAGGCTGTCGAGAAGAAGTTCGGCGTGAAGGTCGTCGGTGTGCGCACGATGCTGGTGAAAGGCAAGCGCAAAACGCAGCTCACGCGGGCTGGCCGGTTCGAAGGCCGTACGCGACGATGGAAGAAAGCGATCGTGACCCTGAAGGAAGGGGACAAGATCGACTACTTCGAAAAAACCTAAACGGTAACAGACGATGGCTATTCGAAAACTCAGACCCGTCACGCCCGGTACGCGGTTCTTTTCGGTCTCCACCTTCGAAGAGATTACCAAGGACCGGCCGGAGAAGTCGCTGCTGGCTCCGCTGAAACAATCCGGCGGCCGTAACAATCTCGGGCGTATCACATCGCGGCATCGCGGCGGTCGGCATAAGCGTCGCTACCGCATCGTTGATTTCAAGCGCAATAAGCACGGTGTGCCTGCGAAAGTTGTTGCTCTTGAGTACGACCCGAATCGCTCCTCCCGCATCGCGCTCCTGCAATACGCAGACGGTGAAAAGCGATACATTGTCGCTCCGGACGGCTTGAAGGTTGATGCTTCCGTTGTTTCCGGCGTCGGTGTCGAGATCGAGACGGGCAATGCGATGCCGTTGCGTGAAGTTCCTGCCGGCACGTTCGTCCACAACGTCGAGCTGAAGCCCGGCAAGGGCGGACAACTGGGACGAAGCGCAGGCAACTCGCTCCAAGTGATGGCAAAGGAAGGGAATTTTGTGACGCTGAAACTTCCCTCCGGCGAAGTTCGAAAGGTCTATGCCGAGTGCTACGCAACCATTGGTGTTGTCGGCAATGCAGACCATGAAAACATCAGCCTCGGCAAGGCCGGACGCTCGCGCTGGTTGGGCATCCGTCCGCAAACGCGCGGCATGGCCATGAACCCCGTCGATCATCCGATGGGCGGCGGCGAAGGACGCTCGAAGAGCGGCGGTGGATGGCAGCATCCGGAGTCCCCGTGGGGCAAATACGCCAAGGGGCTTAAGACGCGCAAACGGAAGAATCCATCCAACAAGTATATCGTGAAACGTCGTAAGTAGAAGAGGACACCGCATGAGTCGTTCGCTCAAAAAGGGACCCTACGTAGACCCCAAGCTTGCCAAGAAGGTTGAAGCGCTGAACAAGTCCAACCAGAAGCGCGTCATCAAGACGTGGTCGCGCTCCTGCACCATCACCCCGGACTTTGTCGGCCACACCTTTGCAGTGCACAACGGCAACAAGTTTGTGCCGGTGTACGTGCAGGAAGCGATGGTGGGACATAAGTTAGGCGAGTTCGCTCCCACGAGGATTTTCCGCGGCCATCCGGGCATCAAGAGCGAGAAAGCTACCTCGCCGGCATAACGTTGAACAGGTGTGCGGCGTCGCTCCTCGTGCGCGCCGCAGCGGTTTCGAATGAAGGAACAGACCATGGAAGCACGTGCGATAAATCGATACGTCGGAACATCGCCCCGAAAGATGCGGCTCGTGATCGACCTGATTCGCGGTCGCAATGTGGACGAGGCGTTGACGATACTCCACTTCGCGCCCAAGCATGCAGCGCGAACGACAGAAAAAGTGTTGCGCTCGGCTATCGCGAACTTACAGAACAAAGACGAGTCGAAACGCCTCGACACATCTACGCTGTTTGTGAAGGAAGCATTCGTCGACGGCGGACCGATGTTGAAGCGGATTTCCCCCGCGCCCATGGGGCGTGCGTACCGGATTCGAAAGCGGTCGAATCATATTACCATCACCGTCGCGCAGCGTCGGATGAGCGTGAAGCCGGCCGTTGCCCATCCGAAGAAAGATGCGGAGACGAAGCCGGAAGCAGTCGAGGCCGCGGCAAAACCCAAAGCGACAAAGCAATCTGCTGCATCACGAGCAAAGAACATCGAACCGTAATTACTCAGCGTCAGAATCAAAACCACCTAAAATCCACCACAGATTCACCGATTGGAGAAGAATGATCGGGAGAGATAGGATTCTCTTTATGGGTTTTCAAATACAGCGTAAAGAACGGGTTTTTCTTTCGTCTTATCATTTTGTGTCTTCGCAGCTAATCTGTGAATCTGTGGTTAATTTTTCGCTGAGCAGGATTTTATCAAACCT
>JBGFRR010000142.1:0-3462 GCA_041695045.1 Bacteroidota bacterium
TGGACGGATAGCGTAAAGTTTGTTAATTCAGTAAAAAGCTTTTTGGATAAAACAACAAGAATCATATGAGTAAAAAGGTAAGAATTTTTATTAAGGCGAGTCGCAAGGAATGTTTCGAGGCATCCAGCTACGTTAATATTTACTTATGGTCAAAGATGTTTAGTAACGGTCGCATACTTAAAAAAAATGGCAATAAAATTATATATACAGCAGAAGTAAAAATAATGTGGTTTAAGCTCTATCCAGTAGTAACTGGGATTATAAAACCTTATGATGAGATTATTGAAACTATTGAACTTGATGACGGGAGTACTACCAAAGAGATTATGAGATATTCCGATACTCACGATGGTACACTGATTGAATGGAGTGGTTATGTTGTTAAAGCAGGGAGATTGCTAAAATGGTTTGGACCCCTATTAAACATATTTTTCCCTTTGTCTGTAAGGCATGACTTGAAAAATCTGGCCAAGTTTATTGAAAGTGGCGAGCATAAGAAACACAGAAGTAATTTGTTTAGTAAGGAGTAAAGGCAATGATTTTGGTGTTTCGATATAATATTTAATAATTGGAAAAGGAGATTCAATGCTAATCGACTATGCACAAATCAGTCGCACCGCACTACAGAACAAGGTCGCCGTTGTTACTGGCGCGGGACAAGGCATCGGACACGAGACGGCGCGCATTCTGGCGCATCTCGGCGCGGCGGTTGTTATTGCCGAAATCAACGCGGCCACGGGCTGTGCGACCGAAGAATCGATACGGGCCAATGGCGGACGCGCGCTGTTCGTTTACACCGATATTGCGGATGCGACAAGCATGGAGCAAATGCGCGTGCAAGCAATTGCGACCTTCGGTAAGGTAGATATTCTCATCAACAATGCCACCGCAGTGGTGTTCAAAGCGGTGATCGATCACACCATCGAAGAGTGGGATCGTGTCTTTGCGGTCAATCTGCGGAGCGCGCTCATCGGCGTCAAGTTATTTTTGCCTGATATGTTAGGGCGCAAGGAAGGTGTCATCGTCACGATGCAATCATCGGAAGGAATGCCGTACTTGTCGGCGTACCTCGCATCGAAAGTTGGCTTGCGTTCGTTCGCCCTTTCGCTTGCTGCTGAAGTCGGCGAGGCGAGCGGTGTGTCGGTGTACTGCTTTAGTCCTGGAATGGTGGACACGCCCGCCGTTCAACGCGCTGCGCAGGCACTCGGGCCGCTGTACAAGGTGACGCCCGAAGAGTTTGTGCTGTCGAGCGCGCCTGGTGGGAAATTGACGACTGCACAAGTATGCGCCACTGGCTTGGTTGGCACGGTCTTGTTCGCCCACGACTTTCACGGGCAAGGCGACGTCCATTTTCTGGACGGCTTAGCCAAACTGGGACTCGATGCGGAGGGCAATCCGGTTCAGGCAACCGTATCCACAAGCGCGGTCGTGCCGACGGTTTCCGAATCGACGCTTGGTGTAGTCGCGCTGAATCGCAAGATGGAAGAGATCGTGCGTGCGAATCAAAAAGAATACGGATCGCTTCCGATGTTCCTAAGGCCTGTCGTAAAGCGAATGTTTCAGCAAGGCACGGGACTCAAAGTCGAAGAATGGATTGCGCGCGCTGAAACGATGACGCGCGCATTGGAGAATCACACTTCGACATCGCAGATGCAAGCAGAGTACATCGCGCTCGTTCAACGCATGATCGCATTCACCACCAAGCAAGAAGCCGATGCGCGCGGCTGGATCAAAGACGCCAAGCAATTGGAGAACGCGCTGGCTGCGCTCGCGGAACGAAAAGACACCGCGCAGAAGTTATTGGACGCACTGACGCAAGGGGAAGGAAAGGTCACAGATTGAAAAAAACCGTCGGTAGGTCGGCGACGAGTACGGCCCAACACCCGGTTGTAGCGGATGGCTTCGCTCCGCTACGCCGCCGCTGAACCGGAACGTTGGGCAGAAGAAAGGAGAAATGTCATGAAGAAGACATCCCGCCACATCGCGCCCTCGATGGACGTTGACGAAGCAGCGGGCGCCGGCCTGGTGAACCAGCGCCTGCGGGCGATGCTTCACAGACTGGTGACGAGGCAGGACGTGCAGCACGCCATCCTCGCCGTGCAGAGTGGCGATGGCGCGTTCCGCTGGGTCGGCGCCGTGGGCGAAGCGGACGCGAACGGATCCCCTCTGCGACGGGATACACCGTTCCACATCGCGAGCATCGACAAGCTGTACACTGCCGCCGTGATCATGAAGCTGCACGAACGCCGCCGCGTCGATCTGAACGCCAGTATCGCGAGCTATCTGCCGCAGTCACTGATCGGTGGGCTGCACCGGATGGGCGGAGTCGACTATACCAACCACATCACGGTCCGGAATCTTCTCGGCCACACGTCTGGGCTCGCGGACTGCTTCGAGGACCGTCCCAGAGGGGGCCGCAGCCTGATGGAGCGCCTGCTCCAGAAAGGCGATATGGAATGGAACATCGAGGATCTCGTGCGGCGCGTCCGCGACGAGCTTCCGCCTCACTTCCCCCCGCAGGCAAGCGATTCGGCGCGACAGAGGGTGCGGTACTCCGACACCAACTACCAGTTGCTCATCGCCATCATCGAGGCCGTCACCGAAGAGCCGATTCATCAGGTCTATGAGGACATGCTGTTTCACCGTCTCGAGCTGAGACACACGTGGCTGTTCGGCCGGTCCGCGCCCCATGACGCCACCGCCGCACCGGCGACCATCTGGTTCGAAGATCGGCCGTTGGATCTCCCGCTGGCCCTCCGCTCCTTCCCGAGTGTCTACAGCACGGTGGACGATCAGCTCAAGTTCCTACTCGCGCTGGTCAGCGGCGAGTTGTTCAACGACACCGCGACACTCGCGTTGATGCAACAACGGTGGAATCGCTTCGGGCTACCACGCGATGCCGCGACCCTCCGGGCACCGAGCTGGCCGATCGAGTATGGCCTGGGCATCATGCGTTTTCGGCTGCCACGCCTGTTCACGGGAATGCGACGGATGCCAGCCGTGATCGGCCACACGGGATCTACAGGTGCATGGCTCTTCTACTGTGAGGAACTGGATCTCCTGCTTGCCGGGACGGTCGACCAGGCGACGGCCGTGGCCATTCCCTACCGAGTCGTGCCGAAACTGCTACGCGATGTAAGACCCTTACGGTCGAGTCCGGCCGGCATATCCTGACCGGCTCGTCGAGCGCATAGTTACCGAGGCAATCCAGAGCGGTCTAACAAGCCGCTGCAGCCGACGAGCGGCTGAGCGGCATCACGTTGGGCGGCAGGCTCATTACCGTTCCTTTGACAGAGTTTGCAGTATATGACCACAGCACTCGCGGCGTCTCTAATAGGTCTTGCGGCGCTTGATAGTCTAAACCCATCCTTGTTTGTCGCTCTGTTCTACTTATTGACCACTATCCGACCGGTACTGCGCATATTGAGTTATATTGCTGGCGTTCTGGTTGTCAACTTCTTC
>JBGFRR010000115.1:0-19360 GCA_041695045.1 Bacteroidota bacterium
ACTTCCAGTTCGATAAAAGGCACGACGCTGAACGCAGATCACGATCAAGATGGTGATGCCACGGTGTTCTTTGATCCCTTCGCTCCCGTGGAAATCCGCCATCGAAACCTCCCTCACTGGACTCAGGCAGGCGTTACCTATTTTGTTACTTTTAGACTTGCCGACTCTCTGCCACAGGAAAAACTCGAACAACTCCGAAGTGAACGAGAACATTGGTTGAAGACTCATCAGAAGCCACTTTCAAATTTCGATAAGAGAGAATACCGACGCTTATTTGCGCAAAAAGTAGAAGACTGGTTGGATGCGGGTATTGGGCAATGTGTTCTTCGTGAACCGCATGCCGCAAAGATTGTAGCCGACGCCCTTCGGCATTTCGACGGCAAGCGTTACAAACTTGGTGAATGGGTCGTGATGCCAAACCACGTCCACGTTCTTGTTACGCCCTACAAAGGGTTTGAGCTGGTGGATATTCTTCATAGTTGGAAGTCATTTACAGCAAACGAAATTAATACGTTGATGAAAAGTAGCGGTCGAGTGTGGCAGCATGAATCGTATGATTACATCGTGCGCTCGGAAGAGGAGCTGGCCCGAATAGAGCAGTATATCATCGAGAATCCCTCCAAAGCCGGAATCGTAGCTCCGGCTTCTAGCCGGGGAAGTGCTTTCATCACTAACTCGGATTCGAATCACGACCAGGATGGTCGTGCCACCATCATTCCTCGTGCTGACATTGAAACCTTTGTCCATCTTGGCGAGCAGATTTCTCACTACGAGGCTGTCGTGGCTGAATACAGGGTGAAGATGCCCAAGAGCATCCAAAACAACGCACGCTTCATCGACGAGAAGCTTGCCAACATCACAGTATGCGATCCGGCTGTTGGTTCCGGCGCGTTTCCTGTGGGCATGATGACGGAGATTGTGCGGTTGCGGATGGCTCTGACGCCGTATTTCAACGATCCCCATGAACGCTCTGCATACTTCTTCAAGCGGCATGCGATACAGAACTGCCTTTACGGTGTGGATATTGACCCCGGTGCAGTAGAGATTGCAAAGCTTCGCCTCTGGCTTTCGCTCGTGGTGGACGAGCAGGATACGCAGCAAATCAAACCGCTTCCGAATCTTGACTACAAAATAGTGTTTGGGAATTCTCTTGTTGGCATTGAAAAGACTCTTTTCAACGCTGATCAGTTTGCCAAACTTGAGTCGCTCAAGCCGCTATTCTTCAACGAGACCGACAAACCGAAAAAGACCAGGTACAAGACTGAAATCGATGACCTGATCCAGAAAATTACACACGGTAAATCGACCTTCGATTTCCAAGTCTTCTTCTCCGAAGTTTTCCACACCCGCAACGGGTTCGATATCACTATTGGAAACCCTCCTTACGTCAGCTACTACTCCCGCGAGTCTGCCTCAAACGACTCTATCCAAAGAGAATTGCTCTCCCTTAGAAAGGCGTTTACATTCACGCAGTACGAAACAAAGAAGGGCAGGTTGAACTTGTGGATGTTCTTCGCAGAGAGGTTCGTGACGCTGAATTGTGCAAATGGATACGCAACATTTCTCGCCGATGTAAATTTCACCAAGGATGTCGCGCGAAACATTCGCAGGTATCTTGCTGAACGTAGCACCATCAAGCAATTCATCCACGATTTGAGCGAGTTCGAAAATGTCGCAAGCGGTCAGGTAATTCTTTTTGTGCAAAAGCAAACCCCACCTAAGAGTAACACGTTCTTGGTCAAAGCTTCAATTCAAGATAGGGGTACAATCCGTAATCAATGTGAACTTAAGCCGTCAACCTACGACTTTCTAAGCGAACTCAACGATCCCGTGCTGACGAAGCTCTCCAACATGAAAACTCTGGGCAAGACACCCGCTTTAGACCTCGTGACAGGCGTACAGGTCGGCGGAACTGAGCAATACAAAGGAAAGATGGTCAAAGACTACTTTTACCGATCCAATTGGGACTACAAGACCATTTTTCCGTCCGTCTCTGTTAGAACTGTGACAAGATATAGTCACCCCACCTTTGAGAGAGGTATACTCTTCGATTATGACCTTGCGACAAAGATTACAAAGTTTACCGAGAAGTCAGCAATCGTCCTTCAGAAGTACGAGAAGTTTCTTCCTGTCGAGAAGATACTGATTCGTCAGTCTGCATCTTCGCTGGTTGCAACCATTGGCGAAAAGAACTGTTGTGGTGAGTATTCACTGTTCTCACTCATAACTAAGCCCGCAATAGTGGATCTCTATTACGTACTCGGTCTTCTAAACTCAAGGCTACTCAACTATTTTGCAGTAAAATCAGGCATTATCCTTTCCAAGAAAGGTACACAACCCCAGATTCGCAAAGCAGGCCTTGAAAGGCTCCCGATCTCAATCCCAGGTGAATCACAGCAGGCGAAGATCGCCGCAATTGTCAGGAAGATACTCCGGTCAAAAAAGGATGAACCACAGACAGACACCAGTTCCTTAGAAAACGAAATCGACCGACTTGTATACAAGCTGTACCATCTAACGGAGGACGAAATCAAGGTCGTAGAGGAAACCAACGCCTGATGCCAATACCCCAATTGGATCCTGACGGCTTTTTGCCCCCCGGTGTACACGAATGCACTTTAGACGAACTGAAAACTCTTTTCTGCCGTTTTCAGGGATCAGATAGGCGTCCACGACTATGTGAGAACCTTGACAAATACGTTACAGAACTTCGGGCTGCAAGGGTTGGAAAACATCTAATCGTCAACGGTTCCTTCGTGACCTCGGCGGATAGGCCGAACGATATCGATCTATTGCTCGTTCTCAATGATGGCTTGCAACTAAACCGTGATGTTCCGCCTTTTGAGTACAACGCACGCTCAGGCAAGTTCGTCAAGCGGAACTACGGCTTTGACTTGTATACGGTATTCGAAGGCGATCAGAGCGAAACATCAATGCTAAGTTACTTTGCCATGGTTATTAGAGGTATACCTGGCCGTGCAAAAGGTTACCTCAAATTGGTCCTATGATCGAGAACGAAGGACAACTAGAACAGACTCGTCGAGCAATTGCAGAATTGGAAAATGCGCTCCAATCGCTGAAGGCACGGGTGTTTCCAGAAAATCCAGCGCTGTTCGAGGCTATGGCTGCCGACTATGTTTCTAGCATCCGGGACTTGCGTGCTGACGTAGATGCATACGTTGGTGTCAATGATGCCCTCGAATCAGCGGCGCCACTTTGGATACGAGTTACAGGTGATGACTTTACACCATGGTCAACGCCAGCCAGCGTGTGGGAAGTTACCCTTGCAAGACTCAGACGAAGCGTAACATCCGTTGCCGAGTTCATCGCTCAGGGAATTGTGCGACAATCAGGGCGGCCTCTCTCAACAATTTCCGACCAAGCAGATTTCCGCGTTGTCGCAATCAGGCCTGGCAGCTTACAGATCGGCGTCACTCTTCCGACACCGGCACAGGCAGAACTCTTTCCAGTCGACGAGGTGAATGTCGCAGAAGGTGCTCTATCGAAGTTGCTACTCGCCAGTGAATGGTTTGCCCGCGAAGGATTACTCCATGAGCTAGAAGAACTCTTCCCATCGCGTGATGAAAGAAACATCGTTATCGCTAAGACTGTTGAACTCATGCCGCAGCCTCGTGGGAAAATTCGCACGTTGGAATTTCGAGGTGCAATCGTTCCCGCGCGAACAGCCATTCGACTCGTTGCTGATCAACGCAAGCGCTTGAGAGAGATACTACCAGCTCCGCTCAATGAGATTGCACAGACCCAAGAGGGCGTTATCAGAGAAGTCGATCTTGATAAAGGGAAATGCATTCTCCGGCAACGTCCCGATAACTTGCCCGATCTCCCATGTCGATTTGAGCAAGCGCTTCTACCACAAGTCAAGGACGCACTCGACCGGATGGTTAGATTAGAAGGAACGGTGAGGGAAGGAACAACTGAACCACTCAAGATTCAACTGCTTGAATTACTTTGACGCTATTACAACCGAAGAGCACAGCCAACCTTCACAAGAAACCAGTCCGAAAAACACAATGAAACTTCTCCGTCTTTTCCCTCTTCTCCTGTTTTGTTCTTCCCTTCACGCTCAGCTCCTCCCACCCGACACCGCGTGGGTAAACCAAACACTCGCTGCAATGACGCTCGACGAGAAACTCGGCCAACTCTTCATGCCCATCCATCGCACCGTCGAGCAATCGCGCCAGCTCGTCGAGCGATTTCACGTCGGCGGATTCTGGTTCGCGCGAACCGAAGCGCGTACGATTGCCGCAGAGTTGAACACCCTCCAACAGCTCTCGAAGTACCCCCTGTTGATTTCCGTCGACTTTGAGAAAGGCGCCGGCACGTACGTCGATGGCGCCACTGACCTTCCGGTCAACATGGCGTTGGGGGCGTCGCGCAATCCTGCCATCGCCTACCGTGCAGCCGCGCTCACGGCACGTGAAGCGCGAGCGTTGGGCGTACACGTCAACTTTGCGCCGGTCATGGACGTCAACAACAACCCGAAGAACCCCATCATCAACACGCGCTCGTACGGCGAGGACCCACGGCTCGTCGCACAGTTGGCCGAAGCCGCCGTGCGTGGATATCAAGAACACGGTTTACTCGCTACCGGCAAGCATTTCCCCGGCCACGGGAACACGGACACCGACTCTCACACCCGCTTGGGCGTTGTGCCGAGCGACGCGGACCAATTCGAGAACATCGAGCTTCTCCCCTACCGCCACACATTGGAGAAGACCGACCTCGCCTCCGTGATGACGGCGCATCTCTGGATCAGAGCGGTCGACAGCGACACGATTCCTGCCACGCTTTCGCCGAATGCCATGCAGCGACTCTTGCGCGAGCGATTAAACTTCGACGGCGTGATCTACACCGACGCGATGGAAATGGGGGGAATTACCACGCGCTATCCGTTTGAGGTAGCCGTCGTCAAAGCACTACAGGCGGGGTGCGATGTGATTCTCTTCCCCGGCAGCGTGGAGAAAGGCATTGCGGCCATCAAGGAAGCGATTCGGGACGGACAGTTGACCGAGCAGCGGATCAGAGAATCCGTCCGGCGAATTCTTCTTTCCAAAACTCGCGTCGGGCTGCACAAGAAGAGACTTGTCGATGTTGAAGGCATTCCGCAGGTTGTCGGAACTGAAGCGAACTACCCTGAAGCGAAGGAAATCGCCGCGGCATGTCTCACGCTCGTCAAGGACGATGCAAAGCTTCTCCCCCTGAAATCCACAACTCGAACGGCTGTCTTCACGATCGCCAATGTTGAGGGACCGTCGATGGTGTCGCGCGGGCTAGTAACATTCCCCGCCGATATGCAGCGTCTGAACCCCGCCGTGGTCCACCAACGTCTGTCGCCTTCCTTGACTGCCGACGAGATGATGCGCGCGATTGAAGTAGCCCGTACCGCCGAGGTTGTCGTCATTGCCGCCTATGTGCGCATTGTCCTGCACGCGGGCACGGTGGAGCTTCCGCCTGCTCACGCCGAGTTTGTGCAGCGCGTGCTAACAGTCAACCCAAACGTCGTACTCGTTTCGTTTGGGAATCCGTACATCGGCGCGTCGGTTCCGGGCGTGCCGACATACGTCTGCGCGTACGATAACGCCCGGGCGCTTCAGGAGGTTGCAGCAGAGGCGTTGTTCGGCAAGGTTGGCTTCAACGGGAAATTACCGGTGACTGTTTCAGAAGAGATGCCGTACGGAAAGGGAATAACGAAACGGTAGAACAGAGGGGGTCTGAGGCAACTCTGAGGTTATGAGGGAGTTGAAGAGGTTGTGAGGGAGTTGAACTCCCGAACAACCCATCTTTTTGGGCACCTCTCGGTCCCCCTTTGTAGAAGCGGGAAAGGTCAGCTTTTATTGTACGAGCACCGAGTTGACAGAGCTATTAGCTCAGCGTTGGGCTGCGTCGCGTTTCATTCCCCCTCAAAAACAAACTTCTCTCCCCCTTCCTCCGGTGCAATGCGCGAAGGAAGACAGAGGGAGAGAAGTGCTGAGTTCTGCTTTAGACGTACGATCTGACCAGAAACACAATCGTAACCACAAGAACAAGCACGAGTATCCCGAGAAACACGAAGAAGCCTGCCTGAGAGCTCTGGGGATGTTTCTGAATCGTTTCGAGGTTCATTGACCCGTCCTTACTTTGCCGCCGCAGGAGCAGGAGGCGAAGTCGGCGCAGGCAGGTTTGTATTAAAGATGTCGGCGACAATCAGCCACTGCCCGTCGGCTTGGCGTTTCCACACCGCAAGGAACTTACCGGTATCGGGCTGCGCGGTTGCACCCGGCAATTCCAACACACCGGTGTAGCTACCGATTGCGTACGCTAAATCACCGCTTGCATCGACCGAGGTAATCGTGGTGTTGAGGTTCTTGAACACTTCAAAGGATCGGTTGTAGAATCCCTCAATCTCCTCTCGGGTCGTTGCCGCCGGTCCGTTTTGTGGAAGAAGCGTGGCGTTCGGGGCATAGTCATTCATGATTGCCGCTACATCCTTCGCACCATACGCGCTCACGAACGCAGCGTTCTTCTCCTCAAGTGCCTTGCGAACCTCTTCGACGTTTGTTGCTGGCGGAGCGCAGGACGACAACGCAACGAGAAGAGCGGCTACAAGGATAACAACAACGCTCAGCGACTTCATAGAATCCTCCTAAGACAAATTGATGGTTGGTTGAGCCTGCCTGTCGGCAGGCAGGTTTGAGTGTAAGATGGAAGCGACAGCGCTCGAGTATTCGACAAAGCCTATGCCGCAGGGAAAGTTGCAAAAGCAGGCAGAATTGTGAACAGGAGGCAGCGAATCACTTGCAGAATGCACGATGAACATAAGGAGGAAGATGAGAAATGATGAACGCAGCTTCAACAGCGGCGAGATGGGAAGCCTTGCAGATTGCAAGACGAAGGACGTTTACAACCCGTACTTCTTGCGTTTGCGCCAGAGTGTTGCGGGATCGACGCCTAATAACTCCGCCGCCTCGCTGAGGTCCTTCGTTACTTGGAGCACACGCTTGATGTGGAGTTTTTCCACCTCTTCAAGCGAGAGCGGCCTTTCCTGTGCAGCAACAGAGCGAATTTCCTCAGGCAAGTGCTCAAGCTCGATCACCCCATTGACAGCAAGCAGCACTGCTCGCTGGAGGGTGTTTTCTAATTCACGCACGTTCCCACTCCAACGATACGCCCGGAGGGCCTTCATGGCGTCAGGAGAAAGCGTGAGGGGATGATCGTTCGAGTACTTTGCCAGAAAATGTTGGATGAGGAGTGGGATATCTTCCGGCCGCTCGCGGAGCGGAAACAAACGAACCCGCATTCCATTCAACCGGTAGAAGAGGTCGGCTCGGAACGTTCCTTCCCGCAACGCTTCGTCAAGATTCCGGTTGGTAGCGGCAATGATGCGAACATCCACCCGCCGCGTGGTGCTCTCCCCAACCCGCTCGTACTCTTTGCTCTGCAGGACGCGCAGCAGCTTAGCCTGAATGGAAGGAGCAATCTCTGCAATCTCGTCGAGGAAGACCGTGCCTCCTTCCGCTACTTCAAACCGACCCTGACGATCCTTCACTGCCCCTGTGAAGGCGCCCTTCACGTGTCCGAACAATTCGCTTTCGAGCAGTTCCTCCGGCAATGCAGCTGTGTTGACTTTGATGAACGGCTTGTCGGCTCGAGCGCTCTGCTGATGGATACGATGTGCGACGAGCTCCTTCCCCGTGCCGCTCTCCCCTTCCAACAGAATCGGAAGCATGCTGTCGGCAATCTTCGCGGCAAGGTCGAGTTGTTCACGCATCTTCCGGTTGCGTGTCAGAAATCCTGTTGCCTTGCCGGGAACGCCAAGCTGCCGGCGGAGGTCGTCCACTTCAACGGTAAGGCGGTGATGCTCCAACGCTCGTTGCGCGAGAAGCTGGAGTTCCTTGAAGTCGAACGGCTTTACCACATAATGATACGCTCCCTTCCGGATTGCCTCGATGGCGCTCTCGATCGTGCCGTGGGCAGTAACGATGATGACGGATGTCAGCGGCGCACAGCGTTTCATTTCCGTTAACACCTCGATGCCGTCAATGGGAGACATCTTCAGGTCGACGAACGCGAGGTCGAAGGGTTCTTTCCGGATGATTTCCAGCGCTTCGTGTGGCTTCGAAACCGGCCGCACAGCGTACCCGATGGCCTCAAAACAAATACTCATGGTCTTGAGGATATTGGGCTCGTCGTCCACGATCAGAACTTTTGGCGGCCGCTTGCTCATGCCTCTGCCTGTGGAATGGTAAAATGAAACCGACTTCCCTTCCCGACTTCACTCTCAACCCAGATTCTCCCGCCGTGCGCTTCGACAACCTGTCGCGCAATCGCTAATCCCAACCCAACGCCGCCGGGTGTGGAATCGTTGGGATGGTTGATCTGAACGAAGCGTTCGAAGATGGAATCGAGCGCGTCGGGTGGAATGCCACGACCCGTATCTTCGACCGTAAAGCGCACCATACTGTTCTCCCGACGCACGTCGAGGGTGATTTGTCCCAGCGCCTGGGTATAGCGCAGCGCGTTGCTGACAAGGTTGGTCAACACCCATGAAAGATGCTGCTCGTCCCCCACGATATGCTGTACCGCAGAATCGACATGGATGTCGAGGCCGATCTGTTTCTCGCGCAGCGGCAGCCGGAGAGGCTTCAGGCCGGCGTCAACCAGATCATGAACATCGATGGACTGCTTGACCATCTTGTAGCGACCCGATTCGAGGCGTGCCAATTCGAGCAGCTCCTTGACGAGCTTCGTCAGCCGTTCGGCGTCGTCTTTCGCTGTGAGCAGCAAATCCCGCTGGCGCTCGTTAATGGAGCCGAGGATTTCGTTCGAGAAAATGTCGAGGCTCATGTTGAGCGACGTCAGCGGCGTGCGGAGTTCGTGCGAGACGGCAGCGATAAAGTCTGACTTGAGCTGGTCCAGATTTTTGAACCGCGTCACATCCTGAAAGAGCGTCACCACACCCTGCACCTCGCCGCGCTCGTTCGTGATCGTTGTCCGTCGTGCGCGGAAGTAGAACATCTTTCCCTCCTTTACCAGCGTCAGCAACGCATCCTGTTCCTTTCCTGCTTCGTGATGCAGGGCATTCTCGCCCAGAAGTTTTCCCAACGTTTCATCCTGCACGACATCGTCGATGGGTTTGTTATACCAGTCGTCCCAGCGGATATGGAGCATGGATTTCGCCGCCTGGTTCATCAGCACAAGCCGCTTTTGTTGGTCTGTAACGATCAGCGGGTCGGCCATGCTTTCGACGATGGCTTCGGATTTCTTCTTCTCGGCGATAAGCTGTGCAATGTTCAGCTCTTCGTACTGTCGGAGCCGTTCGGTCATTTTGTTGAACTCACGACTCAGCTCTCCGATCTCATCGTCCGTCGTACTCTCGATTTTCTGATCGAGTTGCCCCTGCGCAATTTGCCGCACCATCTGAGTAAGCTTTTCTGCCGGCCGGAGGACGCTGCGTGTGAATTGAATGGTCGCCCCAAGACTCAAGAGCACCACCAACACCGCCGTGATATACACGACCTTCGATGCATCCTCGGAGAGTTGTCGCACACGTTGGTCCGTTGCCATGATCCCATCCTGATTCATTTCCAGAAGGCGGAAGCAACTCCGCTTGAGTTTGTTCAGAATCGGCTGAACGCTGGTCTCGTGAAACTGCGAAGCACCCCGCCGTGTTCGCGCTGACCGAAGGAGAGAATATAACGAATCGGTGGCCGAGACGAAGGAGCGGTAGTCGACCGCAATGCTATTGATGATCGGTTGTTCCTCCGGGACGGCAACGCTCCCTGCGGCAATCTGGAACCAGCGATGGAATTCCTGCTCGTCCGATTCGATGCGTGCTCTGGCTACGGTATCTCTGGTCGCGAGCAACACCCTCAGGGCATTCTCCTGCCGCTCCAACGCGCGCACCATATACTGCGCGGCCACAACGCTTCGAACGTTCCCCGAAAGAATACGGCTGACGGAAGTGCTGACTTGCGAGAAGTAATACAGCAGAACAACACTCGTCACAAGAAAAACACAGAGGAGGGAAAAATACCCGAGGCCGATTTTGTAACGCAGGCTTTTCATTGCAATGGCAATGTATTGCAATTTTGAAGGAAAGACAACTGAGGGGTACCGTAGCACTTCGGTGCGCAGGCACAATAATTTCTTTCTAACAGAGGGAGCGCCGTTGTTTGCCGCTCGTTATATGCCGTTGCGCCGTGAAGGAACTTATTCGAAAAGCTCAGATTGATTGTCGTCTTTGGCTGAGTGAGAAGCTATTGTGAAAACTTCTGGAAAAGACGTGTCCCCAGCAACCTTCGGAATCAGATCTCGAAGCGATTGATTGAAGATACCGATGGACCATTTTGATCTTTGGACAATCCGAAAGATAAAATCGACAGTTCCGGGATTCCAAGTGGTTTGGGAGTTTCTGTCAGTTCCGAATGCAACTCCGATTAAGATGTTTCTAACGGTGTCGTGTGGATCGACGACTCTTACTGCGATGAGGAGTTCAGTTACAGCGTTTACGTACTTGGGATTGGACTTATATCGCTACAGGAATTCCGATATAGCAGGGGATTTCAGTCGCACCATGGGATCTCTTGCGGCAGTGCTCACCTCACACCTGGATCCTCGACGCGGAAACCTGAAATTCGCCTGAAATCCTTCCAAACGTCAAGGGAACTGTTGCTTACTGGTACAACAAATACTGCTCCCGCAGCCTCTTGAACTGTTCAACTTCTACCTTCCACGAGCCGGCAATCGCATCGGGAGACATGCCTGCGTCAATCGAGAGTCTGAGCTTTGTCGTGCCGGCGAGGCGGTCGATAGAGCTGACGCGCCACTGCATCTCCGGAAAGAGTCGCTTCGCCGTCGAGAGAATCGCAACACCCGTCCGTACCGGTTCGTAACGGTTGCGGTCGGTCACGTTCACGAAGATTCCGCCGCACTTGATGCCTCGATGTTTCGGATTCGCTGCGGCGTGGGGAATCTCTTCAGGAGTAAATTCGATAGACTCGAACCGCACTCCGGGCAGATGCAGCGCATTCAGCTCGTGTGCCCATCGCTTGCCGTCCACCCACGGCGCACCGATGTATTCGAACGGCCGCTCGGTTCCTCGCCCCTCTGAAAGATTCGTCCCTTCGATGAAGCACGTGCCCGGATACACCGTCGCTGTCCGCAATGTGACCATGTTGGGCGATGGCCGAACCCACTGCAATCCCGTCTCATCGTACCACATCGAGCGCTTCCATCCTTCCATTTCAACTACGGTTAAGGTTGCCTTCACCCTTTTGGCCAACCACCCTTCGCCATTGAACAACCGCGCGAGCTCCCCGATCGTCATCCCGTGTGCAACGGGAATCGAGTGCAATCCGACGAACGACGCAAGTGTATCCTCGCGAATGAATCCTTCCACCCACGTGCCGCGAATCGGGTTGGGACGGTCGAGCACGATGTACGGAATCCCCAGTTCCGCCGCCGCTTCCATCCCGTACGACATCGTGCTGATGTAGGTGTAGAACCGCGCGCCGATATCTTGTATGTCGAAGATGAGGACATCGACATCCTTCAGCATGTCGGGCGTGGGTTTGCGGACTTGACCGTAGAGGGAATAGACAGGCAGGCCGGTTTTTGTGTCGGTGCCGTGCTGGATGCTTCTTCCGTCCGGCGCATCGCCGCGGATGCCGTGCTCGGGGCCGAAAAGTACCGTAAGCTTCGTCCGCTTCTCCTCAAACAGCACATCGGCGAGGTGTTTGTCCCGCTGTACGGGATGCCGAAAAACGGCACCGTTTGAGAGGAGGGCCGAGTGATTGGTGATGAGGCCGACGCGTTTTCCTTCGATGAGCGCGAAGTGCTTCTCGAACAGCAAATCGGCACCTGTCTTAACGGCACCGGTTTGAGCAGCAGCGTGCGAGGAACAAAAAACGCTCGCAACCATCAGAGCGAGCGCCAGGAGTACTCGATAACGGAGTGGTTTCATGATTGTACCTCGACGAGTTCACGTTCTGAGAAAAAGTACGCTACTTCAATCGTTCCGTTCTCAGGCGAGTCAGATCCGTGAACAATGTTCTCGCCCTTGTTATCCGCGTAGAGCTTGCGGATCGTTCCCTCTTTCGCCTCTTTTGGATCGGTGGCGCCGATCAGCTCGCGGAAGTCGGCGACGGCATTCTCCTTTTCCAGCGCAATCGGCATGCACGGGCCGCTCGACATGAACTGCACGAGGTCATCGTAGAACGACCTGCCTTTGTGCACAGCATAGAAGCCGCCGGCAGTTTCAGGGGTGAGGCGAATCATCTTCATGCCCCGCACAACGAAGCCTGCCTGTTGGATGCGGGCGACAACTTCACCGATGAGGTTTTTTCGAACACAATCGGGTTTGAGAATCGCGAGCGTGCGTTCAACTGCCATGTGGTGGGTCGCTCCTTTCTCGAATGAATGCAGAATTGTTACTTCGATGACTTCTTCTTGTTCGCCGAGAGAATCCTGGTTTTCTTCGCAACGACGCGTCGTCGCAAGCGTTTCGATGCGCCGGTCGGCCGTTTCGATTGTTTCCGCTTGTTGCTCGATGCCGGTGCAGCCTTCGGAGTCGATGCGGCGGTTCGCGACCGTGCGTTCAGCGCCTTCTCCGCCGCTTCTCCGATCAGCGCCGGGCTTTCGACTACCATGATGCCGGCTTCTCGCATCGCGGCCATCTTCTCTGCCGCGGTTCCCTTTCCGCCTGAGATGATCGCGCCCGCATGTCCCATCCGGCGACCCGGCGGCGCAGTCTGTCCGGCAATAAATCCCACGACCGGTTTCCGCACATGCGCCTTGATATACTCAGCCGCCTCTTCCTCAGCCGTCCCGCCAATCTCACCGATCATCACAATCGCATCCGTGCCGGGGTCGTTGTTAAAGAGCTTGATCGCGTCGATGAACCGCGTCCCAATGACCGGATCGCCGCCGATGCCGATACACGTGGATTGTCCGATGCCGCGCTCGGTGATCTGCCAAACGGCCTCGTATGTTAACGTGCCGCTACGCGAAATGAGGCCAACGCGCCCGGGCTTGTGAATAAAGCCGGGCATAATACCGACTTTACACTCGCCCGGCGTGATGATGCCGGGGCAGTTGGGACCGATCATCCTCACGCCATTGGATTTGAGATATTCATACACCTTCACCATATCGCTTGCTGGAATGCCTTCGGTGATCGTGACAATAAGCTTGATGCCGGCATCAGCTGCCTCCATGATGGCATCGGGAGCGAATGGGGCAGGTACGAAGATGACGGACGCATCCGCGCCCTCTTTCTCGAGCGCCTCACGAACGGTGTTGAACACCGGAACAGCTTTATCGAATTGGTCTCTCTCATTACCACGATACATCGTGCCGCCTTTGCCGGGGGTGACGCCGGCAACGACGCTGGTGCCGTATTCGATCATTTGCTTGGTGTGGAACGTCCCTTCACCGCCGGTAATGCCCTGAACGACGAGACGGGTGTGTCTGTTAACGAGAATGCTCATGGAAAGTGATAAGTAATAGGTGATACGTGATAGGTTGGTTTGGCGGAAAACATACTCAAGAGGCGATGCTTCGGATCAATCCGCTTAACAATCTTTCTATGACAGAAAGATCTTCATTGATTTCTGTTTCAGTTTTTTGTGTGAGAAAACCAAGTCTCGAAGATATTTCAACTTGAGCGTCAATCTCGCTCAGCGAACTTTGAGCTATGTTGAGAAAGTGTAGCTTCTCCTTCTTTGTTCGTCGGGTTAATCCTTCCGAGATATTTGATGGAACGGAAACAGCTGCCCGTCGGAGTTGAGACTTTAGTCCAAACTCCTCTTCTCTCGGATAGTGTTTGGTAATCTCATAAATTCTGACGACAAGGTCGATTGCCTTTGACCAGAGATGAAGCTTCTTGTGTGGTTTCTGTCTTTCCATGATAGTTACCCCCTTCTTGTTTGACATATTACCTATCACGTATCTTTATCAGAATCCTTGCTTCATGCTTACTCCAAGAAATCCGCCACGCGCAAAATCGTTGCTTCATCGAATTGCTTCCCAAGAATCTGCAACCCAATCGGCAACCCCTGTCTGTCCTTGCCGCACGGAACGTTGACACCCGGAATGCCCGCAAGGTTTGCCGAGGTCGTGTAGATATCCGAAAGATACATCTGGAGCGGATCATCGACCTTCTCGCCCGCTTTGAATGCCGTCGTTGGTGATGTTGGCGTGATGAGGCAATCGACCTCCTTGAACGCGTTGAAGAAATCATCCTGAATCAACCGCCGTACCTTCTGCCCTTTGCGATAGTAGGCATCGTAGTAGCCGGCCGAGAGCACGTACGTGCCGAGCATGATGCGGCGCTTTACCTCGGGGCCAAAGCCTTCACTGCGGGATTTCACGTACATGCTCGCGAGGTCGCCGGCATGTGCTGAACGATAGCCGTACCGTGCGCCGTCGAAGCGCGCGAGGTTCGAAGAAGCCTCTGCGGTTGCGAGAATGTAGTACGTCGCAATCGTATAGCCGGTATGCGGAAGCGATACTTCTTTCATGATTGCACCGTTTGCACGCAGGCGGTCGACTGCGTTCATGATGGCGGAACGGATGTCCTCGTCCAGTGCTTCGTCGAAATACTCTTTTGGCAATCCCACACGCAGGCCTTTCACTTCTTTCGTCAATGCGGCTGTGTAGTCGGGTACCGGCTGAAGCGCGGAGGTCGAGTCGTTCGGGTCATGGCCGGCGATGATGTTGAGCACGGCGGCGCAGTCCTTGACGCACAATGCGAAGGGGCCGATTTGGTCGAACGACGACGCGAATGCCACAAGGCCGTAGCGCGACACCCGTCCGTATGTCGGTTTGAGTCCGACGATTCCAACGAGCGCCGCGGGCTGGCGAATCGACCCGCCAGTATCCGTGCCGAGCGATGTTGTGCAGAGCCCCGCTTTGACGGCGACGGCAGACCCGCCGCTCGACCCGCCGGGAACGCGTTCGTGATCCAGCGGATGCTTCACTCGGCCGAATGCGGAGTTCTCTGTCGAAGAGCCCATGGCGAATTCATCGAGGTTTGTCTTTCCCACAATCACCGCGTCCGCATGCTGCAACCGCTCGACGACCGTTGCGTTGTAGGGCGACACGAAATGCTCGAGCGTCTTCGAGCCGCACGTGACGCGCTCTCCCTTCATCGCGATGATATCCTTCAACGCAACCACCATTCCGGCCAGAGGGCCTGCGGTTCCTGCCGCCCGCTTCGCATCGATTGCACGCGCCCGGTTGAACGCCTGCTCGCGAAAAACAGAGAGGAACGCGTTCAAACTCTGCTCGCGCTCGATGGCATCGAGGGAGGCCAGCGTGATCTGCTCGCACGTGGTTTTCCCCACGGCTAAATCTGCTTTGATGGCGTCGAACGTTTTCATGGACGCGGAATGCCGTCCGCCGATGCGAGGCCGGACGGTATGGATGCGCCGTTACGCACCGGCGCATTGAACGGTGTGCTTGTCGGAAGGCGGAGAGAGGCTACTGCTTCTTCTCGTCCTTGCTCTCGTTAAGCTGCTTTGTTTCCTTCTCGATGTCATCCTGAACTTCCCGTGTTGCCTTGCGAAACTCCCGGATGCCCTTGCCTAACCCCTGAGCAAGCTCGGGAATTTTCTTGGCGCCAAAGAAGATGAGGACGAAGAGAAGAATCAGCAGTATTTCTTGTGTTCCCATGCCAAACATGTCCTTTGCTCCTGCGTGATTGAGTTGTCCGTCTACTCCACCAGAGGTGGAGCGAAGACGTGGGTGAAGCTTTCGACCAGTGAATCGAAAATTTTCCGTCCGTCGGTGAGGCCTAGTACGGGGTCGGCCGCGCGTTCGGGGTGGGGCATCAAGCCGAGGATAGTTCCGTGCTCGTTCACAATCCCGGCGATGTTGCCGAGCGAGCCATTCGGGTTGCTTGCGGGCGTTACAGCGCCGGAGCGGTCACAGTATCGAAAGACGATCCGGTTGCCGTCCTCCAGTCGCTTGATCGTATCGTCATCCGCGAAGTAATTCCCGTCGCCGTGTGCGATGGGGATCTCTAACACCTCGCCGGGCTTGCATTTCGACGTAAACCGCGTGTTGGCATTCTCCACGCGCAGATGCACGGAGCGACAAATGAACTTGAGCGATTGATTACGAAGAAGAACGCCGGGGAGTAATCCCGCCTCCGTCAGAATCTGAAATCCGTTGCAGATGCCCATCACCACCCCACCGTTCTTGGCAAAGTGCACAACGTCATTCATGATCGGCGAAAAACGAGCGATGGCACCGCAGCGAAGATAATCTCCGTACGAAAACCCCCCGGGAAGGATCACCACATCCACATCGCCGACCGACCCTTCTTTGTGCCAGAGCAACCGCGCATCCTGCTGCAGGATCGTCTCCGCAACATAGTGCACGTCATGGTCGCAGTTGGAGCCGGGAAAAACAACAACGCCGATTTTGAGCTTCGCCATGGATATCCGCCGTCGCTAAGCTTCCACCTGTTCAACTCGGTGAAGGGTGAACGAGTAATTTTCCATCACAGGGTTCGCAAGAAGTTTGTCGCAGACTTCATGGACAATGCGGTTCGCCTCTGCTTCGTCGTGTGTATCGATGTCCAGCTCGATGAATTTTCCGATGCGGACGTTCTGCACGGAAGTATACTGTAACGAATGGATGCCGTGCTCAACCGCTTTGCCTTGAGGGTCGAGAATGGATGTTCGCAGCGTAACGATTATCTTCGCGTGAAACACCGGTCGCTCCGCTAAATATCGATGCTCGAAACTTTCCGTGAGTTGTCTTCTTCCTTTTGTACACCCGTCACCACGTGATACACCGTTTCGACCATCGACCGCACAACGCCAAAGAGAATATACGAGACGATGAATGCAAGCGCATATTGTCCCTGCGACACGATAATCAGGATGACAGCAATCGAAAACAGCACCATACGCCACGGATGTGCCCGGATGCCGCGCTTGGAAAATTTCGGCAGCGTGTCGTAGCGAACCGTGCTCACCATCAGCAGAGCGAGACCGACGACGAGCGGAGCGAGGGCGTCCCGGGTCCAGGATTCAAAACCGTAACCGGGCTTGTAGAATTGGAAGAAGAATGCGCAGATCGTCAGCGCCTGTAACGGGATTGGCAGCCCACGGAAATAATCTTTATCAAAGCCGATGAGTTGCACATTAAACCGCGCCAAGCGAATCGCTCCGAACAGAAGGGGGAGCGAGCTGATGAGGATGCCGATATTGCCGAGTGAGTTCAGATGAGCTTGATAGACCAAGATCGATGGTGCCGCGCCGAACGAAACAACGTCGGCCAGCGAGTCGAGCTCGACGCCGAACTGACTGGATGAGCGGGTGATGCGCGCCATCACGCCGTCGAGAGAATCAAAGATGGCAGCGAGAACGATGAACCCCACAGCGGCGTCGAATTGTCCTGCGGTGGTGTTGAGGATAGAGAGAAAACCGCAGAACGCGTTCAGGATCGTAAAGAGGCTTGGGAAGACTGCACGGGTAAGAATCATCGTGAAGCGCCTCCATGTTGTGAGTGTCGATGTCGGCCGGGTTCGTGCACGAGTTGTTCGCTACAGCCCGGATGTTCTATGATACGATGAATCAGAGGGATTGACAAACTCCGCCAGAACAGTCTCACCGGCCGTCGCCACCTCTCCCACCTTGACCCTCACAGCCGCCGTCAACGGTACAAACACATCCACGCGGGAGCCAAACTTGATCATTCCAAATCGCTCGCCCGCACGCAACGTATCCCCCACCTGAAGCGGGCAAACTATCCGCCGCGCAATAAACCCTGCAATCTGCTTAAAGAGGACCTTCCCTCGGTTTCCCTCCATGCCGACGATGGTCTGCTCATTTTGCTCCGATGCCTTATCTTCAAACGCGGCGAAGTACTCCCCCTTCACGTAGCGAAAATAGCGTACGGCGCCGGTGATCGGAGAACGGTTGACGTGGACATTGAGGGGAGACATGAAGATGCTGATCTGCGTTGCATCGCCGTGGAAGTATTCGTGCTCGGGAACGTGTTTAATGAGGATAATCTTGCCGTCTGCCGGAGAGGTGATGAGATGATCTCCCGCCGGAATGGTGCGCTCCGGGTCGCGGAAGAAATTGACGGTGAAACCGAGGAAGCCAACTGCAACAACGATGATGCCGGCTTTCAGCACCCGGGGCTCGATGAACAAGAAAGCGAGGACAATCAGGACAACACAGAGCGCAACGACAGTGAAAAAAACGTCGTAACCGTACTTTGTAATGCTCATCCGGGTGGAACGTGCTCCTCGTCAGGGAATGTTGCGAGTCATGGTACCAAAAAATGAACCGAATGTCAAGGAAAGCGCTGGCTCGCATCGTGCTCGCATCGTGGGGCGCTTGTTCATGAGGATAAGCAGAAGAATCGGACACTACGTGCGAGATGGTGAGAACACGGGGTTGGAAAATTCTGGATTTTTCTGTACCTTGAGCGTGTATTGAGCACGCCGGATCAATCGTGTTGAGAATAATGTCCTTTGATGTCCGCAAAACGCGGATGATCCTTCGGCTCATGATTGGCGACACGTCTGATTGCGGTCTGTCATCTGCAATCTACCATCTGCAATCCTCTTGCCCTGTGGTGTAACTGGCAACACGTCTGACTCTGGATCAGAAGACTCCAGGTTCGAGCCCTGGCGGGGCAGCGGTAGATCAATGAAAAAGTAAAAATGAAAAATGAAAAAAGGGAGTATGCTCGCAAAGCACAGCTTTATCACGTTTTTTTAATTTTTCCATTTTGAATTTTTCATTGTCACATGGGCCCTATCGTCTAAGGGTTTAGGACGCGGCCCTCTCAAGGCCGAAATACGGGTTCGAATCCCGTTAGGGCTACTGTTGCACCCAGTATAGAAGAAGTCGGTCGGCTGAAATCCTTCAAAAAGGGGAAGTTTGGCAGGATTCTGATGTAGCATCTGGCTTTCTTCTGCTCTCGATCCACAATTATCGCATTAACACACCTCCGGAGTATTTCTTTCCTCTCTGCTATGGTCGCAGTCAGAATTTGGGTTTCGAAGTTCTGAAAGAAGCTGGTCACCTCACCAAGAATATTCGCTGCTCTCCCTTTCGGTGCTTGGTGGTTCTGTAGTCGTGTCTTTTCCTCTTTGAATTTCTCCTGAATCTCCTCCAGCTCTCTCAATCTTGCGGCGACGGTCTTCAAGTTGCCGCCTTCCTCCGCAAGCCTCATCAGATTCTCGATCTTTCCTTCGTTTTCCTTGAGCAGTTGGGTGATGCTTTGAATCCTTCTTTGGATTTGCAGTGGCTCTTTGTTGATCAAGTCTTTGGTCCTACTTTTTGCTCTTTCGACGATTCGGTGCGAGCTTAGCACCTCTCTTACGCTTCCTAGA
>JBGFRR010000080.1:0-19184 GCA_041695045.1 Bacteroidota bacterium
CGCATGATGGACGATCTCCTCTGTTGGTGGTGAGTAGCTACAAATATAATACATCATCGCGCGGTTGCGACATGGAATAGAAAAAATATTTTCTATGAGTTTTTCAACAGCCTGCTAGTCCCGCCGTACGGGATCCCGTCTCATTGTATAAGTAATTGTGACGGGAAAGGCGGGACTGAGAAGCGGGAGATCCCGCTCATCGTAGCCTTGAATGGTTGCGGGAAAAACCATGTCGAAATCCCCGCCTGCCTCATTGAAGCCTCTGAGGCGGGCAGGAAACACACGCGATGGCTTGCTTTCCCACAAGGCCGAAATTCCCCGCCTTCCGGCAACGGATTAGTGATAACGATTGAGACAATTGGCGGGGAATTGAACGCACGCCATCGCCTTCCACCCACATCCCATGATTTCGACACTGCCCGCGTGCCTGCCTGCTGCAGGCAGGCCGCCCACGCATTTTCTCCTGCCCAGATTCTTGTTCTATATCGGATTTAAGGTAGAGACCCGACAGGTCTCAAAGACCCGTGAGGTCTGCTTCTCTTGTGCTCGCTCCGGACCATTAAAGCTCCACTCGGCATCCGCATCGAGTGGTAAAATTCATCTTGTTTTTGTTTGGCGTGGAGGCCGAACTGAGCAATCTGTCTCTGGGTCGGAGTGGTACTCAGACCTATAACTTGTGTCTCACATCAGCGCGAACCTGTGCAAATCTGTAGAATCAGCGGCCCTATTTCAACAGCAACATCCGCTTCGTTTCCACAAACCGTCGACCGGAGCGATCCAACGCCGCTGCTTCGAGACGGTAGAAGTACACACCCGACGCTGCGTTCGTCGACTCCCATTTGACTTGGTGACGACCGACAGGTCGTACATCGTTTACCAGCTCGGCAACTTCCTGACCCAGCGCGTTGAAGACCTTGAGCGTTACGTGGAGGGGCGATTCATGAATCGCCCCTACGGGGATTGAATAACGAATAACGGTTGCCGGGTTGAAGGGGTTGGGATAGTTCTGTTCGAGCGAAAAACTGAGTTCGCCGAAGACGGACGTTGCATCACTCGTCTCCACGCCCACAACGATGTTTCCTGTTCCCCCGGCTTCTTTGTAGCGGGCAGCGAATTCCTGCAAATACTCGTTGGCAATCCGGTTATTCAGAATGATCAGCGTGTTCTCGCTGTTGGAGTTCTCCGCCGCACTCGTCCAGTTGTGGGAGCCGGTGATGACGTACTGCGAGGGGATGCCCTGACTCACATCAGCATCCACGACGGCGTACTTATGATGCATCAACCCCGGCGGAGAAAGGACGCGCACATCCACGCCGCTCGACCGCAAAAAGCCGTACTGCGTGCCCGTTGCCGTGCTGTCGTTCAACACCACGCGCACGCGGCGCCCGTCGTTCTTCTTCGCCACGAGCGTCTGCGCAATATCCGACCGCGTGAGCGTCAGCATGCCGACGTAAATCGAATGCCCCGCCGTGTTAAGCGTGCGGATGATCTGGCTCGTCGTCCGGTCGGATGGACTAAAATAGAGCTCAACGTGCACCCCGCCGATGCTGAACACATGCGGCGTGTTGTCCGTTTTCCGTGAGCCGAAGCGGGATGCCGACGCATTGGGCGTGTCGGTTTCACTTCCCCACATCTCGTTGAACTCCATCGTGTAGGCCTGCGCGAGAGCGTGGTCCTGGATCTCGACGGCGTTCTGTCTGTCGTCGTTCGTACCGGGGTCGGTGGGATTCCACGAACCCGTCCACACCCACATTCGATCCGGCGTCCCACCCCGATAGTCGAACACAAAAAACTTGTTATGGTGCAACCCCACTCCGCGGTTCGCCGCATCGAAATCATCCCTGATGAACGGAATGCCCGACGGCGCGATGATGTCCTCAAACACGATCGATGTGCCCGGAATACTTCCGTCCGGACGGGGTGTGAGGTTGTCCTTTTCGATGATCATCCGCACCTTCAGGCCGCGGCCTTTTGCGCGGACGAGAGCACGAGCGATCGAATCCCCCACCGCCCCGCTCAAGCTGTAGAGCGCCGCGTCGATAGAGAACTGCGCGCGCTCGACGCGCTGGAGCAACCGCTGCAACAACGTAACGTTCCCCTGCGCGTTGCCGTAGCGCGCAACCGAGACATCAACCGACTTGTTGAAATACACATTGATCTGTCCGCTCGACCCCTGCGACGCCGTGCTGACAACGCGGCCGGTCGCAAAACTCGTATCCGTTCCGCTCACGGAAAATGCGCGCACGTGATACACCGTTGCCGGTGAGAGTCCGCTCAGGTTCACGGCGTGCGACGTGCGCTGTCCGCTCACCGACGCAACACCCAATTCAAACGACGGCGTGAGGCCGTAACGGAGATGGCTCGATCCAGGGTTGAGCGTTTCCCACGAGACCGTCAGCGAGGTTGGTGTGATGTCGGATTCAACAGGAGCAATGGTGATGATTGGTCCGGTGGCGATGATGTCGTCACGCGAACGCGGCAGGATTTGATAGCCGCCGATGAAGGGGGATGATGTTTTGAACTGCCCGACAATGCCGACGATGTCGAACTCACCCTGCGGCGCGGAACTTCCTGCAATGCCGCTGCTCGCAACAATGCGAACGGTCGCCGTATCCGTCGCATCGAACAACTTGTAGTTGGGGCCGGGTGATGCAGTGCTCCACGTGCCGACCGGTTGATTGTTCGAATCCAGCACGCGCACGCGGTTGAGCTGCACAAGCATACCTTCGTACAGTTCCACACCTCCCTGCCCATCCCGCACAACGTCGGCCACGGTGAGGAGCAGTGGCGTCACCGTGTTGCCTGTTGTATGGACTTCGTGCACAATCACCTTCGTCAGCTCCGACAAACCGTTGAAATGCGCCATGGTTCCCGTTACCGTTACCTCATCGCCAAGCTGGCGGGAGGCGATGAAGGTGTTGTCGAACACCGCAATTCCGCCCGAAACATCCTGCATGTACGCTGTGCTGCCGAGGTGAGTCGTTGACGTTACAATGCCGCGAACGGTAACAAGCTGATCCTTCAGCAGCGGCACTCCCTGCGCGTCGTTGGCGCGCATGTCAAAGATGGGTTGCGGCGTTCCATAGAACAGGATGGTCGGCGGAGACGAGATGGACGCTGTAGAATCTCCACCGGCCGCAGTTTCAACTCGCCATGTGAGGCGGAGCGTTGTGTCGGGAGCGGAGAGCTTTCGAAGGGTAACGATGGCACTGTCCGATGCTGCGACGGTGAGTCCCGAGACGATAATCGAATCCTGCCGCACCTGAACCGAAGGAGTGCCGGCGGCATTGAGCGCAACATCGCTTGCAGTGCGAGACCATGTGAGGGGAGGGGGAACGATAAACAGCGCTTTGGTGATGGTATTCGATTGCACGCCGCGCAGTGTGAGAGAAATAGAAAGAGAATCGGCAGCTTTCACGACGGTTGGCGTTACCGCAGCAGTGCCGATGCCTGCGACGGGAGCGGTAGCCGTCGGTTCAGCCGGACTTGCACTGTTCTGCGGTTGTGGTGAACGCGTGACGAAATCATTGGCATTATTATTCGAGTCCCAACCATTGCCTGCGAACTCCTCAGTTCCGCCAATGCCCATTGTCTGGGTTGTCGATGTCGCGGATGCCTTGCGTTCAATACTTGTCGTGTTGCTTGGTGCAGGCGTTGGACCGGAGCCTTCAAACTTGTTTGCTGTCGACCCGTACCCGACGAAATCCACAACTGTAGAATCAGTGGGATTCGTGATGAAGTCGCTGCCTCGCACAAGGACAACTTTTCCCGCTGTCGCGCTCAGGTTCGGTGGAGAAGCAGGTGATGCATCGGGTGTGGGCAATGGCGTTGTCCCTCCCGTGCCCCGTACAAGCTGAATCAGAAAGAAACGCTTAGGTTGTATTGTGCCAGAAAAAACAGCTCTCAAACCAAAAGCACCCGTACCCGTTGCCGATTGATATTGAATTGACCAATTTGTCATCGTAATGGGGGCATCGGTAGGATTGTAAAGCTCCACAAAATCATGAGTGTACGTCGCTCCACTGTTTCCTCCGCCTCCATATATTTCACTGATGACAACATGGTTAGCAATCTGAGCGTTGATGAGTATGGGAACGGAAACGAAGAGCGCAATGAAAACAATAAAGCGTCGCATAATTCTATCGCGGGTTGTGAGTGGATGGATGATACATGAAAGTACAACATTTTTAGGATAAAGCAAGAAACATCGGTCGTTTTTCGCTTCATTGGATTTCACTTCAACTCTCACTATATTTTACCCCGTGAGCACACGCGTGGCTGTTGCCATTCTTCACCGGGATGGGAAATACCTTCTCTGCCAGCGCCGTAAGGGAAGACGGTACGAGCTGAAATGGGAATTCCCCGGCGGCAAGCTCGAGCCCAGCGAAACGTTCATCCAGTGCGTCGAGCGGGAACTGCGGGAAGAGCTTTCCGTTCAACTCGAGGACATCGAGCGGATGGAGTTTCAAACCTCGACGTACAATGATGGTGGAACATTCGAGGTCGCCTACTGCTTCGTCTCGTCCTTCCGCGGTGAACCGAAAAACAACGTGTTCGAACAGATCCGCTGGGTCACGCTGAATGAGCTGAAGCAGATGGACATCCTCGAAGGGAACAAGCCTTTGGTTGAACAGCTAACGCACGAGTAGCAGTTTTGCGGTTGTTGTAGGCCCGTCTAAAAACTCGCATATTGTCATTGAGCAGAGCGGTAGGGAGAATTGAGCGATGACGTTTCACGATGCTGCATTGAAGCCGGACCAAGCAGTGAACCGACGAAAGCAAGAACGAACACGACTGTCCACGATACGGAGAAGATTACTTCGTTGGTATCACCGTAGCGGTCGCGACCTCCCCTGGCGTCGAACGCGCGAACCATACCGCGTTCTCATCTCTGAAGTGATGCTCCAACAGACACAAGTATCTCGCGTCCTCACTCAATACCCCCGCTGGCTCAAACGCTTTCCTGCAATTACGGTGCTTGCACGTGCAAGGCGTTCAACGGTCATTCGCGCGTGGCGGGGTATGGGATATAACGCACGAGCCGTGCGCCTTCATGGTCTTGCGAAGGCCGTTGTACGCAATCACAACGGCCGGCTCCCGCGTCATACTGCAGCTCTCCAGCACTTACCAGGCATCGGCAGGTACACCGCTCATGCCGTGGCGTGTTTTGCTTTCGGTCAGTCCGTGGCCGTTGTCGATACGAACGTGCGCCGTGTGCTTTCACGGCTCTTTCCTCGCGAGACCAAACGCAAGGACATCTGGGCAGTCGCCAGCGGCATCTTGCCAAAGCAACGCGCGTACGATTGGAACCAGGTCCTCTTCGACCTCGGCTCAACCGTTTGCACAGCACGCACACCCCAATGCACCGTTTGTTCTCTTGAAGCGCACTGCCCCAGCGCACACAACGTCGCCGTGCGGGTGCTTCAGTCAAAACGGGAGCCGATGCGTCCGCCTCTGGCGGACATCCCCAATCGCATTTATCGCGGTCGTGTCGTCGAAGCGCTGCGGGATGCACCGCGAGGCTCGCTTTCGGCGCAGCGGTTAGGGAAACTTGTGAAGCCCGATTACACTCGCCGCAATCAGATGTGGTTTCTCCAACTCCTCCGCAGCCTCGAGCGCGACGGACTCGTTACACTCTCCAACGGCTCGGCACACCTTACCGTCTCCCTTGCCCGATGAATCGCCAATCCCGCCAAACCCGCCAACGGCGGGCGCTCAACGACCTCCGTGCACGCCACGCGCAACTTCGTACGGCCATCCACTCCCGATTGCAGGATTTCGCACGCGTCCCATCGTCCGAATACTTCTATGAGCTTGCCTATTGCATGATGACGCCGCAGACCTCCGCTGAGAACGCCGAGTACGTCGTTGCGTCGCTGAAGTCGCGCAACTTCATGCTGCACGACGTTGACCCCGTGCCGCTTCTTGCGGATCGGTCTCACTACATCCGTTTCCACAAAACGAAGTCCAAGCATCTGCTTGAACTGAAGCAACAATTCCCGCTTGTTGCCGCGGCGCTGTCCAACGGAATGACGCCGCACGATGTACGTGAATGGCTCGTCAAGAGCGTGAAAGGACTCGGCTACAAAGAAGCGACGCACTTCCTCCGCAACATCGGCCGAAACGACGGCCTTGCAATTCTCGACCGGCATATTCTTCGGAACCTGAAACGGTACGGCGTCATTCGATCCATCCCCCAATCGCTTTCACGCAAGAAGTATCTCGCAATCGAAGCGCGCTTTCAGCGGTTCGCCGAGCGTATCGGCATTCCACTCGATGAGCTAGATTTGTTGTTCTGGAGCATGGAGACAGGGGAAATCCGGAAATGACCGGCGGGCAAGTAAAACTGACGTGCGCAGGTTATTCCTACCGCTCTCTCAAACCGGCAGTTGATGTCATTCTTTCACAATGCGTGTCATCTCTATGAAATTCCTCGTCGTCGGTTCCGGCATGATGGGCAGCGCGCTGGCATACGATTTGGCGCGTTCTGAAGGGGTTGAGCTCATCACGTTGGCGGACATCAACCTTGAGCGCGCCCAGCAGACGGCCGCAGCCATCGGCTCCGACCGCGTGAAACCTGTTGCGCTGGATGTGGAATACTTTGACGATGTCATCGACCGGATGCAAGGGCACGCGTGCGCCATCGCCGCAACGACGTTCCGTCATAACTTCGCGCTCACGAAGGCGGCCATCGAAACGCGTGTGCATTTACTCGACCTCGGCGGCAACGATGAGGTCGTTCGCCGACAGCGAGAGCTTCACGAGCGTGCGCGCAACGCCGATGTGCTCATCATGCCGAACTGCGGTCTCGCGCCCGGCATGGCGAACGTCATCGCGGCACGCGGCGCGGAGGCGTTCGAGCATGTCGATTCAATTCAGGCTCGCGTTGGCGGTCTTCCTCGGCATCCGAAACCGCCGCTCAATTATCAGCTCGCCTTTTCGGTGGAGGGGCTTCTCAACGAGTATACAGGAAAGAGCGTCATCCTGCGCGACTACAAGATTCAGGAAGTGGACACGATGACGGAAGTAGAAACAATCGAGTTCCCGTCCGCCAGAGGCGGATTCGGGGTGTTAGAGGCGTTTCACACGTCGGGGGGGACATCCTTCCTGCCGCACATGTTTGCGGGCAAGGTGCGTGAGCTTTCCTACAAAACGATCCGCTACAGCGGCCATTGCGAGCGGTTTAAGGCGCTGTTAGACCTCGGCTTCGCATCGAGTGAGCCGGTCAGCGTAGGGTCTAACCTCCTGACGGCACGGGAAATGTTCACCGCATTGCTCAGGAAGCGCCTCTCCGGCTCCGGCCCCGATGCGGTCTTGATGCGCGTGACGATTACCGGCGAGCGGGAAGGAAAAGAACAAACACGGATGTTCGAATTGATTGACTCTTACGACGAGAATGCTCATATTACGGCCATGATGCGCACCACTGCGTATCCCACTTCGGTGATGGCACAGCTCATTGCCGAAGGGACCATTCGCGAGCGCGGCGTACTGACGCCGGAGCAGTGCGTGCCCCTTGAGCCGTTACTCGAACAACTCCGACAACGGGCGATCCGAATCGAAGAACGATGGATATAAAAAAGGAAGCCCGCCCTTTTTCACACTGACAGGAAGGGGGAACACATGGGACAACAACAACTGCTGCTGGTCATCCTCGGGGTGATTATTGTAGGCATTGCGATCGCGGTGGGGCTAACGATGTTCCGCTCAAACGCCGTCGAATCGAGCCGCACAGCAATCATCAACGACCTCGGTTACTTCGCCATGCGTGCGCGGCAGATGTATTTCAAGCCGCCGCAATTGGGGGGAACGGGAAGGGATTTTCGAGGGATCACGCTCGGCCATCTCACCACTCTTTCCGAAAACGAGAACGGCCACTACTATATTGAAAGTGTGGACAAGGATGAATTGATTCTCGTCGGCGTCGGTCGCATCGTCGTGCATGACGATAGCATCCGCATCCGGATGCGCGTGAACGAGGCGAATAACGTTATTGAGATCATCCATTAATGTATGAACCAACAGCCGTCGTTCGACATCGTTTTGGAAGTTGATATGTAGGCGCTCAAGCATGGCGCCGTTGAGCCCTGCGTACGCAGGAACCGTGCGACAGGTTGCGATGTTGCAGGGAGAGATTGGAAACAATGAGGCCAAAGAGCCGGTCAAATTCGTCAAAGACGTAACGCTCAAGGTGCAAGTGCAGATCATGCATAACCAGGTTCGCCGGGTTTGGATGAGCGGCAAGAGCAAGGACGCCTTGCGCGCTGCGATCAAGCATCTACGAAGTTCTCGTGTGCAATGTCCCGCAGGGTAGAATCAACCATCGTTAGCGAATGACCAATCTGCTAAGGATTCATACTTTTACCCTCCCACTCCTCCTCCTCACCGCCACCTCCCTTTCGTTCGCCCAACAGGTTTCGATCCGTATTGACAACCGTCCCCCCGTAACCGCACGCGCATTGACGGAAAGCGGTGTCGTGTTTATCTCGGTGGAGGATTTTACTACCGCATTCGGGTTCGCTGCGTTTCGGAACGAGGATGTGAGCAAACTCGAATTCCGTGCGGGAGGTTATCGTATAAAGGTCAGCGCCAACAGTCCCTTCCTCGTCATCACTGAAGTCGCAACCGGCATCGCCAGCGTATCGCAGCTGAGTCGGCCTGCCCTCTATCGGAATCGGCAGTTCTCTGTTCCCGTGGCGTCGTTCGTCGGGCTGGTTGCACGGCTCATCGACACGCCGCTGCGCTTCGATGCCGCCACGAACACCATTCTGGCTGGAGCGTTTGAAACACCCGCTGTCTCGACGCCCGCGCCAACGCCTGCACCGCGCACAACTACGCCCACATCCGCCTTCGGCAGACCACGTTTCGACATCACCGGCATCGAAGTCGAGCCGCGACTCAACGGTTATCTCCTCACCGTCCTCACCACGCGCAAGCTCACGGATGTCGAAAAATGGCTCAAACGCCCCGACGGCTGGCTATTCCTGACGATACCGGACGCCCGCGCCGACATCCAGGCGCTCAACGCGACGAAGCCGACGGGCGCGGTGAAAAAGGTGCTCGCGTTCCAATCCCCCACGTCGGTGCAAATCACCATTCGCGTCGCACCCGACGTTGTGGAAGCCGACCTCATCGAAGACCCCGACTCGAACAACCTACTCGTCTCGCTCCACACGGAATCCATCGCAGAGAAAACCGACCTCGATCGGAAGCGTCAGGAGTTGACCAACGAGAATTTAGAGCGCGAGCGCTCGCGCTGGAAGCTGGACGTCATCGTCATCGACCCGGGACATGGAGGAAAGGACCCCGGCACGATCGGCGTGGCCGGCACGCGGGAGAAAGATGTGACGCTTGCCATCGCACTGAAGTTGGGAGCATTGATCGAGAAGCGGATGAAGGATGTGAAAGTCGTCTACACGCGTAAAACCGACAAGTTCGTCGAGCTCTACCGCCGCACGCAGATGGCGAACGAGGCAGGCGGCAAGCTGTTCATCAGCATTCACTGTAATTCGACGGAGCGGAAGCCTTCGAGCGTCGACGGCTTCGAGATCTACCTGCTGCGACCGGGAAAAACCGAGCATGCCATCCGCATTGCCGAACGCGAGAACGCCGTCATCAAGCTGGAAGAAGGCCACGAACAGCGTTATAAGAAACTGACGGAGGAAGAATTCATCATCCTGACGATGGCGCAAAGTGCGTTCATGAAGAATAGCGAGCGTTTTGCAGAGATCGCCGCAGAGTCGATGGCCAAGCATCTTACCATCCGCAACGGCGGCGTGAAGCAAGCGGGGTTCTACGTGCTCGTCGGCGCGTCGATGCCGAACGTGTTAATTGAGACCGGCTATCTCTCCAACCGCGACGAGGAGCGCTACCTCCGCAACAAGCAGGGACAACAAAAAATCGCCGAAGCGTTGTTCGAGGGGATAAAAGAATATAAGTCCATCTACGAGCAAACGCTCCAGGAAGGCCGCACCACAAGCGATGCGCGATGAAGGAAGAAGGAAAACTTAACGCGGGCAAAAAAATCTTTGTCCCACCTTTCCCGTCACAATTACTTATACAAAGAGACGGGATCCCGTACAGGGACTCCTAACGCCACTTCGGATCACTCCTTCACTTCCACCGCCGCTTCACTCCACTCCCAACGCTCTCGCCGTCTGCGCGACGACAAAACACACGATCAGGGCAACCGTAAGAGGAAGAAGGTTCGACACGAGCGTCCACTTCACGCTGCGTGTTTCTTTGTAGATCGTTAACGACGTTGTGCTGCAGGGATAATGCAGGAGCGAGAAGAGCATCAAGCACACGGCCGTCAACGCCGTCCATCCGTTCTCGACGAACAATGCCCTGAGCGTTTCCATGCTTTCGAAGTCCGTCATTTGACCCGTTGCCGTGTAGGCCATGATGATGGTTGGGACGATGATCTCGTTCGCCGGAATTGCGATGATGTAGGCAAGCAGAATCACGCCGTCGAGACCGAAGAGTCTGCCCGCCGGGTCGAGGAAATCCGCAGCGTGCTTCATCAGACTGACGCCGTCGACGTGGACGTTGCCGAGAATCCAGATAAGCCCGCCTGCTGGTGCGGCCATCATCACCGCACGACCGAGCACGAAGATGGTGCGGTCGATGAGCGAGGTGTAGAGGATGCGCAGGATTTGCGGCTTGCGGTACGGCGGCAATTCCAGTTGGAACGAGGAGGGCGTTCCCTTCAGCCATGTGCTGCTGAGGAATTTCGACACAAGCAACGTCACGAGCACGCCGAAGAGCGTTACACCGACGACGGTCGATGCGGCGGCAATTGACGAAACAGCCGACGGGAATTGCGCTGCAACAAAGAGACTTGCCAACATGATGATGAGCGGCCAGCGCCCGTTACACGGGACGAAGTTGTTCGTGATGATGGCAATAAGGCGTTCGCGCGGCGAGTCGATGATGCGCGTGGAAATCACCCCTGCCGCGTTGCAGCCGAACCCCATGCCCATGGTGAGCGCTTGCTTGCCGTGCGCGCCCGCCCAGCGAAACATCCGGTCGAGATTGAACGCCACGCGCGGCAAATAGCCGAGGTCTTCTAACAGCGTGAAAACCGGAAAGAAAATCGCCATCGGCGGCAGCATCACCGACACCACCCACGCAAGTCCGCGGTAGACGCCGTTCATGAGGAAGCCCGTCAGCCACCACGGCGCGCCGACGGCGTGAAAGAGCGGAACGATCTGGTCGTGCAGCCAGAAGAGTGCCGTCGCAAGAAGCTCGGAAGGGACGTTCGCTCCTTCGATGGTCATAAAGAAGATGCCCGCGAGGATCAACAGCATCATCGGGAAACCGAACCAGCGGGAGGTCAGCAAATCATCCAGCCGACGGTCCCATGTTCCGGAGTGCGGCCGCGGCGAGGCGACCGTCGAGCGTGCGATGGCCTGCGCTTCGGTATAGACGACCTTTGCGAGCTCGTCGTGGAGCGTTGCGCCGATTGAAGAGGAAAGCTCGTTCGCACGCGCGAGCAGCGCATCGGCGGATGATCCGCCCTTGGCGGACACAGCACTCATACCGCTACTCCTTCACCCTGATGTCGTTTTGTGGGCCGGTGGTTCCTGACCTTTTCGTACGCTGCCGCGAACCTTCCGTCGTGCAATGCGCGGATGATGTGTTCATCGCCGTCCAGCAAACGGAGTGCGACCCATGCGGCATTCGGCAGCCCCGGCACAAGCTGCTGAATCTTCGGCACAAGCTCATCGATTGCAGCCTGCAGTTTTTCGGAATACCGAAGCCTGCGCGGGTTCGGACGCAGAGAGCCGTCCGCCACGCGTGCGATAATCCGTTTGAGGTCGTCAAGCCCCTCTCCTAATCTCGCCGCAGTCATCACGACAGGCACACCCAAGCGATCTTCGAGTCCCTTCCTATCGATCAGGATGTGTTTCCGCCGCGCCTCATCGAACAGGTTACAGCAAACGACCACGCGGTCGGTAATCTGAAGGATTTGGAGGATCAAGTTCAGGTTCCGCTCGAGCGCCGTCGAGTCTGCAACAATCACGGTGACATCCGGCTGACCGAAGAGGATGAAATCCCGCGCAACTTCCTCATCTTCCGACATCGAGAGCAGCGAGTAGGTGCCGGGAAGGTCGACCAGACGGTAGCGCGCCCCTTCATGCTCGTACGACCCTTCTGCGCGCATGACGGTCTTCCCCGGCCAGTTCCCGGTGTGCTGGCGGAGTCCTGTGAGCGCGTTGAACACGGTGCTCTTGCCTGTGTTCGGGTTGCCTGCGAGGGCGACGAGATATCCCTGCTTAGCCATGGCTGCCGCTTCCATTCATTAACCGTTCAATGAGGATCTTTCGAGCATCGGCCTTGCGGAGTGCGACCGATGTTCCGCGGACGTGATACGCCACCGGGTCGCTGAGTGGACTGCTCTTGCCCACTTCGATCTCCGTTCCGGGCACGAAGCCGAGGTCGAGATATCGCCTGCGGGCCATGCCTTCGAGAAGCAGCTCACGTACCACTGCGCGCTCGCCTGTTTGCAGGTCTGCTAATGTGAGTTGAGAGTTCATCGGTTGTAGGGCACCGCTTAGTGTATCGTAGTGGACAGAAGATAATTACTCACTGATCTTATCTTACGGCCAGTAGTCGGGACAGCGTCCCGACCTACATTTTGGACTGCAACTACATTTTGTATGATCTCGGTGGCATATCGCTTTGATCCGTGTAATCTGTGGTCATGTTGTTGCCCGCCGTGTAGTCGGCCTTCACGCTTCCACGAAAATGCTTCCGGCCAATTTTGAGCTGATATACTGCTCCTTGCCGTCGATCTGCACAATGATAGAGCCATCGAAATCAATGCGCTCTTTCACTTCGATCTTCTTGCGTAGGGCAATGCCGAGCTTCGTTGCATACTGCAGGATTTCAGGCTTCTCGTCGCTTACGCGTGCCACGGTCACCGTCTTCCCCGGCTCGACGGCAGAAAGCTGGAGATGATTCTGTCCCTCTAAGTTCCCCTCGGCTGTCGGAATCTCATGCCCGTGCGGGTCGATGCGCGGATGTCCTAACGCCGCATCGAGGCGCTGCTCGAGTTTCTCCGATGTGATATGTTCCAAGCGCTCAGCTTCTTCGTCGATCTCGTCCCAGCCGTACTTCAACACTTCGACAAGAAACAACTCCCACAGTCGATGCCGCCGGATGATGCGGAGCGCACGTTTCCGCCCTTTCTCCGTCAACTCGACGCCGCGATACGGTGTGTACTTGAGAAGGCCGTCATCAGCGAGCCGCTTGATCATCTCGGTGACCGATGCGGCGGAGATGCCGAGCTTCTCGGAGAGCAGCGATGTGCTCACGCGACCTTCGGTCTCCTGCAGCTTGCAGATGTTCTTGAGATAGTTCTCAGATTGTTCGCTCGGCATGGCTTCCCTCAAATATGGATTCGGTCAACAATAACTGTTCAACAGTTGGACACTACTGATTCAGTGTAATTCCAATAAAAAATGTTCTAGGCTGAGCTGGACCGAATACAAAATTACTGTCTCGATTTTTTCCGATATCAAATTGGTCTTGGTATGAGTTGAAAATATTTTTTATTCCTCCATACAGTTCAAGTTTCGAGCCTACATTGTGAAGATTAAAGGTGTACCCAACTTTGGCGCTGAGTTCAGAAAATGATTGGGATGTAATCATTGCATCACGTTCTTGATTGGGCGCTCCTGCAAAGTGTGGTACTTTCATTGTACCGGTGTGAATGTAGTTGATATTGGCATTTATTTTTTCATTTGGTGTCATTGTCAAACTGGCAAAACCGTAGTCATTTGGTGTGCGGATAAATTCTTTTATACCCTCCAAACCATCGATGTATTCTACCGCCTCATCAAATCTGCTTGTTTGTAGTGTGAGCCCGGCTTCGAATTGCAGTTTTCTATCGTAGTTTGCTCTTAATTCTATGGTAACACCTTGTACTGTTGCGCCCTGTCCGTTGTGTTTTTCAAAAAGTTCTCCCAAGTCGTCTTGTCCTATGTGTCGTAGATAAAAAACATCATTGAGTCTTGTAAAAAAGCCTTCTATCGTAAATCCTGCAATGTAATGCCTGGTAGGCTTGTCATAGTTGATGGATGCACTGAGACTTTGTGATTGTTCAGGAAGTAAGTCTGGTGAAATTGAAATTCGTGATATGCCGCCGGCTGCAAAAGTTATGTGCATATCCGTATCAAATGCTTGTGGCGCTCTAAAACCAGTTCCATAGTTCAGTCGAAATTGAGTGTTGTCCTTGTATTTGTACAGTATGGACGCTCGTGGACTCAAGATGGCTTTGTCAACCAAATTGTGTTTATCCATACGAACTCCTGATAATACTGTGAGTGAAGGAAGTATCTCCCAATCACTCTGAAGAAAAACTCCGAAATTCTTGGTCGTTCGGTCGATCAAATACTTGTACGATGGTATTTCATCAAACACATCATCATAACTATACTCGCTTCCAAAGGTCAAGACATTGCTGCCTTGTAAGAAATTATTTAGTCTATGATTTATTTGAATGCCCGCATTGTACGTTGCTACCTCAGACGTTCCATACGGAGGGTGCGCTATATGATGTTGAAATTCTGGAGTGCCAACATCAGGGATAATACCTGTATAATGCTTTCGTTCCGTATGTTGCCAGGCAACATACGTGATGAGAGAAGAATGATGATTATGAAAATACAATCGATAATCTGCACTACCCATCCATACGTTATGCGTTCGTTCTTCTGACTGTTGTGTCAGATAAGCGGGTTTATCTAAAACCATCTCGCCACCAAAACGATATTCACTGAGGTTGCTCAGGCTGATTTCTAATTTCTGGTTGTTGTGTGTCAGAAAGAATACATGAGCGCCAAAGGAAGTATTTTCTCTCAAAGGAATTTCCGAGAAATTATCATCATTATGGTCGTAAAAACCTCTTTCACGACGGTTGATAAAAAAAGAAATACCTGAGTTTCTATCCTCAGATACCAATGTTGCATTGCCCCTGAAAACATTGTCATGTGTTTGACCATTGATGTTGTGGTTGGTAACGTTCAATTCATAATTATTCGTTGTAGGAATTTTGGTTATAACGTTGACCGTTCCACCAATAGCACTGGAACCATAGAGGGATGAACCAGCACCCCGCACGACCTCTATACGGTCTATCATATTTGCCGGTATAAAGTCCATACCATACAGACCCGTAAGCGGGCTAAAAATCGGACGACCATTAATCAATATTTGTGAATAGCCCCCTGCTAAACCGTTCATTCTGAGTTGGGAATAGCTACACGTTTGACAATTCACCTCCACTCTTAATCCCGGCTGAAATCTTAATCCTTCTGATAAATTGCAGGCTTGCACAATGTCTAACGTTTCGCTGGTAAGCATATTCACGATGACGGGAGAGTCGGTTTGCCGCTTACCTGTTTTTGTACCAGTTACGACAATTGCGTCTAATTCCAAACTTTTTTCTTCTAACTCAAAATAAATTTCAATACTTGGGCTTTCGGTGCTTAACGTTACTTGTCGTGTTAAGGATTGGTATCCTACATAAGAAGCTGAAACAGTATAGGTACCAAAAGGAATATCTTGTAAATGAAAAACGCCTTTGCTGTTTGTGGCGCGGCCTAAGGATAATTCAACAAGCATGACGTTTGCAAGTTCTGTAGGAACTCCGTTAATCAATACTTTCCCGTGAATCGAGCCTATTTGTGCATAGGTTATATTGGTTACAAACAGTAAAATTATCAAGGCTTTAGCCTTTAATAACATCGTATTGTGATTCATTGTTACTATTCCTTCTCATATCCAAAAAATGAATTTAGGACGACCTAAAAATAAATCATAGGACGGTCAATGTCAAGCAAAAATTCTCATCGGTTGCGAGGGAGTTTGACTCCCGAGCCTAAAGGAAAACTCCCAACTTGTTCATGTGCTCAGGAGTGCAACTCCTTCGCAACTTAAAGTCATGCCCGCGGATTTTAAGCGGGCATCTCTAAATGCACCACTACTGTTCTTTGCTCCCATGAAGTCAGAGAAGGGCTGACCGTTGTAACTTGCGAGTGGCGTCAGTTTTCGCTATAATCTTTTGCGCCGTGTCTCCCCATACGGTGCCGATAGTTGTGAGGGAGTTGTACTCCCGAACAACCACTGTCCTCGGGAGTGCAACCTGCCTGCCGCCTGCCTGCCGGCAGGCAGGCTCCCTCGGAACGTAGAGATGCCGAAACTCACCAGCAGGTGCCTTTTTACGCACTTCGGGCTTCTCCATCCAACAGAAACATGTTGAAGAAACATGTTGAACAAGGGGGAGGGGAACAATGGTCCACATGCGCGATGAGCGGCTCATTACGTTATTGCAGCAAACATCACGCTGGGCGGGTGTCGCTGCCATTGCTGTCGGCTGCATGGTGATCGTTGCGTGGCAGTTTGAAGTGGAGATGATCAAGCGGGTCCTTCCAGGCCAGGCAGCGATGAACCCGCTGGCGGCAATCGCATTTATCCTCTCAGGCATCTCCCTCCTTCTCTCTCACCCTCGTTACGTCTTTTCTCTAGTAAACCCCGTCCGCACCGTTCTTGCTTGCCTGATTGTTGGAATCGGAGCAACGAGGCTCCTCGAGATTGCTTTGAATATCACGATTGGCCTCGACCAGCTTCTGTTTACAGACCGGCTGGCGTCTCCGGCAGAACCGATGCCCAATCACATGCCGCCAAACGCGGCGCTGGCATTCCTGTTTCTCGGAACGTCGTTGGCGCTGTTAGGGCTACGCTCCCGATATAACTTTCTCGCCGCACAATCCTTGGCCCTCCTTGTGGGGGCGATTGCTCTTCTTACCATCGTCGGCTACATCTTCGGCGCGTCCACATTGGCTAGGGTTGCACACTTCATGCCGATTCCACTCAACACTGCCTTGCTCTTTCTGGTCATGTCGCTCGGTGTGATATGTGCGCGACCCGAGTCCGGACTTATGCACATTCTCACTCGCACTTCGACCGGTGGAATTCTTGCACGTCGATTGATCATTGTCGCCTTTGCTGTTCCATTCGCCCTTGGCACATTGTGGTTTGCCGGGGAACGAGCTGGATATTACGATACCAGATTAGAAATGGCACTGTTCACTGTTTCAACCATGGTCGTGTTTGCGCTTTTTGTGTTGTGGACAGGGAACGTAATCCATCGTATCGACAGTGAGCGAAGACGCGTTGAAGAAGAATTCAGGGATCTTTACAACAACGCGCCGTGCGGCTATCACTCGTTGGGCGAGAACGGCTACTTCGTCCAGATCAACAATACAGAGCTCGCATGGTTAGGATATGCACGCGATGAAGTAGTCGGCGTAAAGCGCTTTCTCGACGTGATCACTCCGGAGAGCCAGGCGGTCTTTTACCAGAATTTCCCCATCTTCAAAGAACAAGGGCATATCGAGAACGTCGAATTCGAGATGCTCCGCAAGGACGGGACAACGTTTCCTGCCCTCCTGACGGCATCCGCTATCAAAGACGCAGAGGGTCGTTTTGTACAGAGCCGCTCGACGATCTTCGATATCACGCTGCGCAAGCAAGCGATGGCGGCAATCAAACGTTTGGCGGCCATCGTCGATTCAACCGACGATGCGATCGTCGGGAAAACGTTAGACGGCGTCATCACGAGTTGGAATAGAGGGGCCGAGAGAATCTACGGCTACACGGCCGACGAGATGGTCGGCAGACCGATTGCAACATTGGCGCCGGAAGGACACAAGAATGAGATTCTGGCAAACCTGAGCAGAATCCGTTCCGGAGAACGCATTACGTACTATCAAACGCGGCGCCAGCGGAAGGATGGAAGGGTGATTGACGTTTCGCTCACGATTTCGCCAATCATGAACGAACGCGGCGAGGTCGTCGGTGCAGCGTCGATTACACGGGATATTACCGAGCAAAAAGAGGCTGAGGAACGAATCCGGAAGCTGAACGAAGCCCTCGAGCAGCAGGCCGCAGAGCTTCAGGAAATCAATAAACAGCTTGAGGCCTTTAGCTATTCCGTGTCCCACGACCTGCGAGCCCCTCTGCGCGCGATTGACGGATTCTCCAAACTGCTCGTCGAGGAGTACGGCAAGCAATTGGACGAGGAGGGCCGGCGGCTCCTTACCGTCATCCAGACCAACACCCGTCAGATGGGGCAGTTGATTGACGACCTGTTAGCATTTTCCCGGATCAGTCGCACTGAACTGCGGGGACAGGAGATTTCGATGACGAAACTTGTTCGAGCCGTCGCCGACGAGCTTCTGCATCGGCGCCCGGACAGAACCGTCGAACTGGCGCTGAACGACCTTCCGCCTGCATGGGGCGACCCTGCGATGGTCAAACAGGTTGTGGTCAACTTGCTCTCGAATGCCATCAAGTTCACAGCACCGCGTGGAGATGCGGCACGGATTGAAATCGGAGGAGAACGCAATGGTGACATGTGTCAATACTCCGTACGCGACAACGGCGTAGGTTTCGATATGCGCTTCGCCGAGAAGCTGTTTGGAGTGTTTCAGCGCTTACACAGTCTGAAGGAGTTCGAGGGAATGGGCATTGGGCTGGCTATCGTGCACCGCGTGGTGACTCGGCATGGCGGTATGGTAACTGCAGATTCCGACCCTCAGCGCGGGACAACATTCACATTTACTCTTCCATCGAGGAGCATCTCATGAACCACGCCGTCGATATTCTCTTGGTTGAAGACAACCCTAACGACATTGAACTAACCGTACGGGCGCTCAAGAAGCATAATCTTGCCAATAAACTCCACATTGTCGAGGACGGCCAGGCAGCGCTCGACTTTTTGTTTGCGACCGGACCGTATGCAGGACGCAACATCGAAAATCATCCGAAGCTCGTTCTCCTCGACCTCAAGCTTCTGAAGGTTGATGGCCTTGAAGTATTGCGCCGTGTCAAAGAGGCTGAACAGACCAAGACGGTCCCCGTTGTCGTCCTCACATCGTCGCGTGAAGAGCAAGACATTGTTGCCAGCTACAGACTCGGCGTCAACAGCTATATTGTGAAGCCCGTAGACTTTGAGAAGTTCGTCAACTCCGTTACTGAACTCGGTTTGTACTGGCTTCTGTTGAACGAGCCGCCGCCGTAACGCCTTAATCTTGTGAGTCAAGATCGTAACTGCCAATGAACCTGCCGGTTCATTCGAAAGATAGATCAAACCGCAGGTTTGATAAAATCCTGCT
>JBGFRR010000088.1:0-3409 GCA_041695045.1 Bacteroidota bacterium
TCAGTAACATGAACTCTAAGGAGATCACCGATATGAAACCAGCACTGCTAACACTGACGGTTTTGGCTCTCTGCTCCTTCAGTTGCCGGGACCTTGGCACTTCGGCGGGGGAACTCAAGGGACAAGATGTTCGCCCACTGACTGAACTTGAGAAGAGCCTCATCCGTACGAGCAATGAGTTCGGATTCCGCCTCCTCAGGACGGTCAACGAGTCCGAGGCAAACAAGAACGTGTTTCTCTCCCCTCTCAGTGTTTCCATGGCACTCGGGATGACGCTCAACGGTGCCGCCGGCTCAACGGAGGAGGAGATGAAGTCGACACTCGGTTTCGGCGGCATGACGCAGGAGGAAATCAATAAGACCTACGCTGGGCTGATGCGGTTGCTCCGGACTCTCGACCCCAAAGTCGAATTCACCATCGCGAACTCCATTTGGCATCGCCTCGGATTTCCGGTTGAGCAACAGTTCATCGACATCAACCGGTTGTACTTTGAGGCGGTGGTCAGGGGGATCAATTTCAGCGCACCGGATGCTGCAAAAACCATCAACGCGTGGGTGGAGGAGAAGACGAAGGGTAAGATAAAGGAGATTGTGCCCGATCCGATTCCGGACGAAGTCGTGATGTATCTCATCAATGCAATCTACTTCAAAGGAATTTGGACGTTTCAGTTCGAAAAAAGCAAAACATCCGACGCGCCGTTTTATCTCGACAACGGACGGACAATCACCAGCAAGCTGATGCAATTGAGAGGGACACTGCCGTATGCCGAGACCGGTTTGTATCAAGCGATCGAGCTTCCGTACGGCGATTCGCTCTTCACGATGATTGTTGTGTTGCCGAAAGCCGGTCAATCGCTCGAATCGTTCGTGAACAACCTCACGCAGGAATCGTGGAAAGACCTGAAGGGGTCTCTCCGTCCGGCGCCTGGCACGCTCTTTCTCCCAAAATTCAAACTTGAATACGAGAAGGACCTGAATGAGCCGCTCAAGGCTATGGGGATGGCCCGGGCATTTGATCCGCGGCAAGCGGATTTTCGTCGCATCAGTGAAGAAGTGTATCGACAAGGTGACCGGTTGTATATCAGTAAGGTCAAACACAAATCGTTCGTTCAAGTAGATGAAGAGGGAACAGAGGCGGCGGCCGTGACATCGGTTGAGATCAGGGTAACCTCCGCGCCGCAAGAATTTGTGATGCGTGTGGACCGCCCCTTTTTCTTCGTCATCACCGAGCGGCATTCGGGCACCCTGCTGTTCGTGGGGAAGATTGTGGAACCGGGAGTGTAAGTCAGAGGTCAGAAGCCAGAGATGCACATTCAGGAGGTCATCATGAACAACATGAGAATCATACCAATCGTCGTCCTCACCGCTCTGTGCGCGGCATCGGTCGCCATCGGCCAGATCATCCCAATCAAGACGGTGCCGCTCGCAACCGGGAACCAGTTCTCCATCTTCCCCTCGTCGAACCTTGCCAGCGGAGGGGTCTCGATCGCTGCAGACGATGAACTGCTCGACCCCTTTACCAACCCGGCCAAGGGGATTCGCTTCAACAGTATGTATTTCCTGAGCGCTCCGCAGATGTATTCCGTATCGATGGAACGCGGTACGAGCGAAGGCTCGGGCAGATCGCTGCCGGTCGGGTTGGTTCTGAAGAACGGAGAGTACTTCGGCGGGCTGTATTGGGCGAGACAGGAGCTTGCTGCCGACAAGAATTCCGTCTTCGGCATCACACCGGGCGCCACAACCCTTCCACCCGATGACCCGGAAAACAATACGTACACCTTTGCCATGTTGGGTACTGCCATTCCCGGTACGGATCTCGCGGTGGGGGCAAGCGCGCTCTGGGGAGAACTAAGTTCCGTGGAGGGAGTAAAGCTACTCTTTCCGCGCAGTCCCAAGGTCCTTCAGAACGGCACTCTTGCCGTCTATCGGTTGGGCGTGATGCGAACCATGGAGGGTGATGAACAATTCGACGCGGTCTTGGTTCGCTCGGTGTTCAAGATGCGGTACGACGTCGGCTCCTTTTCGTCTGTTACGGGCGGTCGCCAGCAGTTTCAATTCACCCCGGAATACGACCAGACCAACCTCTGGGGCATACAGCTTCGGTATACGCGTCCGCTTGCAGACAACTGGCGTGTCGGTGCTCTGTTCACGACCAACTGGAAGGAACATCCGAAGATCCCCAACTACGACCTGATGAGCATTCCGCGCGATCCCGGGAACTCCACGGCCTATAATCTGGGACTCGGGTTGTTCAAGAGCAGCGAATCTGGATTCTTCGGCGCTGACCTTATCTACGAACCGATTCGCACTGCGACATGGGCGGATGCAGAGCAACCCATTAGGCTTGCGAACGGCGAGGTCTTCCCTGCGGGCATGAAAACGGTGGAAAACTTCTTTGACTTCTCCAACTGGATCGGGCGCATTGGCTTCAGGGCTGGAAACGAGTCGTCTGCCATTCAAGCCGGACTCCAGTTCCACGCCATCAAGTATAACCTTGAACAGATCAACCATTTGCAGAGATCAAAGCGGCGGCAGAAGGAGAGCTGGATCGAATGGACCATCAGCGCGGGCTACGGTTTTTCGGTCGGTCCTGCCCGAATTCAGTACACCGGACTGCTGACGACGGGCACGGGACAGCCGGGCGTCATTTCCGCGGGTTGGACAGGGACGGCGAGGTCGAATGTTACACAGGCGTTCGCCGCCGGGGATTTTCTCCCAGCTCCCAGCGGAGCGCTCAACGTACAGGATGCGCTGGTCTGGACACATCTGGTGTCGCTCTCGTACAGGATTGAGTGAGAGGAAACAAACGACACTGGCGTGCTGTTCCTACTCTTTTTCGTTGTAGTTTTGCCTTTTGGAAAGGCGAGGAGGGTGAAATGAAAAATAACAGGCTGCTAAACAGTTTAGGAGACCAACCGCATGAGACCGCTTAGTATTGCGTTACTTCTTGCCATCCTCCCTATGGTCCTCCTGGCAAACGATGACGAGAAACTCTTTTGTGCCGCGTGCGGTAAACAAAACAGTCCGGCGTTCATCTATTGTTTTCACTGTGGCACACGACTCGATAAATCAGCATTGCTCGCGCGCCTGAAAGTTCGCGTCGCGGCAGCCGATTCGTCGAACCAGCAAGTCATGTTTGCCCCGGCTGAACTTAAGGCCCTTGTTCAAGCGGAGGCAGAGACTAAGGCGCAAGAGCTTGTACGACGGGGCGCAAAACTTCCACCGACTCGACCGAAGACCGACGTAGAAAAGACGCTCGATGTTGTTGTGCCCATTCTGGTAGGAACAACCGCGTTGTACTTTATTGGACAGACATTGTATCGCTAGAGTCTAACATTCTGAACGCAAAGGAGAATTAGCCATGCGAACGTCCATCATGATCATCATCGTATTGTTAACAGCTCTACTTA
>JBGFRR010000123.1:0-3371 GCA_041695045.1 Bacteroidota bacterium
TAATGTGTCAACAGCATCTTACGCGTCTCGGTAAAGGGGCCGGCTTCCATGCGGTAATAGTAGACGCCGGATGCGACGCGTCTACCTCCTCCATCGGTGCCGGTCCACTGGACTTCATACACGCCTGCCGAGTGCTCCTGTTGGACGAGCGTCGTAATCTCTCGGCCCAACATATCGTAGACCCGCACGGTGACAAAGCCGGTTTGCGGAACGGCATATCGAATGGTCGTGGCGGGATTGAAGGGGTTGGGAAAATTCTGAGCCAACATAAAGGAAAGCTCTGTTGTAAAGGATCGAACTTGCGAGAAGGGTCCATTCCCGAAGCTGTTCCGTCCACGCACGCGCCAATAGTAGACGGTGTTTCCCTTCAGCCCCCCGACCTGTTTCGTGTTCACGATCAGCATCGAATCATTGACTGCGAACGTCGTAAACGCGGGCGATGTGGAAAGCTGGAAGTGGTAATTGGTCGCTCCCTGAATGCCGCTCCACGAAAACGCCACCGGACTCTTCACATTGATTGCACCATGCTGCGGGCCGGCAGGAATCGGCGCGATCGTCAAAAGACCGGATGTTGTGAAGCGTCGCGTGACAGAAAACGGCGTCTCCCCTTCGGCATTGCGAGCGCTTACGCGCCAGAAGTACGTCACCCCTTGCTCAAGCTGTGTTAACTGCCGCGACGTGCCGGTGATCGTTGAGTCATGCACGATAAATGTACTGAAGTTCGATTGCGTCGAGACCTGCAAGCGATAGTGCATTGCGCTAAAGACCGAACCCCAACTCAGTGTTACTGTCGTCGGTTGTTCTGTGGCGTTATCAAGTGGAGCGATCAGTGCAGGCGCAATAAACTCGCCGCTTCCTCCTGTGCTGGCATACGCGCGGATGAGCCAGAGCCAGATTTGGTTCCCGTCTCCAAGATAGTACCATCCCGGACTGCCAGAGCTGGGATTATTCAGATACGTGAAGTTGTGGTACGACGCCGATCCCTGTCGCGTCGTTACCATGACATAGGAGTGGGTGGACGTGTCCTGCGGCACCCAGAATGCAACGGCGAACGGCTGGTCGAGGATAAGGTTATGCGACCGAACATCAATTGTACGCCAGTTGGGGTATGGAACCGCGTACGGATAGGTTGCTCCCGGGTTGACGACAGGAGGGGTGAGCGTCGTTGTTGCGGTGATGGGCCTGATCAGCGGCGTTCCGAGCGGCGACGGACTTGAAGCGCTTGCGGCCGTCCAGACGCCCCCTTGTACTGAACCCGCCCTTCGTAACGCGACGCGAATCGAATCTAACCGCGCCCCCGGCATGGCATTGAAGAGCACGGCCATCGTATCCAACGGCGCTAAGCGGAAGAACCCCACCGGTTCTGTATCATCCCATTTAAGCTCGATCGAAGTGACGCCCCCCGAGCCGCTTGATTGGTACGAGTACGAAGTCTGTGCGCTGGAGTTGGTTGTGTTCGTCACGACAAACGTGAGCTCTGAGAATGTGCTCCCGAACGCCGGCTCGGAGTACGCCGTGTTGAGCGGAACGTTCTCCACGACCCATCCGCCACTGGACCTCTTCAACGCGGTGACGCCGAGTGCGCTCGACGTCGCGTTGAACGTAATGCTTATGCTTTGGCCGCTTCTGAACCGAATGTAATCCGCTCCAAGCCCGGCCACGGAAACACTCTGCAAGCTCACGCTCGGGGAGAGATGCTCGGCCACACTGACTCGGTTCAAAACTCCAGCGTACGTGTAGCCATACTTCGGGTCCACATTCCGGTCGAGCAAGTAGTTGGCGCGTTTCCAATCCTTATAAATGTCGTCGAAGCGGCGAGTAGTTGCCGGTGTGAGTTGCGCCAACGACGCATTGATCCCGCTAATCCCGCTCTGCCTGTTCTGCGTCAGCAGCTTGATGTAGTTGTTGGAAAACTGCTCGGCGAGGTAGAGCGTCCAGTACCCGGAGCGACCGTAGTCGGCAAGCTGGCCGTTCCAGCCGAGAAGGTAGACATCGGGATTCGATGCGTAGAGATTCTGAGACTCGATGGGATAGCCGCAAGCGACTTCGGCGTACATGGAACAGCCTTCGTTCACGAATGTCAGCTCGGGCGTATATTGGGAGTGAATGAGATGCTGGAACTCATGCGCAACGACACGGCCGGCATACGAGCGACCGGCAACCGTCGTGAGGTTAAGGGGATCACAATCAACGTAGAGAAACTCCGCCACGTTACTGCGATGGCCGGCTGTCGGGTCGGGGCCTTGATTCCACGGCGCAAAGTATCCGGCAATGAAGCTGCCGCTTCCTTCCCATCCATCGCGAATGTCGAGAATGAGGATGATAATCTTCGGGTCATTATCAATGTCCGGCGGAGTACCGAAAATATCAGTGGTCACTCGGTAGATGCCGCGGCTCGGATACGCGGGTGTGCGAAGGTCGAATGCAGCAACGACAGAATCGACCACCGCCTGATTGACGCGACCGCGGTTCCATGCGTTGTCTTCGACAAAGATGTAGGCGTTGGCTCCTACCGCTCGACACGTGGAAGGAACCGCATACTCTTTATTGTAATTTGGGCTATTCCGATTGAGGTCGGTTGCCCACCAATCACGCCGGTCGCCGACTTTGAAATCCCACGCAGCAACACGAGCACTCTTCTGCAGCATGAACTGCTCGGGGTGCTGAGCTTTGAGGGCTTCGATGCGCTCGTTCTCCTCCCAGAGAATCTGGCAGCCGGAGATCGGGAACGATGTATCCCCCTGCTTCGCTTCGAGCACAACATCTAATGGCCGGAACTCCCGCGGAACCTGGGCTGTGCCAACGGAACCGACCAATGCCAGAACGAACAACACGAACAAACTTCTCCTCATAACAGCCTCACCTGTGCTTCAGTGCAACATGTCGTTGTGTCGTTGAATTGTAGGTCGGATCTGGCTTGTCCGCCGGAGCCCGTATTCGGGGCGCAGGCGGAAGACCCGACCATTGTGGACGGGACTGGAGTCCCGTCCTACATTAATCTCGTTCCAAAAGCTCTTGTAGGGGCGACTTCGTGTAGTGGCGACTCATGTCGAAGATCCTGCCCCGATGTCAATGGGGGGCGGGGAGTCGCCCCAACTCTCTTCACACCGCGGACTTTTGTTCATTCTGGATAATTACCTTTGGGTCAGCGTTCTTTTCCGGCACTGGCAATCCTTTCTCCTGTAGAAGACGAACATGCTCTACCATTCCCCACCGTGCCATGTAGAGGCAATCCTCGACGGAGTGACCAATCCCCGTAAAGCCTTCGAGTTCTGGCGAGTAGAATCCAAAATAGTCAGGCTCGGCAGTCGCTTCAATCACTAGCAGGGTGTTGAAAAACCCTTATCGAAGAAAAGACGAACCGCCAAGAC
>JBGFRR010000078.1:0-3366 GCA_041695045.1 Bacteroidota bacterium
CCCGCGTAGGAGCGAAGGATCGTCGCTCCGCAACGAGTAAAGATATGGGTTGTGAATGCCAGCACATCGCTCCGCGGTGCAACTCTCTGATCGACGCTGAGCGTCGACAGTAGCAACGTCGGAGGCTGTACAAAAAGAAACTTGGCGCGCCAATTCGTCATGGATAAGATTTACAAAAACGCGGCTTCCGCGCGAAAAACCAATCCGAAAATTTTCGCGACGCGACAGAATTGCCGGAAAAATTACTTTTTGTACAGCCTCCGAGTAAAATGGTGAATGCCGCCTCTTACCATGATAAGGAAATCAGTGAATAAAGTCTCAGTCATCCTTCTTTTCCTCTACGTGTCTTTGGCATTTGCGTACTCGCAGCCAAAGCCTTTCCCAGAACTTCGCGAAATCGGTTCGCCGGCGAGTAATGGCAGCGCTCTCCCCTTTCTGCAGTCAACTCCCGACGGCACAATTCTCATGAGCTGGGTTGAGCCCGGACGTCGCGCCAAGCACGCGCTTCGCATGGCTGAATTTGACGGCGAGCGTTGGTCGAGCGCGAGGACAGTTGTTGAAGGGGATAGTTTCTTTGCCAACTGGGCGGATGTTCCCTCGGTGGTGAAGCTGCGGGACGGCCGTTGCGTCGCCCACTGGTTGAACAAGAGCGGTCCGGGCACACATGCGTACGACGTGAAGGTCCGCACCTCGACCGACGGTGGACGCACCTGGTCTCCTACCATGAGTCCGCATCGCGACGGGACACAGACGGAACACGGCTTTGTTTCCATCTTCAATTTGCCGACAGAGAACGCGGGTCTCGTGTGGCTCGACGGTCGCGCAATGGCGGGACATGGAACAGCAAATCATGATGACCACGCCGAACCCGCCGCAGGCGGGGAACGGGGAAGTATGACGCTGCGTTTCGCTCGGCTTGAGGCACACAACACGATTGCGGATGAGGTCTTACTTGATGAGCGAATCTGTGAGTGCTGTCCAACTGCTGCAGCGACCACACACAACGCTGTCGTTGTTGCGTATAGAGATCGGTCCGAGGATGAAATCCGTGACATTGCCATTGCCAGATTTCAAGAAGGCACGTGGTCTGCTGGCCGACCGGTTCACAACGACGGCTGGAATATTTCCGGCTGTCCGGTGAATGGCCCAGCGCTCTCGACGGACGGAAAGAATGTTGTCCTCGCCTGGTACACTGCGGCGAACGGAGAGCCGCGCGTGAAAGTGGCATTCTCAGATGATGAGGGGAAGTCATTCGACGATCCCATCATTGTGAGCGACCATGTACCGCTCGGCCGCGTAGACGTCGAGCTTCTCCCCGATGGTTCCGCATTCGTCCTATGGCTGGAGTGGGGAGCGGAAGAGGGATCGCTTCTTGTCCGGCGTGTTTTCCGCGACGGCACCATGAGCGTAACGAGCACAGTCGCTTCCGTCACGGCGGATCGAGCAAGCGGATATCCCCGTATGGCCCGTATGGGTGATCGTCTTGTCTTCGCTTGGACGGAAACCCAGCCTGCGAAGAGCGTCAAAACCGCAATCGCTCCCATCCCAGCACTCTCCCACGAAGTTTCCGTTGAATGACAGAAACCGCACTCCTCACCGTTCATCCGCAGTACCCGGAGCCGGAGTTGATTCGCGAGGCTGCAAGCATTTTGAAACGGGGAGGGTTGGTGGCCTTTCCCACGGAAACAGTGTACGGCCTCGGTGCAGATGCTCTTTCGGCGGAGGCTGTACGGAACGTGTTTGCCGCCAAAGGCCGTCCGTTCGACAATCCCTTGATTGTTCACATTGCGCATCGGGATCAACTGTTCGACTTTGTTGATGAGATGCCCGAGAAGGGCCTGCAGCTTGCCGATCGGTTCTGGCCGGGCCCGCTGACGCTTGTCGTGAAGCGAACGTTCATCGTGCCCGATGTTGTTACCGCCGGTTTGGATACCGTCGCCGTTCGCATGCCTGACCATCCTGTTGCGCTCAGCCTGATCCGGCAGTTCAACGGAGGGATTGTCGGACCGAGCGCCAACCGTTCGGGAAAGCCGAGCCCTACAACGGCCCGGCATGTGTTGGATGATTTGCGCGGTGCTATCGATTGCGTGCTCGATGCTGGTCCTACGCTCATCGGGGTTGAATCGACAGTGGTGGATGTTACTGTTGACCCGCCGGCGCTTCTGCGTCGTGGTGGGCTGTCTCAAGAAGCGATCGAATCGGTCGTTGGCCCGATTCGACCAACACGCGTTCCCGGCGAACTGCGGCGCTCGCCGGGCACACGCTATCGTCACTACGCGCCGCGAGCACGGGTAATGGTGGTGAGTGAGGGGGATCGAACATTTCATGTTCGCGTATTACAGCAACTCCGGCAAGAAGGGAAGCGGGTGGGAGCGATTGTTCATTCGCCAGAGCTAACATCCGTTGAGCGGAGCGAATACGTCCGCGCGTTGCCGGATTCGAACGAGCTGATCGCGCGACATCTCTTCCGATTACTACGAGAGATGGACGACCTCGGCGTTGATGTGGTGCTCGTTGAGGCCGTACAGCCGACGGGTCTTGGTGCGGCAATCATGGAGCGCTTGCATCGGGCCACCGAAAATGAATAGTGCAATTGAAGGGAATATGGCCTATATTGTCGGCCCGAAAGGAGAACGCCGACCATGAGCAAACACGACCAGATCCATACCGTCCAGCAATTTGCACGGCTCGATCTTCTACGGGCACAGCGGACCGGCATTCCTGAGGCTATCTTTGCTGAAGGAAAAACACCGGCACAGGTTTCCGCACTCCTTCAGGCATTCGCTGAACGCGCGGGCTATGCATTAGCCACACGTGTATCATCCGAGATGGCACAAGCGATTACGCCAGACCTTACACCTCAATTCGTCGTCAACTATAACGGTACCGGGAGAACAGTGCTCGTTTCGCGGAGAGATTACGAGCTGAAGTCCACCGGTGGTGCAATCGCCATTCTCGCCGCGGGCACAGCCGACCTTCCCGTTGCTGAAGAAGCGCGTGTAACGGCGGAGGTCATGGGTTGTACGGTGCTGACCTTTTATGATGTCGGTGTTGCCGGTATTCATCGCCTCGTTGAGCCGTTGGAGAAGGTTTTAGAGAGTGAGGTGTCCGCTGTGGTTGTTGTGGCGGGGATGGAAGGTGCACTGCCGTCGGTTGTACGGGGATTGGTCCCGGTACCGGTCATTGGCGTGCCGACGAGCGTAGGCTACGGCTACGGCGGTCAGGGCACGGCGGCATTGATGACGATGCTTCAGTCGTGCGCTCCGGGTCTTACCGTAGTGAATATTGACAATGGCTTTGGTGCCGGTTCAACCGCAGCGTTGATAGCCAATCTCCTTGTTCGAACACTCGCACGGAGCAAAGCGT
>JBGFRR010000035.1:0-18811 GCA_041695045.1 Bacteroidota bacterium
TCGAGCAACACGTATCGTCACTGAAGGACATGAATAAACAAGCATTGGTGTGTTCCCCTAAGGCAGGTAGATTGGTTGAGGGGAATATCAAAAACGGGGGGTAATGTCAAGGGAAAACTTTTGCTACGCGCCGTTGCCAACTCGTCTGCTCTGCCCAATTTTGAGGGTTTTCTATTCCATCTTTTTACCAGTGTGTTGACTCTTAGCGGCGTGGAGTGTACCTTAATACCCGTAAAATCTTTGCAATCGCTTCATTTTATTAGTTGTTGTATATCCCGATTAAGAGAGCAATCGAAGCTTTATTTGTTCCTTACTGTCAAATAGTCGATTAGGGGATATCAACCAAAACAGGAGGCAGTTATTTAGGTTGCGGAGATGATGTTGTGCGTAATAGATGCTCTATGATTGGCGGTAGCCTGTCTGCGTACCGTCGAAATAGTAGGGCAAAGTGTTCACAACCTAAGAGGAAGTTTTGAGTAGAATCCTAATACTGGCTATTACCTTATCCATCCTTTTCTTTGCTACTCTCCTGCAATTCGGCTGTTATCAGCTTGTGGAATGGGTAGCATTCTTTCAAAAAAGCCCGCAAGTCGAATTCCCTCCAGTCACCTTTGAAGCGCAGCCCAACCCTACGAAGGCCGGCCTTGACCCCCTGACGGAGCGGTCGTTAAGCCGTTTTGGGTCGATTATCAAGAAGTTTTCGGGGAAGTATGAATTAGACTGGCGGTTAGTTCTGGCAGTTATGAGGCAGGAGTCCCGCTTCAAGCCTACGGCCGTGAGCCAAAAAGGAGCTTACGGACTGATGCAGATCATGCCCGTAACGGAAACAGAGATAATCGGCAAATTAGGCCTTGAGGAGGGGAAATCCCCTTATAACAACATCAAGGTTGGGACATACTATCTCCGCTCACTCTACCGGCTGTTCGGTCAGGCGCCGGAGGAGGACAGAATTCGCCTTACCCTCGCTGCATACAACGCTGGTATCGGCCGGATCCTTGACGCCCGAGCTATCGTCGAGTATTTGGGGGATAACCCCAACTCATGGCGTGCTGTGCGGTATGCCCTTCCGCTCCTTTCCAAGCGGTACTACACCCTCCATCGACACATCTGGGAAGAAGGGCGGCCGGGAAGCGGCTACTTTGGCAACGATGCTGTCGCATCGGTGCTGGATTATGTAGAGAACGTTATGCAATATTATGACGAGTATCGTCGTACACTGAACTAAGCTCCCATGCCTTCCGGCGTCCGATTGCTTCTTGCTGTTGTTCTTGTAGTTTCCAACATCCAGGCTCAGGATTTGTCCGCCTTAGGCGGACTGGATGTTTCTTTTTTCCGGCAGATCAACGACCGGCAGACAGAAGGGGATGGGCCGATTGAGTATGTCGATAGGCTCAGTATTCCGGTCATGTTGATCACACCAACGGTAATGATCATCTATGGAACGGCTGAAGACCGGGAAGTTTTCGAAAGCGGCATGATGGCGGCAGCGTCGGAGCTTCTTGCTTTTGGTACGACCTCAGTGCTCAAGGCCATCGTTGGCCGCCCGCGGCCGTTCGAGGCCCTGGAGGATGTGCGCGTGAAGCATCGTACATCGGCCAGCGGCACGTCGTTCCCATCGGGGCACTCATCAACCACGGCCGCGCTCGCAACGATGCTCATCATTCGTCATCCGAATGTCGGCGTCGTCATCCCCTCGCTCCTGTGGACAGCAGCGGTTGGTTACGGACGGATCTATCTTGGCGTGCACTATCCGAGTGATGTGGTGGGAGGATTTCTTCTCGGCATTGCCTCTGCTCTTGTGATTCACAGCATGGAAGCCGATTTCCGGAAGATGGGAGATTGGTTGTTCGGAAAGCGAATCCCATACGGCATCACCCCCACGCCGAGGGTATCGTTGTTTTCTGTTTCTATTCCCATGAACTGAATGTGGGGTGATGCCCCACGAGTGTACCTATCGTTACAATGTCGCTCCTAACGGAGCTTGTACAGTTGTTGTAGATTTGTGTTACCAACATCTTGTCCCTACGGGACGTCGCGGGCACTTCATGGAGAGTGCAAAAGCTCCGTCGGAGCGAGCTTTTGGTAGACCTTGCAGTTCGAGTTCGAAATCCTCATATTGGAATGGCCATGGAACTCCAGCCTAAACTCATTCGTGCCCCGGAGCTGTTCGGCGATTTCTGGTTCAACTCCGACCCCCTCTCCGTCCGTGCCCTGCGCGGCTACGTGATGCTCATCGATTTTTGGGATTACAGTTGTGTCAACTGCCAGCGCACGCTTCCTTATCTGAATGAATGGCATCGTCGCTATCGCGAGTTAGGCTTAGTCATGGTGGGGGTGCACACACCGGAGTTCCACTTCGGCCGCAAGCCGGAGAATGTCCAGTGTGCCATTCGGGCCGCAGGCATCGAATATCCGGTGGTGATGGACAACGAGGCGTTCATCTGGAGTGCGTATGCGAACCGCTCCTGGCCGACGCACTATCTCATCGACAAAGACGGCTACATTCGCTACACGCAGCACGGTGAGGGGCAGTATCAGGCGTTCGAGCGGGCAATTCAGGCGTTGCTGCGTGAAACCGGCGTGCAGGTTCACTCCATCCCGTTGATGGAGCCGCTGCGTGATGCCGACCAACCCGGAGCGGTCTGTTACCGTCCCACTAATGAAATCTACATCGGTTACCTCCGCGGCACCATCGGGAACGTGGAAGGCTACCAACCGGAGTCGACTATCCACTACACAAACCCCGGCCTCTATCTTTCCAACCGCTTCTATGCAGATGGCGCGTGGTTGAGTGAGAAAGAGTTTCTCCGCTTCAACGGTCAGCCGGGTGGTGAAGGCTCGCTGGTACTTAGCTATGAGTCGCTGGAGGTCAATGCTGTGCTCGATTACCACGGCGGCGGTTCATCAGAGCTTCGCATCGAGCAAGACGGGATGCCGCTGAGCATAGAAAACAAGGGGGAGGACATCCGCCTGACGGCGGAGGGGATGAGCGTTGTGGAGGTGACAGAGCCGCGGATGTACAATCTTGTGAGGAACCCTGAATTTGGCGAGCACGTGTTGAAGCTTTCGACAGCCAGCCCGCATATCGAGTTCTACTCGTTTACCTTTACCACCTGCGCAATCCCTGAGCTCTTGATCAGAAACTAAGCGGTTGCTCTTCGGGGCAATTGTTGTTACCTTTTCACGTGGCGATTTGAACGACAGCTTGCCCGCCACATGCCGGACTCCAAGAGACTCGGCGATCACAAGAGGCTAAAGCGTCGCCAACAATGAACCTTCGACCCGGCGCGCATGCCGGGTTTTTTTATGAGCTATCCCTTCCTCAAGCTCCTGAACGAAAAGATCATCGTCTTTGACGGTGCTACCGGAACGCATCTGCAGGGGCAGAACCTTTCACCCGACGACTTCGGCGGCGAACGCTTCAACGGCTGCAACGAGTACCTTATGCTCACCAAACCATCGGCCGTTGAGAACGTGCATTGGGATTATCTTGAAGCGGGCTGCGACGTCGTCGAAACGAATTCCTTCGGCAGCACGCGCATCGTCCTCGCCGAGTACGGTCTTCAGGACAAAGCCTATCAACTCAACCTCGAAGCTGCACGCATTGCCAAACGGATGGCGTCGGAGTACAGCACCGCTGCCCGCCCACGCTTTGTTGCCGGCTCCATGGGGCCGACCACGAAGCTCCCCTCACTCGGCCACATCCACTTCAAGGAAATGGCGGAGGCGTACCGCGAGCAAGCACACGGTCTGATCGACGGCGGCGTTGACCTCCTCTGCATTGAAACCTGTCAGGATGTTTTGCAGATCAAAGCCGCGCTCTACGGCGTCTTTTCCGCATTTGAAGAGGCAGGGCGGCGAGTACCGGTGATTGTTTCGGTGACGGTCGAATCGGTCGGAACGATGTTATTAGGCACCGAGATTTCCGCCGCTCTGACGGCCATCGAGCCGTACGATGTAGACGTGATCGGCATGAACTGCGCCACCGGACCCAAGGAAATGTCGGACCACGTGCGCGTTCTTTCGTCTTCCAGTCCGTTGCCGATTTTCGTCATGCCGAATGCCGGCATTCCGGAAAACATTGGCGGCCGCGCTCACTACCACCTCAGCCCAGACGACCTCGTTCACTATCTCTCGCACTTTGTCAAAGACCTCGGCGTGAACATCGTCGGGGGATGCTGCGGCACAACGCACGAACATATCCGCGCGCTCGTGGATGCGGTCGGCAATCTCTCGCCAATCTCCCGCCGCCAGGAATTCATCCCCTCCGCCTCCAGTCTGTATCAGGCGATGCCGTTCTACATCGAGCCGCCGCCGGTGTTCGTGGGAGAGCGAACGAACGCAAACGGCAGCAAGCAATTCCGCGAGCTGCTTGCGCGGGAAGATTGGGAGGGCATCGTCGCCATGGGACGCGAACAGGTGAAGGAACAAGCCCACATGCTCGACGTGTGTGTGGCGTACGTTGGACGCGACGAAGTGCGCGACATGCGGGAGGTGATCTCGCGGTTCAACACGCAGGTCAGCATTCCGCTCGTGATCGACTCCACCGAGCCGCCCGCCATAGAAGAAGCGCTGCAGTTGACCGGAGGGAAGGCTGTTGTCAACTCCATCAACCTCGAAGACGGCGAAGAGCGGGCGACGCAGATCATCCGGCTGTGCAAGCAGTACGGCGCTGCGGTCATTGCGCTTACCATTGACGAAAGCGGAATGGCCAAGACCGCCGACGCCAAGCTCAACGTAGCGCGCCGGATCTATGAGCTTGTTGTGAACCGGCACGGGATGAAGCCGCACGACCTGATCGTTGACGCGCTTACCTTCACGCTCGGCTCCGGCGATGAGGAATTCCGCCGCGCGGGCCTGGAAACCATCGAAGCCATACAGCGCATCAAGCAGGAATTTCCGGGCGTTCACACCATCCTGGGTGTCAGCAACATCTCGTTCGGCCTTTCGCCGCACGCGCGCCATCCGCTAAACAGCGTTTTCCTCCACTACGCCGTCGAAGCGGGGCTCGACATGGCTATTGTCCATGCATCGAAGATCATGCCGCTCTATAGGATCGACGAACGCGGGCGGGAGCTGTGCCGGCAACTGGTGTTTGACGAGCGGAAGTTCGAAGGAGAAGGAAACAACCGTCGCGTGGTATACGACCCTCTTATCGAACTGATGGCGTACTATGCAGAGCGCAAAGGAGAAGCGAAACAGAAAACGGCGGTGCGGGGAGCGACGGTTGAAGAGCGTCTCACATACCGCATCATCGACGGGGAGCGGGTGGGATTGCAGCAGGACCTTGACGAAGCGCTGAAGCGCTACACTGCGCTGGATATCATCAACACCATCTTGCTCGAAGGGATGAAAGTGGTGGGAGAATTGTTCGGGTCGGGACAGATGCAGCTGCCGTTCGTGCTCCAGTCGGCGGAAGTGATGAAAGCGGCGGTGGCTTACCTCGAGCCGTTCATGGAGAAGAAAGAAGGGACGCACAAGGGGACGCTTGTGATCGCAACGGTGAAGGGAGACGTTCACGACATCGGTAAGAATCTGGTCGATATCATCCTGACGAACAACGGCTACCGTGTCATCAACCTCGGCATCAAGTGCCCGGTCGAGACAATGCTGCATGCGGCGGAGGAGCACAACGCGCAGGCCGTCGGGATGAGCGGATTGTTGGTGAAGTCCACGCTCGTGATGAGGGAAAATTTAGAAGTCATGAACGAGCGCAACATCACACTACCGGTTATTCTCGGCGGTGCGGCGCTGACACGGCGGTATGTCGAGAACGACCTCCGTTCGGTCTATCGCGGTCCGGTCTTCTACGCCAACGATGCGTTCGACGGGCTGTCGCTGATGGAAAAGATTGTTGCCGGTTCGATCACGCCAACTGACGGTGTGCCCGAAGACGGTGAAGATGAAGTCCCGACGGGCGCGGAGGCGAAGATTGCGCTCGCATTGCAGTCCTCAGAGACGGGCGGGGCTGTTCAGATAGAGTCTGCCGTGGCAGCGATGCCGCGCCGCTCGGCTGTCTCGACCGATGTCTCCATCCCGAAGCCGCCGTTCTGGGGTACGCGGATTGTGCGAGATATTCCGCTTGACGAGGTGTTCCGGTACGTGAATGACGTGGCGCTTGTTCGCGGTCAATGGAGAGTCGTTCGGGGCAAGTTGAGTGAGACGGAATACCAGAAAATTCTCAAAGAGCAAATCTACCCAGAGTTGGAGGCGCTCAAGGCCAAAGTTAACGCAGAAAAGCTTCTTGTTCCCCAAGTTGTCTACGGCTACTTCCCCTGCAATTCCGAGGGTGATGACGTGATCATCTACAAAGCCTCAGAGCGACCTACCTTGGCAAAGGAGCTCCTGCGTTTCACCTTCCCGCGCCAACAGCACGCACCGTACCTCTGTTTGGCAGACTACTTCGCGCCGGTGGATTCGGGTACAATCGATGTTGTGGCATTTCACCTTGTTACTGTTGGCCGAAAGGCTTCTGAATATTCTCGGCACCTCTTTGAATCCAACCAATATAAAGACTATCTTTATTTCCACGGGTTGAGCGTGGAAAGCGCCGAGGCGTTGGCAGAACTCTGGCACAAGAGAATTCGCGAAGAGTTGGAAATTGCAGAAAGGGATGCGAAGGAGATCCGAAAGCTCTTTGCTCAGGGGTACCAGGGCTCGCGCTACAGCTTCGGGTATCCGGCCTGTCCGAATCTGGAAGACCAGGCGAAGCTCTTCGAATTGCTCCAACCGGAACGGATTGGCGTCGAGTTGACGGAAGAGTTTCAGCTCGTACCCGAACAATCAACATCGGCTATCATCGTGCATCATCCTGAGGCTCGGTACTTTACTGTTAAGTAAGAAGGCATGAAAATCCAGTATAACAGAAAAGAGGATGTGCTCCTGATCCACGTAGCGAAGGGAAAGGTCGATTTTGCGGAAGAAGTTGGCGATATGATTGTTCATTATTCAAAGGACAACAAGCCGCTGCTGCTTGAGGTCTTGGACGCATCAGATTTCTTGGCTGTACTGACCAGAACGATCGCCAGAGCTGAGTCGGGCAAAAAGGTTGAGGTATAGATATCGACTGCTGGCCGATCTTCCCACAACTCACTGCTCACAACTTCTGGTACCTCTATGCCCAACCTCGTCCTTCTTCGCCACGGCGAATCGCAATGGAATCTCGAAAACCGTTTTACCGGCTGGGTGGATATTCCACTCTCATCCCGCGGAGAGCAAGAAGCTCGGGAAGCCGGAGAAAAACTGAGATCGTTCAAGTTTCATCGGGCTTATACATCGGTGCTCAAGCGCGCGATCGATACGCTCATGATTGTTCTTGAGGTGATCGGCCAGAAGGGTATCCCCATTGAATACGACCAGGCCCTCAACGAGCGCCATTACGGGGCGCTGCAGGGGAAGAACAAGGCGGAGATTGGCCAGCAATATGGGGAAGAACAGTTGAAAATCTGGCGCCGAAGTTACGATGTACCTCCGCCGAGGGAGATGACGGAACTCAACCCGGATGGCATCAGCGAGAGCCTGAAAGACACCGCTGCACGCACGCTTCCGTACTTTGAATCGAAAATCCTCCCGCGTATTCTTGCCGGCGAGGATATTCTCGTCTCCGCGCACGGCAACAGTCTTCGTTCCATCGTCATGAAGCTCGACGAACTTTCCAAAGAAGAAGTCCTCGAGCTGAACATCCCCACCGGCGCTCCCTTGCTATATGTATATGACGACGAAGGGAACATCGTTGAGCGGAAGTACCTCTAACAGACCGCGAAACTGTTCTTGAATCTCAATTTTCTCTTAGCTATACTCGAACCGTGCTCGACGAGCGGTTTCATCAGGGAATTCAGGAATTCAACCGCGGCTTGTTCTTCGAAGCCCATGACGTTCTTGAAGACCTCTGGCACGAGAGACGTGGACGAGTGGTAACAGGGGTTCCCTCGCGTACGCGAGGGGTTCTCGTCCACGTCTCGAGTACCGTGAAACGGACCGATCCTTCCTCCAAGGCCTCATCCAGGTAGCCGTCGGGTTTTATCACCTTGAACATCGAAACTACTAAGGAGATGTCGAATGGCAACGATGATTACCGAAGAGTGCATCAATTGCGGCGCGTGTGAACCGGAATGCCCCAACACGGCCATCTATGCCGGCGGCGTGCAGTACGAGTTCAACGGCCAGATGTTCGATGCCCTCTCGAACGATTTCTACTATATCGTCCCAGAAAAGTGCACGGAGTGCGTCGGCCACTTTGATCAGGAACAGTGCGCCGCCGTCTGTCCGGTCGATTGCTGTGTGCCCGACCCGAACCATGTGGAGAGCGAAGAGGTCTTGTTTGAGCGCGCCAAGCAGCTCCATCCGGGCCGGCAGTTCCCCGAGCTCAGCGCGGCAACATCGCACTTCCGAAAATAATCTGTCCGCCGCTTGAAGGTCGGTGTCCCGCTTCCGCTCCTTCCGCAGTGGAACGAGGCGACCGACCTTCGCTGTTTTGATACCGACACATTGTCTCCATGACCATCGGTTCGTACGACATCCAATCCCTTGAGACCGGCCGCTTTGCGCTGGACGGCGGCGCGATGTTCGGCATCGTTCCGTGGGTGTTCTGGAGTAAGACCAATCCGCCCGACGAGCGCCAGCGCATCGACTTAGCGGCGCGGTGCTGGCTCATCCGCGGCAACGGCAGAACGATCCTCGTCGACGTCGGCAACGGCGAGAAATGGAATGAGAAGATCCGCGACATTTACAAGCTCGATACCTCACAGCACTCGCTCATCCGCTCGCTGTCCGCGCACGGGGTTGCGCCGGAGGATGTTACCGATGTGATCCTCACGCATCTTCATTTCGACCACGCAGGCGGCTCGACCGCACGCGTCGACGGCGGCGTTGTGCCGACGTTTCCGAACGCAGCGTACCACGTTCAACACCGCCACTGGCAGTTAGCGCAAAACCCAACCGAGAAAGATCGCGGCAGCTTCATGCCCGATGATTATCTTCCATTGCAACGACACGGCGTTCTTCAGTTTATCGACGGCGAGGAAGAAATCATCCCCGGCATCCGTGTGATCGTAACAAACGGTCATACCGATGCACAGCAGTTGCCCGTTATCTCCGACGGGCGGACGACGCTTTTGTTTTGCTGCGACCTCGTCCCCACAGCATCGCATGTGCCCACGCCGTACATTATGGCGTACGACCTTCGGCCGCTCGAGACCGCGGCAGAAAAGAAACGCATTCTCGCACGGGCACAGGAGGAAGGGTGGAATCTCTTCCTTGAACACGACCCGGCAACAGAGGTCATCACCATCCGCCGAACCGACAAGGGCTTCGCTGTCGACCGCAGGATGAAGTTGAGTGAACTCGGGAACTGAGGATTGTTGTATATAATGGAGAACTATGTTTGTGTCGGAAGCAAAGAAGACTTGCCCACGCGCGGTGGTTGTTCGGTGCGGATTGCAGGAGTGGACGTAGCGCTCTTTCGCGTCGGCGAGGATGTAATCGCCGTGCGCAATGATTGTCCGCACCAGCACTTCTCGCTTCTGCATGAAGGCGAGTTGAAGAATGGCACAGTCGCCTGCCCGATGCACGGTTGGACGTTCGACCTGAAAACCGGCCGTTCGATCATCGGCAACGGCACGCTGCGACAGTACGGCGTTAAACTTGTAGGGAACGACGTGTGGGTGGAGAAACCGGAACCATAACGCACACCGCGCAACAGCTGACGGACGCCATCAAACGGAAGGCGCGTGAACTTGGCTTCACGAACATCGGTATTGCGCGGGCGGAGGAGCTCACCGAAGAAGGGGAGCGACTTCGGGAATGGCTGTTGCGTGGCTTCCATGCGACGATGAAGTGGATGGCGCACAATGTTGAAAAGCGTATCGACCCGCGCACAATCGTGCCCGGTGCCCGATCGGTCGTCTGTGTGGCGATGAACTACTACACAAACGTTGCGCATCCGGACGATCCGGAGGTGGGCAAAATTTCGCGTTACGCCTGGGGAGATGATTACCATATCATTATCACAGAACATCTCGAGCGACTGCAAGAAGCCGTGCGCGAGCTTGCGCCTTCCGCGCGCACAAATCTCTACGTCGATACGGGGCCGATGATGGATAAAGCATGGGCGGCCCGCGCGGGCATCGGCTGGTTGGGCAAACATACGAACATCATCACGACGGATTTCGGCTCGTGGGTTTTCCTCGGTGAAATCATCACCGACCTTGCGCTCGTCTATGATGATCCCGTAGCCGACCACTGCGGCACGTGCAGGGCGTGTATCGATGCATGTCCCACCGGCGCATTAGATGAACCCTACGTGCTCGATTCCACAAAGTGCATCTCGTACTGGACGATTGAGCATCGCGGGGAAATTCCTGCCTCGCTCGCCGCACGGTTCGAGCATTGGGTGTACGGCTGCGACGTCTGTCAGGATGTTTGCCCGTGGAACAGATTCCAACAGCCGGCGCAGGAAGAAGCGTTTACGCCGCGGCCGTGGAATGTTGCACCGCGGATTGATGAGTTAGCGTCGTTGTCGAAGGAGGAGTTTCAGGCGCGATTTCGCCGGAGCCCGATCAAGCGCACGAAGCACGAGGGGCTCACGCGCAACGCACGAGTTGTCATGGAAAACAGCAATCGGGTGGAGAGACCGTAGTGTTCATGCCGGTACCAAACACGGAAACGTCGTAACACGAGGTACAAAAAAGAATGTCACAGAATACTATGCACAGCGTCGTCATTATCGGCTCGGGACCGGCGGGACTTACGGCTGCGCTCTACGCCGCCCGCGCGAACCTGAAGCCGCTTGTCTTCGAAGGCAACCAACCGGGCGGACAGCTCACCATCACGACGGAGGTCGAGAACTACCCGGGCTTCCCGGATGGCATTATGGGTCCGGAACTGATGGAACTTTTCCGCAAGCAAGCGCAGCGCTTCGGTGCGGAGTGTCAATTCAAGGAAGCGACCGATGTGGATTTTTCGAAGCGTCCATTCACGGTTGTTGCCGATGGGAAGGAGTACAGGGCGCGTGCCGTCATCATTGCAACGGGCGCGTCGGCCCAGCTGTTGGGGCTGCCGTCAGAGTCAGAGTACATGGGCTTCGGCGTGTCCGCGTGCGCGACGTGCGATGGATTTTTCTTCAAGAACCAACACGTTGTCGTCGTCGGCGGCGGGGATACGGCGATGGAGGAAGCAACCTATCTCACAAAGTTCGCTTCGAAAGTCACCGTCATTCATCGACGGAATGAGCTGCGCGCATCGAAGATCATGCAGGAGCGCGCCATGAAGAACCCGAAGATCGAGTTCATCTGGGACTCCGTTGTGGAAGAGGTCCTCGGCAAAACGGAGAACGGGCGCAAGCTCATCACCGGCGTTCGGCTTAAGAATGTGAAGTCGGGTGAGACGACGGACTTCCCCTGCGACGGATTATTCCTCGCCATCGGCCACCAGCCAAACACGAAGATTTTCAAAGGCCAGATCGAGATGGACAAGGTCGGCTACATCATCACCGCGCCGCGCAGCACAGCAACGAACATCCCCGGCGTCTTTGCGGCCGGAGACGTTGCCGACGCTGTGTATCGTCAAGCGGTCAGCGCCGCCGGCACGGGGTGTATGGCCGCGATCGATGCCGAGCGTTACCTCACCGAGCACGAGGGGGATTAGCGAGGAGCTCGCGAAGGCGGCAGGTGGTGCCGCGTCCCCTGCCGGAACCTTTTCCCGCCTGCTTCGTCTTTCTGCTGAGCCCAACGAACCCTTCACTCAAATGAGAGGACTACTGATGAAACCGTTGCAGCCCATCCTCACCGTTTGCCTGCTGATTTCTCTCAGCAGTGCAATGCTTTCTGCCCAACCCCGCGGCGGCATGATGATGACGCCTGAAGAGCGAGCCAAGCAACTCAAAGAGCGACTCTCGCTCACCGACGAGCAAACGACAAAAGTGATGGCTATCTTCGAAACCTCCCTGAAGCAGATGATGGACAAGATGCCCGAACTCATGGGCGATCGCGAAGCCATGCGAAAAGCCATGACGGAAATGACTGCAAAGAACGACAAGGAAATTGAGAGGCTCTTGACGAAAGAACAGGCCAAAAAGTTTGCAGAATTCAAAAAGGAGCGTGAACAGATGATACAGCGGCGTATGCAGAGACGTCCTGACCAGTGAGAGCGACAGAGTACATGAGACGATAACCTGCAAAAGGCGGCTTTCCAGTCGCCTTTTTTGTATGTTGAGCTCACTTCAAATCGATCTCCATTCCTTCCCGTGCACCAACGCAGCGGACGGTGCCTCCTAAGTTCTTGATCAGCTGTTGCACATGTTCGACCATGGTATCGACCATGGCATCGTCGTGGGCAGGGTCGTGATGAAACAGCGCGAGTTGCTTCACCTTTGCCCGAACCGCCCACTCAGCGACAGACTCCAACGGCGAATGCCCCCAACCAATTTTCTTCCGGTATTCATCAAGAGTATACTGTGCTTCGCCGATGTACAGGTCGGCATCCTGAAGAAATTGGATGAACTGCTCGTCGAGGAACTGTCCTAAGTCCTCCTGTTTCTTTGCGCTGTTCTTGTGAAGCGTGTAGCGGTAGGGCTCGTTGTCGGTAGCGTAGACGGCGCTCTTGGATCCATCGCTCACGCGATATGCGAGGGTCATGCCGGGATGGTTGAGAAAGAACGGCTCTACCGTTGCCCGCCCTATCGTAAGAGGCGAACCCATCTCGTGAATCTCAACCGTCGAGCGCATGTCGCCGAGCGAGACGGGAAAATACTGTGCATCCATTTGAATGGCGAGAATCTTTTGGAAGGACTTGTCCTGTCCGGACGGCCCGTAGATGTGAATGGAATTGCCTTCGTTGTATGCAGGGAGGAAAAACGGGAATCCTTGAATATGGTCCCAATGGGTATGGCTGATGAAGAGATGGATGGTGAGTCGTGTGGACCCAAACTCCTCGAGGAGTTGATTGCCAAGTTGCCGGAGACCGGTTCCGGCATCGAAGATGAAAATGGTATCGTCAACCCGCACTTCGACGCAGGAAGTATTTCCGCCGTATTTGAGTGTCGCAGGCCCCGGTGTTGCGATAGAGCCGCGCGTCCCCCAAAAGCGCACCTTCATCGACCCACCTTGTTGTGCTTGCGTAATTCGTCGTCTGCGGTTTTCAGGAGTTCATCCATATCGGCAGGCTTGACGAAAAACGCGTTGGCTCCTGCTTCCAACGCCTTGTCCATATCCGGCTTGTACGACTTAGCCGAGGTGATGATAATCACGGGCTTGTAGCCACTTTGGTTCGCGCGAATCTTCCGGCATACTTCATAACCGTTCATCCCGGGCATGAGGAGGTCAAGAATAATCAGGTCGGGCTTCCTGGCGAGGGCTTCACGGTATCCATCAACCCCGTTGTCCGATTCGATGACAAGGTAACCGTGCTGCTCGAATGTAGTGGCGACGATTCTGCGCAGAGCGGCTTCATCGTCAACAAGAAGGACGGATCGTTGAGACAAGGTTTGTCCGGTCGATGGGGAAAAACTGCTCGAGCGAGCAGGAGAGGTTTCTTGCGTCCCAACATACAAGGATGTTGGAAGAAAGGCAACTTCCTGTCGGGGTGGCCGGATTCGAACCAGCGACTTCTTGCTCCCAAAGCAAGCGCTCTAGCCAGGCTGAGCTACACCCCGTAGAACTGATGCAGTAGAAAAGGTAAGGAAAAAAGGGGGGCGAATCAACGTTGCTTCAGGAGCCACCACTCCGGGTCTTGTTTCTCGCGGTCTTTCCAGATCTCGAAGTGCAGAATGGCGCCGGCAAGTGAATCCCCACTGCGAGCGATGACCTGCCCTTCGTTCACTTTTTGAGACTCAACGACCGCAATATCCGAGAGATGAGCGTACACCGTGCGGTAACCGCCGTAGTGATTGAGGATGAGCACGTTCCCGAAGCCGGGAATGAATGATAACACGGCAACCTCCCCGTCGGCAACAGCGACGACGTCCGTTCCGGCCGGAACCGAGATATCGATGCCGGTATTCTGCGTTACGGTTTTGAGCGTCGGATGAACCTGCTGGCCAAACCGGGAAGCGATAGCACTACTGGGAACCGGCCAGCGAAGTTGCCCGCGCTTCTGGTCGAACGTCGTTGCTGGCTCGGGACGCGGCATCTCGCCTGCACGCGCTCGCGCACGGGCCTCTTCCGCTTCCCGCTCCTTGCGAATGCGCTCGCGCTCGACGAGGTCGGCAATGATTTTTTCCATCTCACGCGCAGCGGCAGTTCTGCGCGCAAGTTCCTTCTGGAACAATTGCCGGTCCGAGCGGACTTTCGAAAGAACCGTCTTCCGTCGGTCGGTCTTGCGTTTCAGCGATTGCTCCTCACGCGTCTTCTCGGCCAGTAACGCGCGTTCCGCGTTGAGCGCCGCCTGGAGCTGGACATTTTGTTCCTCGAGTGCCGTCTTCCGCTCGACAATGCCCTGAAGGTCGCGCGCCCGCTGGTCGGAAAAACGCTTCAGATACTCGATACGAATGAGAAGCTGGTTGATTGAGTTTGATGAAAAAAGGAGTTCGAGGTCGTACACGCGCCCGCTCTTGTACACCGAGCGGACGTAGTTTGCGTAATGCGACTTCAATTGCTCCAGCTGGAGATTGTACTGTTCGATGGATTCCTTCGCCTTCACAATCTCGGCCGTGATCGTCTTTTCTTGATCGCGCAGCTTACGGATGAGCTGGCGGATCAGATTGGCTTGCTTTTCTAAGTTGTCGAGATGCTCTAATGTCGAACGCTCCTGCTTCTCACTCTCCTTGATGCGTTTCTCGTAGGTTTGGATTTCATTCCGCAGGTGCTGGAGTTCTTGTGTGCGACGCGCGATGTCCTTGTCGGTTTGCGCGAATCCAAATGCCGTCGCAAACACAAGCACCGACGATATAATGAAACAGGTTCTTTTCATTGCAAGCGAATGGAAGCCGCCGATTCGGGAATGCGGATACGCAGCGGTTGAGCGTTCGCATTCAATGAGCGAGCAGAATAGGCGATTGTGAGCATTTGCCGCTCCGTGTGCCGAATGACACGGATGGTGGCGGGAAGGAACACGTTATCGATTCGTGTGAAGCTTTCGAATCGCCGTTCCAGCACGGCGCGCCCGTCGGCGTTGAAGTGCACCGTGCGCGCAATCATCAGCGTGAATGGGTCAACCCAGCACTGCTGCAATCCCTCGTCCGTCCTCACGATGAACGTATACTGTCCGTTGTCGAGAGCAGTCGTATCCGGAAGTGCGCCCACGACCGCCGCATCACCGATGAAGATACTCAACACATCATCGAAGGACAAGTCCATCCGGAGCGCTCGGTGGAGGTTCTCCGCGCTCGACGACCCACGGATAACCTGGTTCTGGAGAGCGTTGTAGAACAAAAACGACTCGCGCGTTAACACCCCGGTTCCTACTTCAATGCCAAATGGCCCCTCGATGCGGATCATCATGGTGTCCGGCTTTCGCAGATACAGAGAGAACGAGGCGGATTCGTTGATCTCCGGCGACTCGACGGTTAACCGTCCCGATCCCTGGAGTGCTTCAACACGCTCTGTGTTCGTGCGCACGGCTTCGAAAATCTCTTCCGCAGTCGCTTCTCCCCTCGCGCGCCCAAGCTCACTCGTTGGTGCGCAACCGACGCCGAGGGCAAGCACCATCGGCAGAATCACACCGCTCGTCTTCCTCACAGCGAGCCTCTGAGAATTTTTGCCTTGAGGGAAGGGTTCTCGCTGTTCATCTTCAACGCTCGCTCCCAGAACTCCATCGCCTTTGCCTTGTTTCCTAGCTGGTAATAAATATCCCCCATATGCTCGTGTACCGTCGCGCTCGCACGGCCCGTCGCTATGGCCTGAGCGATGTAGCGCTCGGCCTCCTCAAGATTCATCAGCTTATAATAAACCCAGCCGAGCGTGTCGAGGTATGACGCATTGTCGGGCTCAGCGGCGACGGCTTGCTTTGCCATCTCCAGCGCGCGCTCTAATTGAATGCCCCGCTCGGCAAGGCTGTAGCTGTAGTTGTTCAGGATGATGTGCGATGTCGAGTCGATGCGCAGCGCACGCTCGTAGAGCGAATCGGACTTTGCAAACTCTTCCATCCCGTCGTACGTCAACGCCAACATGCCGATGATGCTGATGTCGTTGGGATTGAGCTCGAACGCGCGTTCGAGCGCGGCCGCAGCGTGCTCAGACTGCTTGAGTTGACCATGCGCCAGTCCGGTCAAAAAGTGGACGCGCGCTTCCTTGGCGTGCAGCCGCATGGCGCGCTGCATCGTTTCAAGAACCTTCGTGTACTCGCCACGCTCGTACAGGAAATTCCCCACGAGGAGCCATGCATCGAGGTTCCATTCGGCTACAGCGATGACGCGCTCGAAGTGATAAAGTGCGGCGGAATCCTTCTGCTCCATTGCTGCAAGCGCCGCGAGGTGGAGATGCGCACGCCATTCGTTAGCATGCTTCTCCACGATCTCTTCGAAAATCGCCCGGGCCTTGGGGATGACGGTCGAGTCACGCTGTACCATTCCCATTCCATAGTAGGCCATCCCCACACGCATCTTGACCTCGATATTCTCGCGATTCTGGGATTGCAACTTCTCAAACAGCTCAACGGCCCGCTCGTAGTCGTTGCGGTCGAGATATAAGTCGGCTAAGGTCGCGAGGGCCTCGGTGTCGTTCTCGTTCGCTTCCAACATAGCCTCCAACAACGCCACGGCCTCATCGAACTTTCCTGCAAGCCCGTACGTCTCCGCAAGCTGACGTTGGAGCGGACGGTTACCCGGGTCGAGTTCGAGCATCAACCGATATTTGTCTGCGGCTTCGGCGTGCCGGCCTAAGGTTCGATACAGCTCTGCCGCCTGAAGGAGGATATCCCAGTTATCGGGCTCCCGCAGAAGCAATCGTTTGTAGATTTCCAGTGCGCGGAGAGGCCGGCTGGATTGGTGAAGGCGAGCGAGATTGTACCATCCCTCGGTATAGAGCGAATCGATCGCAACGATGGTTTCGTACTCACGGATGGCGAGTTCGGGTTGGTACATGTTCATGTACATCGAGGCGAGATTCTCTCGGTAGGATATGTTTGTTGAGTCGCGCTGTACCGCTTCGCGCGCGGCTTGCGCTGCAAGAGGGTGTTTCCCGAGGGCGGCGTAACTCTTCGAAAGGGCGTAGTAGATGGCAGGTTGAGGGTCGAGAGCGAGCGCTTCTTGATACTCCAGAGCGGCCCGCGCATAGTCGCCTTTGCTCTCGAACAACGCCCCGTCGATGAAGCGTTGCATCGCGAGTTCCCGCTTCCGTTCTTGTTCCGGCGTCGGTTTTGGCGGCTCAAGGGATACTGCTCCATCCTTCTTGACGGTTGCACAGGATGACACAAGAAGCGTCACGACAACACAAAGAAGGAGGAATGAACGGCTCGTTTGTACACGCATAACACACAAAATATATCGAACGCGTCCTTGAATAACAAGGCTAACGGTGTTGGACAGCACGTCGCAGGATTGCTGTCTTGACTTTCACTGCGGGTATTGATACATTGGCACACCACAATTCCGTTGTGAAGCCACATCGCGGAGGGTTTCTCTCATGCATTCAGCAAACATTGTGCGACGGGGTTTTGTGCCGATACTGGTCTCGGCAGGTATGGTTTCTTCTTTTTTCGGCTGCGGCCCGAGCGAAGAATTGACACAGGCCAAGTCGAGAGTCATGCAGCTTGAACAGCAGGTCGAAGAACTGAAAAGCGAGAACACATCGCTGGCGCAGAAGAACATCAAACTCGATCAGGACAACAAAACGCTGCTCGCACGGATGGCAGACCTTGAGGAAAAGCTCATCGCCGAACGGGAGCGCGCCGAGAAGCTGATGGAAGCAACAAAGCCTCCAGCGCCGACAACGCTGCCAACGCCAAAACCGACTGTGCTGCCGGCGCCAACAGGTTCGCGTGAAGCCTATGAAGCGGCGCTGCGCACCTTCAATGCAAAGAACTACGATGCAGCTATCCAACAACTTGAGGCGCTGATGCGAGGAGGGGTCGACCCCGACCTCGAAGACAACTGCCACTACTGGCTCGGCGAAGCCTACTTCGGCAAACGCAACTACCAGGAGGCGCTCCGTCATTTCGACATGGTGATGGGTTTCAAGGGGTCGGATAAGATGGCCGATGCGCAGTTTATGATTGCGCAGTGCTATGAGCGGACGGGAGAAAAGGCCAAAGCGAAACAGGCGTATGAGGCTGTGGTGAAAGATTTCCCGACCAGCCCGCACGTCACGTTAGCCAAAGAACGGGCAGGGAAGCTGTAGGAAAGACAAGGTTGCATCAGAAAACGTTAGCTACCATTGCCCTAACAACGTTTTGGTGTATTATTAATGGATTCGACAACTATCTTGCTTTCTGGCGATGAAGGAACGCTCAAAATGTTATCAGAGGTTGCTCTCGTTGTTTTTACGGCGATACTTGCCTGGGCGACAATAAAATTGGCACAGCACACACATACACTATCGAAGCTTACCGAACGTCTTGTGAAGATTGAAACATCTCTGGACGAACGAGATCGGCAAGAGAACAGGCGAAGGGATTTGAAGGCAGCCTTAGCTGCGGCTGAATCGATCCAGAAAATCCATCCAGGCGAGTTTGCGCAACACCTGAATAAACCAGCCGACTTGCCTTTGTCTGCAATGACAGAGAAAGGGTAGTATACGGGCAACTGCAACTAACAGCAGGCACTACGACGCTCGCTTGTTGGTAATAAAAAACCTATTCTTAGTTGTGCTCGCTCCATTTGTTTTGCCGCGTTTTGGTATGCGCCCTTCGCCGCTGAAAATTCGTCTTTTGATAGCGGCTT
>JBGFRR010000037.1:0-3312 GCA_041695045.1 Bacteroidota bacterium
CTGGAAGATGGTACGAAGGATTGTCGGCGTGCTTGTGGAAGTCGGCCGCAGGAGGCTTTCTCTCGACGATGTCCGCCGTTTCCTCTCTACAGAATCGGATGCTCCAGCGAAACTCACAGCCCCGCCGTCGGGACTTTTCCTCGAAGGCGTGCTCTACGACGCTGATACCGAAGTCCCCGCCCTTTAGCCGGTGCTTCGTGTATCCGCATCCCACCGCCGACGGAAATGAATGACCAGCCACACTTACCGTCTCATTTTCCTCGTTCCGACGCGGAGCGTCGGAACGCTCAACTCGGACGCTCCTGCGTCCGACAATGACACTGAGCACCTGAAGATACCGTTCCCACGCAACAAGGATAAAAATCCGATCCCACGCGGAGCGTGGGATCGAGATAAATGAACTTCGCCCCTGCAAGATCGCACGATCTGTTCTTGCTTCCGCCTTGGATTGTCCTTACATTGCGCCGAATTTTTTCTTCCATCCCTCATCCAATTATTGTAAGGAGGAGGCAATGACATTGCGCATCTTTACCGCATTTCTCTTCTGCGTGCTTGCGTGCAGTGCGCTCGCGCAGGAGAAGCCGCATGTGTTCCGCGGAGCAACAATCTACCCCATCGAAGGCTCACCGGTCGAAAACGGCATCCTCGTGGTGCTCAACGGCAAGATCGTTGCCGTCGGACCTGCCGCTACCGTTACCGTTCCTGCAGACGCTGTCGTGCACAACGTACCGGGCAAGGTGATCATGCCCGGCCTCGTGGACACACACACGCATCTCGGCGGCGGAGACGGGGGCGACCAATCCGCACCGCTGCAACCCGATGTGCGCATCCTCGACGCCATCAACGTCCGCAGCGACAACCTGAAGAAAGCTGTTGCCGGCGGCATCACGACCGCGAACATTATGCCCGGCTCCGGCCATCTCATGAGCGGCCAGACGGCGTACGTGAAGCTCCGCCGCGCAAACACGATCAACGATATGCTCGTGTGTTCAGACCCGATCAACGACATTTGCGGCGGGATGAAGATGGCGAACGGGACGAACTCCATCCGCTCGGCGCCGTTTCCCGGCACGCGGGCTAAGTCGGCGGCGTTGGTGCGACAACTGTTTGTGAAAGCGCAGGAGTATCGCGCGAAGGTTCAGGCTGCGAAAGGCGACCCGGCGAAAATGCCGAAGCGCGAGCTGGATATGGAAGCGCTCGTGCAAGTGCTCGAAGGCAAGCGCATCGTGCATCATCATACCCATCGCCACGATGACATCCTCACGGTCTTGCGGTTGGCAAAGGAGTTCGGCTTCCGCGTTGTGCTCCACCATGTGAGCGAAGCATGGAAAGTGGCGGATGAAATTGCAAAGGCGGGTGTGCCCTCGTCGATCATCGTCCTCGATTCGCCCGGCGGCAAGTTGGAAGCAGTCAACATTCGTTGGGAAAACGGTGCGGCACTCGAACAAGCCGGCGCACTGGTAGGCTTCCACACCGATGACGGCATCACTGATTCACGACTCTTCCTCCGCTCGGCTGCGTTTGGCGTGCGGTCGGGAATGTCCCGCGAGAAAGCGCTGGAGGCCATGACGCTCGCCGGCGCGAAGATGCTGGACCTCGACCATCGCATTGGCTCGCTCAACGTCGGAAAGGACGCCGATTTCATCATCCTCTCCGGCGACCCGCTGAGTCTCTACACGCACGTCGAGCAGACGTGGGTAGAAGGACAGAAGGTGTTCGACCGCTCGAATCCCGACGACTACAAGTACGCCGTCGGCGGGTTCGATGTCTTCCGCGAATCCGTTCACGTCGATGCATGTGAGGAAGGAGGTGCGCAATGAAACAGGCGCCTGAACATACCGCCGCCCCTCTTCACTACTTCATCATTCGACATTCGGCATTCAACATTCGACATTGCTTCTCGCTGCTGCTCATGCTCGCGCTTCTCTTCTTCGTCGCTACACCCTCTGCCGCTCAGGTCGCGGTGCGGGGTGAAACCATGTACACAATGGCTGGCGAGCCGATCAACGACGGCGTCGTGCTTCTTCGGGGAAACAAAATCGAACGCGTCGGCCCGGCATCGCAGGTGAGCATTCCGTCCGGATACAACGTGCTTTCGGCCAAAGTTGTAACGCCCGGGCTCATCGATGCGCGCTCGGTTATCGGTCTTGCGGGCATCTACAATGTAGCGCACGACCAGATGCAGCTCGAAACGTCCAGTCCCATCCAGCCGGAACTTCGCGCACTCGATGCGTACAACCCGCAGGAGGCGCTTGTCGAATGGGTTCGCAATCTCGGCGTAACGACATTGCACACCGGCCCGAGTCCCGGCGCACTCGCCAGCGGATCGACGATTATCGTGAAGACAACCGGCAAGACTGTCAACGAAGCGCTGGTTGATTCGGTGGGGATGGTGGCCTTCACCATCGGCAGTAGTGTGAGCCAGAATTTCCGATCCCCGGGAACGAAGTCGAAGAGCATCGCAATGATCCGATCCGAGTTCTTCAAAGCGCAAGACTACGCGGCAAAGATGAACGAGAAGGATCCTTCCAAACGGCCTGCGCGTGATTTGAAGCTCGACATGCTGTCGAAGGTGTTGGCCGGTGAAGTCAAGGCGCTCTTTACCGCGCAGACGGCAACGGACATCACGAGCGTGTTGCGGTTGCAGAAGGAGTTCGGATTCAAGCTCGTCTTCGACGGCGCGGCTGAAGCGTATCTTGTCATCGACGAGATCAAGAAAGCGGGCGTGCCGGTGATTATTCATCCGACGATGGTGCGGACGGGAGGCGAGCTGCGCAATGCTTCGATGGAGACGGCTGCCACGTTGAAGAAGGCCGGCATTCCGATCGCATTCCAGAGTGGCTACGAGAGCTACGTGCCGAAAACGCGAGTCGTCTTGTTTGAGGCGGCCATTGCGATTGCGAACGGTTTGCCTTGGAACGATGCGTTAGCGGCGCTCACGATCGAGCCTGCGCGCCTGCTCGGTATCGAGAAGCGTGTCGGTTCGCTCGAGGCGGGCAAAGACGCCGACGTGGTGTTGTTCGACGGCGACCCGTTTGAATACACCACCCGCGTGTGCGGAGTGGTTGTCAACGGCGTTGTGGTAAGCGAGACGTGTCGGTAGGGTGAGACCCGATAGGCCTGCTAAGACCCGTCGGGTCTTTGACCAACAGCCCCGAACGTATGACAAAAAGCTTTCACAAGACCCACGTCCATCACAATCATCTCCGCCGTCGTCATGAAACCATTCTTCTTTATCGTCCTCAGCGTGCCGGTGATTTTGCTCATCGGACTTTTCATTGCCGGAGAGCGGCTTGAGAGCGACGCCTCGCG
>JBGFRR010000070.1:0-3287 GCA_041695045.1 Bacteroidota bacterium
GTGCGCCGCATGTTTTGGAAACACTTGACGATCATCGGTTCAACGATGGGCCCGCCGAAAGCGTTCGAGGAAATGTTGGCGATGTACGGAGCGGGAGGATTGCGTCCTGTCATTGATCGGGTCTATCCGCTCAACGAAGCCACAGCAGCCTTGAAACGAATGCAGGAAGCGGAGCAGTTTGGGAAAATCGTACTTCGCATCGACTAAAGGAGATAAGTTGACCGCCATGAGTGAGGGTTTTGCGCCAGTAACGATACTCTTGTCACTCCTGCGGCTGTGATACTTCCACTATCCCGAATGAACGCAGACATTGTGAAACCTCTTCCCATGTTCCGAGGGAGTCCCGCACCACCGACGTGCGGGACAGGTTGTACTCCCGAGGATGACAGTCACTTCATGAAAGGAGATAAACCATGCATCGCGTATTGATTGCACTCGTACTGGTCTGTTCGGTAAGCTACGGACAAGTGCCGACGTTCAAAGACGTCGTGGGACACGACTTTGGCGAACGCATCACGCTGCACCATCAGATGGTTCGGTATCTCGAACGGTTAGCGGAAACGTCGAACCGCGTCCGTATCGTCAATCAGGGGCTCTCGTGGGAGCGACGAAGTCTCATGCTTGCCATCGTTACCTCTCCCGACAACCATGCGCGCCTCGAACAGATCAAGCGGAACGCACAGCGTCTCGATGACCCACGAACGCTCTCGCCCTCGGAAGCCGCAGCACTGACCGAGACACAGCCGGCTATCGTGTGGATGGGAGGGTCGATTCACGGGTTCGAGCTGTCGGGCTCTGAAGCAGTGTTGAAGATGCTCGAACGGCTCACCACACGCGATGACGATGAAACGATGGACATCCTTCACAACTGTGTAGTGCTTCTCGACCCTATATTGAACCCCGACGGCCGCGATGCGTTTGCGAACATCAATCACGAAAACATCGGACGCGAACCTTCGCCGGACCTCGAGGACTGGTCGAATGTCTTTACCGGCTGGCAGGCGTTGAAGTTCCGCACCGGCCATTACTACTTCGACACGAACCGGGATTGGTTCGCTCATACACAAAAGGAAACTCAGGCGCGCATTCCCACACTCCGCGGCTGGCGTCCGCAGGTTGGCGTGGACTTGCACGAGATGGGCTCAGATGTGGAGTTCTACTTCGAGCCGCCGGCCGAGCCGTACGGACCGTATTTCCCCGACTTCGCAAAGCGGTGGTTTGTGCGCTTTGGTGCCGCGCATGCCAAGGCGTTTGATGCGGCGGGATATGAGTACTTTGCACGCGAGCGCTTCAACTTTTTTTATCCCGCCTACACAACTTCTATGCTCAGCTATCAAGGTGCGGTGGGGATGCTCTATGAGCAGGGGTCGAGCAGGGGATTGGCGCTGAAGCGTCCCGACGAATCCGTCCGAACGCTGCGCGATGCCCTCATGCAGCAATACACGGCCGGTTGGGCGACGCTGTTGCTTTCGGCTCGTGAGCGACGGGCGCTGTTGAAAGAGTACTACGACGCCAACCGTGCCGCTCTCGACGACGGCAAGCAAGGGATTCGCCGCTATCTCATTGCCCCGGAAGGGGATCCGGCGCTTGTTACCGAGTTAGCCAACCTCCTCATGCGCAACGGCATCGAAGTTCACCGCTTGACGCGCGACACGCAGCTTGGGTCAGTGCGGGATCGGACGGGCAAGACGATCGGCCAGAAAACTTTTTCTGCCGGCACGTTCGTCGTCGAGGCAGCTCAACCGCGCAACCGGTTGTTGCGTGTGCTCATGGAACCAGACCTGCCGCTGCTGCCGGACTTCCTCAAGAAGGCGCGAGAATTTGTCGAGCGAGCAGAGAACCCGAGGTTCTACGACATCACCGCGTGGTCGCTCCCTCTGTTGTTTAATGTCGGAGGCTATAGCTCCGGAGACGCGCGGCCGCTGTCTGTTGAGCCTTTGCCGGAGCTGTTGCGTCAGCGTGTACCACCGCCGCGCCAGCGTGCACAGTATGCCTATCTCATTGATGGCAAGCAAACTGCCTCCCTCGCTGCGCTGTATCATCTTAAGGCTGGGGGACATCGCGCGCATCTGATATGGGAGCCGACGATGATCGAAGGGAAGCCGTACGCAGGCGGAACGGTGATTGTCCGCGTCGGCCAGAATACCGAAGCCATCCATGACGCGGTGTGGGAGGTAGCGAGGCGATTCGGGTTAGACGTTACAGCGGTGAAGACCGGCTACAACGATCCGCCGCATCGCACGCTCGGATCGGGTGATGCAACGTTCGCCGTGAAGACTCCGGTGATTGCCATGCTCGCGGAGGATCCTGTGCAGGCGTACTCATTCGGATGGGCGTGGTACACGTTGGACCAGCAGTACGAGATTCCGGTGACGGTTCTGCGGGCAGGATTGCTTGCGAACATGAAGCTCGATCGCTTCAATGTTTTGATCATCCCGGAAATTGGCGATAGTGCTGCCGTTGCGCGTATCGTCGGTCAGCCGGGACTCGAGCGGATCGGTCGATGGGTGCGCGAGGGGGGAACACTGGTGACGGTCGGCAGTGGGACGGAGGTTGCGCGGAAGAATTTGAATCTGATCAAACTCCGTTCATGGTACGAGTTGAAAGACAATGAGAAGAAGCAGCGTTTCTCTGTACCCGGTGCTCTGATGCGCGTAACGATCGATCCAGCGCGATGGCTCTCGGCCGGCTATGAGCGTGAGCTTCCTGTTCTGGTCAACTCGAACCGAATCTACCTTCCCCCCGACGAGCCGCCGTCCGCAGGGCGTCGCGTTGTTGCGCGGTATGGAGCGAAAGGTGCGCTACGAATCTCCGGACATGCATGGCCAGAGACGCTCGACCGCCTGCCGGAAGCAGTGTATGTGTACGAGGAGCGCGTTGGTCAGGGGCGTGTGATCGCGTTTGCAGAGGATGTGAACTTCCGCGCGTATTTCCGGGGCGCGAATCGTTTGTTCCTCAACGCGGTAATCCTCGGCCCGAGTGCGCCATAGTGAACGCATAGTACCCCTAACGTGGGCAAGCCCCCGCTCGACACAGGCAGGCCACAACCAAAAACAAGTTCTAAACCGCGAAAGAACGCGCTTGCGCGCTGAAGCGCTACGGCGCGCAAGCGCGAATGAGCGCCCCGCCAAGGCGGGGCAATGGGCGTTGATTCGCCCCGCGGGGCGGTTCAAAAAATCCAAACCAACTAAGGTAATCCTCAGCACATTCCCCTACCGACTGCTGTTGACTTTCACCCTGTGCTTTCGTATAATTGACTGTTCGTCAATAACTTACGGCAATTCCCT